>DASXUC010000088.1:0-73290 GCA_036505015.1 bacterium | reverse complement strand
AATCCGGGCCGCCCGACTCGGAGCGAGGGGGCCGCCCCCGAGCGGTCAGCCGCCGCGGTCATCCAGATTGACCCACTACTGTCTGGTCAGGCACGCGACTACGACGCGCGGGCCGGGAACGGGGAACCCCAGGACTAGGGCAGTCCGTTCTTGTTCCCGAGATCCCGCGATCCCGCAATCCCGCGCAGGACCTTCGTCCGAATCGTTCTCTCGATGGCGCGGACCACTTTGGTCGTGGGGAACTCGTTGCGCGAGAGGGGCTCCACGAGGATCGTCTGCAGGCCGAGCAGGTTCCCGCCCAGGATGTCGGTGAACAGCTGATCTCCGACCAGCACCGTGGTCGCGGGGGTCGTGCCCATCAGCATCATCGCGCGGCGCAGCGCCCATGGAGCCGGCTTGATCGCTCCGACCACGACGAGCAGTCCCAGCGCGCCGGCGATGGTCTGCGCGCGGCGCGACAGGTTGTTGGACACGATGCATCCTTTCAGTCCCGCCGCATGCAGCCCCGCGACCCACTGTGCGACGGCCGGGGTCGGAGCGGGAGCCTTCCACGCGACGATGGTGTTGTCGAGATCCATGATCACGCCCCGGATGCCTGCGCGCGCGAGGACCGCGACATCGATGGCGTCCACCGCGGGCTCCACCCGGTCCGGCGTGACCCAGCGCAGTCCCACCGCAAAGATTCGCCGGAGCGAATTCTGGAGGACCCCGGGCCGTACTGAGCTACGGTTGTCGGACATGCTCACCGCCCCCGGTATTTCCTGATCGCGATGAGGTGCTCGGCGAAGGTACGCGAGAACACGTGCGACCCGTCCGCGCGCGCCACGTAGAACAGGTAGCGGGTGTCCGCCGGGCGCAGGGCGGCCGTGATCGACGCCAGCCCTGGGTTGGCGATGGGGCCCGGCGGCAGCCCGGCGTAGCGGTAGGTGTTGTACGGCGAGTCCACCTTCAAGTCGTCCAACGTCACCACGTCCTTGTGCCGCCCCAGCGCGTACAGGACGGTAGCGTCCACCTCAAGCTTCATCCCCCGGGCCAAGCGATTGTACAGCACGCCGGCGATGACGGGACGCTCCGAAGGGATCTTCGCCTCCCGCTCAACCAGCGACGCCACCGTGATGACCTCGTACAGCGGCCGCGTGGAGGCCAGCGCCCGGGCGCGGGGCACCACGACGTCGGCAAAGCGAGTCAGGAACCGTTGCACGATCTGCCGGTCGGCGAGGTAACGGGGGATGCGGTACGTGTCGGGAAACAGAAAGCCTTCCAGCGACCCGCTCGCGGTCCGGGAGAGGAAGGCATAGGGAAAGGTCGGCGCGCCGTGCTGGACGAGTGCCGCAAGTCCCTTCGGCGTGCCGATGCCGGCGCCCGCCAGCGCATCGACGATCTCTGCGGCGGTGAACCCCTCGGGGATCGTCACTTGATGCAGCACAACGTCGCCCCGCGCGAGCGTGTCCAGGATCTGCAGCAGCGGCATCGCCGGTGAGAGCCGGTATTCGCCCTCCTGCAGCCTGGTGGCGACCCTTCTCAACTGTGCCGCAGCGGCGAAGCCCCAGCCGGCACGGATGAGGCCTGCCGCGGCCAGCCGTTCGCCGATCTGCAGGGAGGTTTGCCCTTTGGGGACCACGATGATCCGGGGCGGGCCGGAGGGGTCAACCGGGGCGAGCACGTAGGCAACCGTCGCCCCAGCGGCGACGGCGAGAAGGAGTAACACTCCCGCCGCCGTCGCGATGCGGCGCAGCGCGGAAGGCCGGGCCACGCGAGGTCAGGAGGTCCTACATCGCGTGGCCGTCGTCCTCTTCCTCATCCTCGTCGTCCTCGTCCTCATCCTCGTCGTCGTCGTCCTCATCCTCGTCATCGTCGTCCATCAGCGTGACGTCGTCGAATTCATCGGACGACTGGATTGCGGCCAGGACGCGGTCGAACTCTTCCTCGTCTTCGATCGCCACGAGAGTCTCGTCTTCCACGCGGAACACCACGGCTGCCTCGTTCTCGTCGGCTGGCTGCAGGATGGCGTAACGCCGAGCGTTGACCTCGATCACATCGACAATGCTAAACTCGTGCGACTCTCCGTCGGCATCGACGAGCGTTATCGGCTCACCTGGCTCGGGCACCCCACACCTCCCTACGAATTCGGGAACAGGGAACCGGGAGCGGGGAACAGTTGATCCCGCCCTTGTCCACCGGCCCTATTCTCTCGCCGTCTCCCGGTAGCCGTCTAGCCCTCAAAGCGTCCGCCGTGGCCCTGGCCTGCTTCCTGTTCCCTGGTCCCCGTTCGCTGCTCTCCTCTGTGGGCGTCAAGGTACCGCTGCAAGAGCAGCGCCGCGGCCACGGCGTCCCTGCGTTCCCGGCGGGTGAATCGGCTGGCGTCGGCCTCCAGCATTGCGCGCTCGGCTTCTGCGGTGGTCAGCCGCTCGTCGAGCAGTTCGACCGGAATGCCGATCTCCTGCTGCAGCGCCGCGGCGAATTGACGCGCACGCCGCGCTTCCACGCCCTCGGTGCCGTCGAGCCTGGTCGGCAATCCGACGATGACGCGCTCGGCATCGTGCGTGTGCACCAACGCCGACACCCGCACACGAACGCGGGCGCGGCTGATCACGGGGATCACCTCAAGGGGGGACGCGATCGTCTGGGTGGGATCGGACAGCGCGACGCCGATCCGGCGCGTTCCCAGATCCAGCGCTAGGATGCGCGTCATGCCGGTCGCATCGACCGCACCAGTTCGGCCGCACCGGCCAGCGCCGCATCCAGGCGCTCGGGGTCACGGCCGCCGGCCTGCGCCACGTCCGCGCGGCCGCCGCCGCTTCCACCCACGCGCGAGGCGAGTGCCTTCACGAGTTCCCCGGCATGGACGGATCCCACCGCATCCTTGGTGACCATCGCGATCAGATGCACCCGGCCGTCGACCACGCCGCCGAGCACCACCACGGCCGGGGTGGCTTTCGCGCGCAGACGATCGCCGATCGCGCGCAGCGCGTCGGGCCCCACCCCATCGAAGCGTCCGGTGATGACCCGCAGCCCGTCGACGTCGGCCGCCCCGCGGAGCAGCGCCTGCAGTTCCTCCTCGCTGCCTCCCGGCCGGCCGGACTGCGCCTCGCGCTCCAGCTGTCGCACCCGCTCGGCCAGGCGGCGCACCCGCTCGGCCAGTTCGTCGGGGGTAGTATTCAGGATCTCGGCGGTCACCTTCAGGGCGCGTTCCTGCTCGGCCACGCGTGCGTAGGCCCCCTGCCCCGTGACGGCCTCGATCCTCCGCACCCCCGCGGCGATGCCCTCTTCCGCGACGATCTTGAATAACCCGATCTGCCCGGTGCGAGACAGGTGCGTGCCGCCGCAGAGCTCCCGGCTGTACTCATCGATCGTCACCACCCGGACCTGCTCCCCGTACTTCTCGCCGAACAGCGCCATCGCCCCCGACGCCAGCGCTTCCTGCTGTGGCATCCATGTCGCCCGCACCGGGAGATCCGCCAGCACCCGCTCATAGACCCGTCGCTCGACGGTCCCGCGCTCATCCGCCGACAGCGGGGCCAGGTGCACGAAGTCGAAGCGCAGCCGGTCCGGTGCCACGAGCGAGCCAGCCTGGCGGGCATGCTCACCGAGGGTCTCCTGCAGCGCTTTGTGCAGCACGTGCGTCGCGGTGTGGTTGCGCATGATGTCCCAGCGGCGCGATTCGTCGATCTGGGCGCGGACCTTCATCCCCACCGGCAGCCGGCCGCGGACGATGGATCCCACGTGGACGATCACCCCGCCGGGCGTGCGCTGGGTATCTCGCACAACGACCTCCACGCGGGCCGCCTGGAGCACACCTGTGTCGCCGACCTGCCCTCCGCCTTCGGGATAGAACGGCGTGCGGTTCAGGACGACTTCCACGTCCGTCCCCGCGACCGCGTCATCGACGCGCGCTCCATTCACCAGCACGGCCTGCACGGTGGCCCGCGCGGCGTGCCGGCCGTACCCGACGAACTCCGTGCGGGGAAGGTCGGCCAGCGCCGCAGATCGGCGGTCCGCCGCCGGCCGGAAGGTCGCCGCGGCCCGGGCGCGCTCGCGCTGCTCGGCCATCGCCCGCTGAAATCCAGCCTCGTCGATCTCCATCCCCTGCTCGTGGGCGATGTCGCGTGTCATCTCGAGCGGGAACCCGAAGGTATCGTACAGTTGGAAGACGTCGGATCCGGGGACGGTCCGCTCGCCGCGGGACGCGAGGCCCGCCAGGAGGTCCTCCAGCCGGACCAATCCGCGGGTCAGCGTGTTCGTGAACCGCTCTTCCTCGGCCGCCGCCAGGGACGTGATCAGCCCACGGTGGGTCGTCAGTTCCGGATACCTGTCGCTCATTTCCGCGATCGCCGCCTGGGCGAGGTCGGCCAAAAACGGCCGCGCCCCACCGGCGGTCCGGCCAAACCGCATCGCGCGCCGCATGATCATGCGCAGCGCATAGCCGCGGCCTTCGTTCCCCGGCAGCACACCGTCGGCGATCAGGAACGTCATCGCCCGACCGTGGTCGGCCATCACCCGGTACGCGAGGCGATGGTCTTCACGCTCGACGTCGGAGTGCCCGAAGATCGTCTGCAAGCGGTCCATGATCGGGATGAAGAGGTCGGTGCCGTAGTCATCGTTCACGCCCTGCAGCACCGAGGTGATCCGCTCCAGGCCCATGCCGGTATCCACCCCGGGATTGGGCAGCGGGGCGCGCGAGCCGTCGGGGCGTTGATCGAACTGCATGAAGACCAGGTTCCAGATTTCCAGCCACCGCGTGCAGTCATTGTCCAGCGCGACGCTGCAGTCCGATCGGCCGCAGCTGCAGTGGTCCGGACCCCAGTCATAGTGGATCTCGGAATTCGGCCCGCACGGGCCGGTATCGCCCATCATCCAGAAGTTGGTGTTCTCCCCCATCCGCAAGATGCGCGTCGGGGGGACGCCCACCGCCCGCCACGCCTCGTCGCTTTCGTCATCGGTTTCGAAGATGGTGATGATCAGCCGCCCGGGATCGATGCCGTACCGACCTGTCACCAGGTCCCAGGCATAGCGCACCGCCTCGCGTTTGAAGTAGTCCCCGAAGCTGAAGTTGCCCAGCATCAGGAAGAACGTGTGGTGGCGGGGACTGGGGCCAACGTTCTCGAGGTCGTTGTGCTTGCCCTGGACCCGCATGCACTTCTGCAGCGTCACCGCACGCCGGTATGAGCGCGGTTCGAGACCCAAGAACGTATCCTTGAACTGCACCATCCCGGCGTTGACGAACAGCAGCGTCGGATCATTCGCCGGAATCAGCGACGAGCTTGGGACCACGGTGTGAGCGCGTTCCTCAAAAAACTCCAGGAACTGATCGGCGACGGCCTGCCAGGTTGGATGCGCGCGCATCATCTTCACCTCAGAAAAACGAACACGCCCCCGTCCCAGGGACGAGAGGCGCGCTCCCGCGGTACCACCCCATCTTCCACATCGACTGCCGTTCGTCGTTCATCGATTGTCGTTCATCGATAACGACCCGGCAGAATCGTGTGGCGCTTTGTCCGCTGTCTCGGGCGGACCCGACTCAGTTACGACGATCGACGAACGATGATCGACGATCGTCCCTCCATGAGTGCTCAGGGGTGGCGAGCCCCGTCATCGCTCGAGTCGAAGTATACTACGCTTCCACCTCTGCTGTCATCTCCGCCAGCAGGCTCGCGGCCGCTTCGATCGCCCCATCGAGGGCGGTCACGGCGGTGTCGAGCTGGTCCTTCGTAATGATCAGCGGCGGGGCGATCCTGAAGGTGGCGGGGTTGTTCAGACTGTAGAATACGATCACCCCGCGAGCCAAGGCCTCGGCCGTCACCAGCAAGACGATGTCGGGATCAGTGAAGTCCACGCCGATCAGCAGTCCCTTGCCGCGGACGCCCTTCACCATCGACGGATGCTTGCGGGCCAACCCTTGCAGAGCGACCAGCAGGTAGTCCCCCAACTCCCGGGCGCGCTCGACCAGCCCTTCTTCACGGATCACACCGATGGTCGCGATGCCGGCCGCGCAGGCCAGCGAGTTGCCGCCGAACGTCGAGGAGTGCAGATACGGATTACGTTCCAGCGCTTTCCACAGACCCGGGCGGCCCGTGAACGCCCCGATCGGCATCACGCCGCCGCCCAGCGCTTTGGCCATGGTCAGCACGTCGGGGGTAACCCCCCAGTGATTGCACCCGAACATGGCCCCCGTGCGACCGAACCCGGTCTGCACCTCATCGAGAATCAGCAGCGCCCCGACCCGGTCGCACAGCGCGCGGACACCCGGCAGGTAGCCATCGGGGGGAATGATCACCCCGGCCTCGCCCTGGATCGGCTCCAGGATCACCGCGGCGGTCCGCGCACCGACGGCGCGCTCGATGGCGCCGAGATCGCCAAACGGGACGTGGGTGAACCCGGGAACCAGCGGCAGAAACGGCGTCTTGTACTGATCGCGGCCCGACGCCGACAGGGCGCCCATGGTCTTCCCGTGAAACGCGCCGACGGCCGCCACGATCTCGGTGCGCCCGGTTGCCAGCCGGGCCAGTTTCAGTGCGCCTTCGTTGGCCTCGGTTCCGCTGTTGGCAAAGAACGTGTACTGCAGGTCGCCGGGGGTGATCTCGGCCAGCAGGGCGGCCAGTTCGGCCTCCGGCCGCCGCGGCATGGCGCGGACCGACATCGGCATCCGGTCGAGCTGTGCTTTCACGGCTGCGACGACCTTTGGATGCCGGTGGCCGACGTTGAACACCGCCGGGCCGCCGGAACAGTCGAGGTATTCCTTGCCGTGGACATCCCTGATCACCGCGCCCTGGGCATCCCACTCCATAGTCAGCGCGTTGGCAAACCGATAGAGTTTGACCAACCCGGGATTGATGAACCGGCCATACTTATCCAGCGTGTCGGCGACGAGCCGGTCGGCGTCGGGGGGCAGGGTCACGGGGATACCACCTGCTCGAGCCGTTCCTTGGCGCGGCGGACGACTTCCCGCGTCTCCTTGTACTTGATGCGGTCCAGCGCCTCGTCCAGCGAGGCCCACTCACAGGCCACGAATCCCTCTTCCGTCTGCGGGACGGGCTCTTCCCCGCCGAGGAACTCCAGCAGATAGTACCGGACGGTCTTATCGTAATAGGTGTCTTCCGACCGCCAGAAGAAGAAGTAGCGCTCCTCGCCCAGATCCGAGACGACCCGGACGTTGGACAGCCCGGTCTCTTCCCGCACCTCGCGCAGCGCGACTTCCTCGGGCGTCTCTCCGGACTCGATGGTCCCCTTCGGGAGCATCCACTTTCCGCTCTCGTGCTTCAGCAGGAGAATCCGCGGCGCGCCGGTGTCCCGCGAGAAGACCACCCCTCCGGCGCTGCGGGCCTGTTTGACCGGCTTACGACCTCGCCGGGCCGGCATCGCTACTGGGGCGCCCGCTCGCGGAGCCACTCGCGGACCAGCGCGTTTACGGCGGCACCGTCGGCGCGTCCTTTCACTTGGGGCATCACTGCGGCCATCACTTTCCCCGTATCCCGCTCGCTGTGCGCGCCGACCGCAGCGGCTGTTGCGGCGACGATCGCCCTGAGCTCGGATTCCGAGAGTTGCGCGGGAAGGTATTCGGACAGAATCGCCAGTTCCAGCGACTCTTTCTGGACGAGGTCGTCCCGTCCCCCCTTCGCAAACGCCTCGATCGCCTCGCGCCGGCGTTTGGCCTCATGCGTGATCACGCCCTGGAAGTCCTCGTCGGTGAGCGGCCCGCCGCGCTCGATCTCCAGGTTCTGCGCGGCGGCGCGGACCAGACGGATGGTGGACACGCGGAGGGCATCCCCGGCGCGCAGGGCCCGCTGCATGTCGGCGTGCAGTCGCTGGGCGAGTGTCATGCGATCAGGAGGCGGGACTCCAGGAATGACTGAAGGGGGACGGATGATCCATCCCCCTTCAGCACGCTTCACACGGACCGGCGGCCTACGCTCCTCCCCGCCGGCGACGGCGCGCGATCTTTCGCCTGCGCTTCGCCGACGGCGACTCGTAATGCTCGTGACGTTTGGCATCCGAGAGGATCCCGGAACGCTTGACCTGCCGCTTGAACCGGCGCAGGGCGCTGTCCAGACTTTCGTCCTTCCCGACGCGAACCTCGGTCATGTCTTCCACCCCTTCTCACACCAGACCCGGGCGCGGGCGCACCACGCAGGGGCTCGGACCCCGTGGAGGATCCGAAACTGTTGTCATTATACAACAGACGGGGAACCTACGATGGGCGGCGCGCGGACCGCGGAATCACGAATTTGTGGGCCGTCTGCGTGTCGGAAAACCTGACGACCTTGACGTCGGTCAGCCCGGCGGAACGGCCCGCGGCCAACGCATGGGCTTCGGTGACGGAGCGCACCGCGCGCGGGGTGATGAGCCACACCGCCCCGTCCGGAGCGATCATGCGAGCCGCGCGGCCCAGACGGCGTAGATCCACTTGACTGTCGGCCTGCAGGAACACATGCGCGGCATCCATGCCCGCGCGTCCCGGCGCGGTGCGCCCGGCGACGGCGCGGAGCTCGCCGAGGAACCCACGATCGGTCACGCCCAACACCGCCACACGCTGACCCGGCCGCACGCCGAGTTTGTCTATCCGTGACTTGGGATGCAGGATGCGGTCGGCCCACCGCGCGGCCTGCGGGCCCAGCGCAAACGACGCGGGGCCCCCGGGAAACCGGATCGTCAGCACCCCGTCCACCGCACGGATCGACTGCATCGCCCGATAGGGAATCGACAGCCGGAACGTCCCGCGGAAGATCAACCCGTCCGTTTCCAGGAAGGCGTTGCCCTCGGAGACCTCCCCATGGTACGTTACCGTGCACGCCGCCGCTTGTCCCATCGCGCCATCCACTTTTCAGCCGGGGGGCCAGCCCATGGCGCGCCCCCCCAGCAGATGGAAGTGCAGGTGCGCGACGGCCTGCCCGCCGTCCGGACCCGTGTTGGTGAGGAGCCGGTAGCCGCGCTCGGCGATGCCCTCCTGGGCGGCAAGGGTTGCGGCGGCCACGCCGATGCGGTGCATCAACTCCGGATCCGCGCCCTCGATCTCCGATACCGAGGCCAGATGGCGCCGCGGGAGAATCAGGACGTGCACGGGGGCCTGCGGGTTGATGTCGCGGATGGCGATCACGACGTCATCCTCATAGACCCGCTGGGCGGGGATCTCCCCGGCGACGATCTTGCAAAACAGGCACCCGGTCATTCCCAACTCCGCCGGTCCTCGATCCGTCTCGCATCCGCCGGAATTGTGCCGGCGGGCACGATGCCCACCGTGGCCCGGAGGCGCGTGTGCTCCCGGACCGCCGCCGCGATCGCATCCGGCAGACGGTCGTCATCGGAAAGGGCGCCTGCCGCACGTTCTACCGAGACGGTCAACTCGTCCGCATGCCCCGACCGCGTCACCACCGCCTGGTAGCGGACGATCTCTGGATATCTCTCGACCGCCCGCTCCAGATCAAACGGATGCAGGAAGATCCCGCGTACCTTGACGGCGTCGCCCACCCGGCCCAGGATGCGCTCCATTCGCGGGGCGGTGCGGCCGCATGGACAGTCCCCGTCCAGGAGGCGGGAGAGGTCGCCCGTCCCCAGCCGCAGCAACGGGTACGTCTCGCTGAGGAAGGTGACGACCACTTCGCCGGGATGTCCCGTCTGGACCGGCGCGCCGGTCGTCGGATCGACTAGTTCCACGATGGCGCGGTCCGCGACATGCAGCCCATTGCGCGCCGGACACTCGTACGCGATGAGCCCGATGTCGCCGATCGCATAGACCTGGCTCACCCGCAGGCCGTGCCGGTCCTCGACTGTGCTGCGGAGCGACTCGGCGAGGGGTTCCCCCGACACAACAGCCACCTCCAGCGGTGAGCGGGCGCCGCTGTCCGCCGCCCGCTCGAGCAGTGCGGCCAGGAAACTCGGCGTGCCGACGAACCCTTCGGCGTGCAGATCCAGCAGCGTCCGGAGTTGGATGTCCACGTTGCCGACCCCGGTAGGCACCGCGACGCAGCCTAGCGCGCCGAGCGCGCCGTCAAACATCGACCCGGCCGGCGTGAGGTGGTGCGAGAAGGTGTTCAAGACCAACTGTCCGGCGCGGAAGCCGGCCGCAAATAGGGCCGGCGCAAACCCCCAGTAGTCCTCGCCTCCGGCTTCGGGGTCGAAGATCGGTCCCGGCGAGACGAAGACCCGGCGGAGACCGCGCACCGGCACCGCGAGCCACCCGCCGAACGGCGGCCGGCGCGCCTGGAACGCGGGCAGGTCTGCTTTCGGCGTGACGGGAACCTCGGCCAGCCGCTCCAGCGTGATATCCGCTGGTGCAAGCCCCGCGGCAGCGAGCTGCTCGGCCAGCGCGGGGGCCGCCGGGGCCGCCGCGGCGACCATCGCGGCAAGAGCGGCCTCCTGCTCGGCCAGGCGCTGGGCTTGGGGGCGGAGTTCCTCCTTCCTATAGACAACGGTTTCTACCATGGCTGCGGATCGCGAAGTGGGTGGTGGTGGTGGTGGTGGTGGTGGTGGTGGTGAAACATTAGTGCCGATAGTTGACATATTCGGCAACTATATGCAATAATGCCTCCTAGGAGTTTCAGAGACCCACTCCTAGGAACAAGAGTGTATGACAGTTACTTCTCCACTTCAAAAGCGAGAGATTTTTCACCTTGTCTTTCTCCGTATCCTCATACAAAAGTTTCCCGTCTCAAAGATTGCCTTGAAGGGTGGCAGCAACCTCAGGTTCTTCTTTGGGAGCATTCGCTATTCAGAAGATATGGATCTCGACATCGCGCCAACTGAAGCCGTCCATCGAGTTCAAGAAAGGGTGCTCGGTGTTCTTGATTCCACAGTTTTTGTGGACACCCTGCGCATGTATGGTATCGATCGGATTCAGCCCCCGGACATGTCCAGGGCAAAGCAGACGAAGACCGTTCAACGGTTCAAGGTTCATCTCATTTCAAATGCAGGCGAAGATCTATTCACGAAAGTCGAACTGTCGCGTCGGGGTCTCGACTCACCAATCCTGAATGAACCCATATCGACGTCGGTCCTATACCCGTACAGGCTTCCTCCATTCATTGCCCCCCACTATCCTGCAGTCGTTGCGGCAAGGCAGAAAATTCAGGCACTCCTATCCCGAAAGGAAAGCCAAGCTAGAGATGTGTTCGACCTCTACGTGCTAAGTTCTCAGATCGAAGAATCTGATACCTCACTGACCGCCGGGCTGAGCACGATCGATCTAAAGAGGGTGAGTGAAACGATTCACCAAATGCGATTCGATGAATACTCCGATACCGTCGTCAGCTATCTTGGGCCGGATGATCAGCAAGCATATGGATCGAGGTCAGGATGGGAGAGCATTCAACTCCGGGTGCTGGAGCTACTCGACGTTGGACCCGATCTAAATGGCTGACTTGTCTCTCACTCAGGCGATTCGTGTCATCGGAAGACCCGCATTCACAACCAGAGAAATGGCTATGGTGACGGGTATTTCGATTCAATCGGCTGCCCACATGCTTCGCCGGGCACATCGACGAGGCTTGATCCAGAGTGTCCACCGAGGGGTATGGTGCCAACCGAATGACCCAAGGTTTTCACCGTTCGGCCTGGCAATGGTCCTCGCGCTCCCGAATCCTGCTTACATATCTTTCCTCTCTGCCATGCATCTCCATGGCCTGATCGACCAGATTCCTCAGGTGATCTTCGTCGCTACAATCGGTAGATCGAAACTGACAAGAACACGATTCGGTACTTACTCGTTCCACAGGCTACAACCATCGCTATTCGACGGCTTTGAATGGAACCGCGGCGGTACCAACTTCCTCATCGCGAATCCGGAGAAAGCGCTTGTTGATAGCTTGTATCTTTCGAGTCGACGCGGAAGACGCTTCCGGTATTTTCCAGAGCTAAATTTAGGCCCGGAATTCAGCTTTTCGAAAGCCAGGCAGTGGGCGAAAAGAATTCCCTACAGCAGCATTCAATCTTACGTCATGACCTGCCTAGAGACATTGGCGCGTACAAACCGTTTGGCTAGAAAGGGCATCTAGCGAGACGCATCAAAAGTTTATCTGCAAAATGGGACCCGTCCTGCGTGTCAGCGATCTGCACCTGCACTTCCACGACATCCACGCGATCGCGGGCGTCGAGTTCACGCTCGGTGAGCGGGAGATTCTCGGCATCATCGGCCCCAACGGTGCCGGGAAGACCAGCGTGCTCAACTGTATCAACGGCTTCTACCATCCGTCCCGGGGCACGCTGGTGTTCGCGGGCACCGACATCACGCGCCTGCCGCCGCACGCCCGCGCCGCGATGGGGATCGCGCGCACGTTCCAGAACATCGCCCTGTATCCGGGCATGAGCGTCCTGCACAACATCATGACCGGTCGGGTGATCCGCATGCGCGCCGGCGTCCTGGCCTGCGGCCTGTACGCGGGACGGGCCGAACGCGAGCACCTCACCCACCGGCGGGCCGTGGAAGAGATCATCGACTTTCTGGAAATCGAGTACGCGCGCGACCACCGCGTCGCGGACCTCCCCTACGGCCTGCAGAAGAAGGTGGAATTGGGCCGGGCCCTGGCCATGGAGCCCCGGTTGCTGGTGCTCGACGAGCCGATGGCCGGCATGAGCATGGACGAGAAGGCCGACATGGCCCGCTACATCCTCGAGCTGAAGGAAGTGCGGCACGTCCCGGTGATTCTCATTGAACACGACATGGGCGTGGTGATGGACCTCTGCGACCGCATCATCGTCATGGACTACGGCAAGAAGATCGCCGAGGGGATGCCGGCCGAGGTGCAGCGCAATCCCGACGTGATTACCGCCTACATCGGCGACGCCCCCGCCGTGCACTGACCATGGCCGCGCGCTCGGTGCTCCAACGCCCCCTCCCCCGCCGCCCGGCCGCGGAGCCGGTGCGGATCGACGACACCCTGCCCAAACTGCTGCGGGCGAACGCGGACGCCTTCGGGGACCGCGTGGCCTTCCGCGAAAAGGATCTCGGGATCTGGCAGGCCATCACCTGGCGCGAGTATCTCGCGCACTCGCGCGCCTTCGGACTCGGCCTGAAGTCGCTGGATTTTGCCCGCGGGCAGGCACTGGCGATCATCGGCGACAACCGTCCCGAGCTGTTCTACGCCGAACTGGGCGCGCAGGCGATGGGCGGCATTACCTACGGCCTCTACCAGGACAGCCTGAGTGACCAACTGGCGGAGCTGCTGGCGTTTTCGGAGGCGCGGATCGTCTTCTGCGAGGACCAGGAGCAGGTCGACAAACTGCTGGAGATGGAACGCCGCCTCCCTCACCTCCGGCATGTCGTCGTCGATGACCGGCGCGGCATGTGGCGGTACGCCCACCCGAAGCTGCTGAGCTTCAGCGAGGTCCAGGCGCGCGGACGGATGCTGCATGACCGGATGCCGGACTTGTTCGATGCCGAAGTTGATCAGGGACGCGGCGGTGATATTGCCATCTTCTGCCAGACCTCCGGCACCACCGCGCTGCCCAAGCTGGCGATGCTGTCGTATGACAACCTGATCGCGCAGGGAGAGAATTTCCATCAGCGCGAGGCGCACCTGGACTCCGGCGATGAGTTCGTGTCCTACCTGCCGTTCGCCTGGATCGGCGAGGTCATGATCTCCACCACGCTGCATCAGCTGGTGGGATTCACGGTGAACTTCCCGGAGGAACCCGAAACGGCCCAGCGCGATTTCCGCGAGATCGGCCCGCAGTTCACCTTCGCCCCCGCGCGGATCTACGAAGGGTTGCACACCGCGGTCACCGTGCGGATGCTCGACGCCGGCTGGCTGCACCGCCGCGTCTACGGCTGGGCCCTGCGCATCGGCGGTCGGGTCGTGGACCGCCGCGCACAGCAGTTACCCGTGCCATGGTGGCTGCGCACCGCCCGCTGGATCGCACACCGGCTGGTGTTCCGCCCGGTCCTGGACAAGATCGGGTTCCTGCACATGCGCGTGGCCTGGAACGGCGGCTCGCCGCTGGGCCCCGACTACTTCACGTTCTTCCACTCGCTGGGCGTCAACCTCAAACAGATCTACGGCCAGACCGAGATCGCCGGCATCTCGTGCGTGCACCGCGACGGGCAGGTGCATTTCTGGACCATGGGCTATCCGATCGCGAACACGGACGTGCGGATCACCGACGACGGGGAGATCGTCGAGCGCAGTCCCAGCGTGTTCCGCGGGTACTACCACAACCCGGAAGGCACCGCGAAGGCGCTGCGGGACGGGTGGCTGTACACGGGGGATTACGGCACCCTGGACCCCAGCGGGGACGTGATCATGTTCGACCGCATGTCGGACGTGATCATGCTGGCGGACGGGACCAAAATGAGCCCCTGGGTCGTGGAAGCGATGCTGAAGTTCACGCCGTACGTGGCGGAGGCGATGGTCATCGCCTCCCCGGAGGGGACGATGCTGGCGGCCATCCTGAACATCGAGATGCGCAGCGTCGGGAAGTGGGCCGAGGACCGCGGGATCGCGTATACGTCCTACGCCGACCTGTCCCAAAAACCCCAGGTCCTGGAGCTGCTGGACGGCATCGTCGAGCAGACCAACCGGCGGCTGCGGCCGGAGTGGCGCCTGTCCCGCTTTGTCTCGCTGTACAAAGAGTTCCATCCCGACGACGACGAGCTGACGCGGACGCGGAAGCTGCGGCGGCATTTCATCTCGGAGCGCTACCAGGGCCTGATCGCCGCCATCTGCGGCGGCCTGCCCACCTACGATACGACGTTCGTGGTGACGTACGAGGACGGCCGTACGGTCGAGGTGCACACGACCCTGCACATCCGGAGCGTCGAGCATTGACGGAGTTCGTGCTGGGCGGCCTGTTCAACGGCCTGGCGGTCGGCAGTATCTACGCGCTGATCGCGCTGGGATTCGCGCTGCTGTACAAGTCCACCAAGATCCTGAATCTCGCGCACGGCGAACTGGTCCTCTTCGGCGGCTACCTCGCGATCGCCCTGACCGGGATGGTCCCATTCCCGCTCGCGGTGCTGCTGACGTTGCTGGCGGCCGCGGCACTGGGATTCCTCATCGAGCGGGCGATCATGCGCCCGCTCTTCGGCCAGCCGCTGCTCTCGGTGATCATCGTCACCCTGGCACTGGGGTACATCGTGCGGGGGCTGATGGTGGGTCTGTGGGGCGGCGACACCCGGCAGTTCCCGCCGGTGGTGCCCGGAGGGGTGGTCGCCATCCTCGGCATCCCGATCCAGCGTGTCGGCGTGTACAGCGCGGCGACCGCGGTGGTCCTGCTGGTGGGCTTCTGGGTGTTCTTTCGGTTCTCGCTGATCGGCATCGGGATGCGGGCGGCGGCCAACGAACAGCTCACCGCGTCGACGCTGGGGGTCAGCCTGCGCCGGGTCTTCGCCTACGCCTGGGCGTTCGCCGCGATCGCCGCCGCGGTGGGCGGCATCCTGCTGGGACTGTGGCTGGGAGTGAACTTCGCCTTGGGGGTTGTCGGCCTCAAGGCGCTGGCCGCGGTGATCCTCGGGGGGCTGGACAGCGTCCCCGGCGCCATCGTCGGCGGACTGACGATCGGGGTGATCGAGTCTATCGCCGGCGGGTACATCGACGCCCACATCATCTACGGCTTCAAGGACGTCACCGCGTTCGTGGTCATCCTCGTGGTGCTGATGATCCGACCGTACGGACTGTTCGGAACGGAGCATATTGAACGCCTGTAAAGGCGGGATCGCGAGATCGCGGGATCGCGGGATCAGGAACAAGACCCGGCCTAGGGATGACCCGGTCCCGCGTTCCCTCGTTCCCTCGTTCCCTGGTGTGTTCGTGTGAGCCGCCGCCCCGCAGGGGATTTCAAGACGACATATGCCGCCGACATGGCGCTGCTGGATACGCGGTTTTACCGCGTCGGGTTTTGGGCGCTGCTCCTCGTCCTCGCCCTGGCGCCGTGGTGGCTGGGCAACTACCTGTTCCTGCTCAATATCATCGGCATCTTCGCCATCGGCGCATGTGGGCTCACCCTGCTGACCGGATTCACCGGCCAGATCTCCCTGGGCCATGCGGCGTTCATGGCGATCGGCGCGTACACCTCCGCCCTCTTCACCCAGGGGATGAGCGCGCGGGTGAGCGAGATTCACGTGTTCGGCATCTCATTCCCGGGGCTGGGTCTCTGGTTTCCGCTCGCCCTCCCCCTGGCCGGTGCGGTCAGTTTCCTGTTTGGGGCGCTGGTCGGCCTGCCCTCGCTGCGCATCAAGGGCCTGTACCTCGCGATCGCCACCCTGGCGTTCCAGTTTCTCACCGAGTACGTCATCATCCATGCCTTCGGGGGCGTGGGCGCGATCGGGGTGGCCTCGCCCCAGATCGGACCCTGGAAGGTCAGAGAGGAAACGCAATTCTACTACCTCCTGCTCGTCATCTGGGTCGCCGCCGGTGTCTTCACCGCCAATCTCGCCCGCAGCCGGATTGGGCTCGCCTTCATGGCGATCCGGGACCGCGACTACGCCGCCCAGGTCCTGGGGATCAACCTGCTGTACTTCAAGACCCTGGCCTTCGGCATCGCGGCCTTCTATGCCGGCGTGGCCGGGAGTCTGTGGGCGCACTATACCAAGCTGATCACTCCGGAGCACTTCGGCATCGGCACGTCGATCGAATACGTGGCGATGGTCGTGATTGGAGGACTCACCAGTGTCTGGGGCCCGCACCTCGGCGCCGCCTTCGCGCGGCTGCTCTCCGACGGCCTGCGGATCGTGGCCCCGATGCTGATCACCGTCCTGCCGAGCTTCGGAAGGATCGCCACGCCCCTGCGTGAGATCATCTTCGGGGTCATCCTCATCGGGCTGCTGATCTGGGAGCCGGGCGGGATCGCGATGCTGCTGAGGAAACTGAAGCGCCGCCTGGATCTGTGGCCCTATACGTACTGACTACGCGATAAAGGCGATATGAGCGATAACGGCAACTTCGACCTTCTTACCGCTTGTATCGCATTGATCGCTCTTATCGCGTAGTTGCTCCGTTAGGCCAGCCACCGTTTCCGCCGCTTGTAGCTCTTGATTTCGGTGAAGCGCCGCCGCTCGGCACCGCGGATGCCGAGGTAGAATTCCTCCACGTCGGCGTCCTCCCGCAGCATGGCGGTCGGCCCATCGAGAACGATCTTGCCGTTCTCCATCACGTACCCGTAGGATGCGAGCTCGAGGGCCATGCGCGCGTTCTGCTCGACCAGCAGGATGGTCATGCCGGCGTCGGTGTTCAGCCGGGCGACCAGTGAGAAGATCTCCCGGGCCACCATGGGCGCCAGGCCCAGACTGGGCTCGTCCAGCAGCAGCAGCCGGGGACCGGCCGTCATCGCACAGCCAATGGCCAGCATCTGCTGCTCGCCGCCGGAGAGGTACCCGGCGCGGACTTTGCGACGCTCGGCGAGGCGGGGGAAGTAGCCGTACACCTGCTCGATCACGTCCCGCCCGGACCTGTTCAGCGCCGCCCCGACGAGCAGGTTCTCTTGGGTGGTCAACTCCTCGAACAACCGGCGGCCTTCACGGACCATCACGATCCCCCGGCGGGCGGTCTCTTCGGGGAGACGGTTGGTGATCCGCTGGCCGTGGAAGTCGATGCTGCCCCGGGTGACTTCACCCCGCTCGAGCCGGATCAGCCCGGTGATCGCCTTCAGTGTGGTGGTCTTGCCGGCCCCGTTGGCCCCAATCAGCGCGGTAATCTTTCCGGCGGGGACCTCCAGCGAAACGCCTTTCAGGACGAGGATCGTCCCCCAGTAGACCACTTCGATGTTGTTGACGGTGAGCATTTAGGAGACAGGAACGCGGGATCTGGGGAACGCGGGAACGCGGACACCCAAGACGAATCTCAGCGACCTCTTCCCGATCCCGCGATCCCGCGCCACCGCGATCCCGCACCTAGAACCCGAGCCAGTCCTTCCGGCGGTCGATGGTGACCGTCTTCAGCACCACGACGCGTCCGTTCCGCACGGTCACGATCCGCGTGGTGGTCGACGGGCGATGATCCGTCCGGGTCAAGGTGACCGGCGCCGCCAGGCCTTCCGGATCCCAGTCCCGCAGCGTCTCCAGCGCCGACCGCACCGATGGTCCGCTGAACCCGCCCAGCCGGGAGTAGGTGGCCCAGTTGTCGACGATGATCTCCAGGCCCTTCTTCAGCAGCAGCACGTTGAGCCACCCCCGCACGTATGAGGCGATGAATGGCGTCTGCGTGGTGCCCCACGTGAAGTCGGGGGACTTGTTGTAAAAACGCCGCAGCGCATCGAACATCTTCGCACGGCCGGCCGCGGGTTCGCCGTAGTAGGTATGCGGGGTCGAGGCCAGCACGCCTTCGGCGTCTTTGCCGATCAGCTTGATCATGTTTTCATCAAATCCCCACACGTTGACCACGAAGCGGGTCGTCAGCCCGGCCGCCCGCGCGTCGCGCACGATCACCGACGCCGAGTTCGTGGTCCCCCCGATCCAGGCAAAGTGGGCGCCGAAGGTCTTGACGGCCTGTACCTGGGAGCGGGCCTCCAGCGCGGCCAGGGCGACGATCTGGTCCTGCCCAACTTCGAAGCCGAGCTCCTGCGCGTAGGCCTTGCCCGCGGGGATCGGCGCGAGACCGTAGGGATGGTCCGGGTACATGAAGACAATCTTGGGCCGGGTGATGCCCTGCTCGGTCGCCAGATCCTTCAGATACCGCAGCACCGCCCGCAGCTGGTCGGAGTAGCTGCTCACCGGGTAGAAGTTGTATGGGGTCTTCGCCGGATCATCCAGATGCGAGGAGTAGCTGGCGGAGATGTACGGCACCTGGTCGTCGGAGATCTGGCCCTTCAGCGCCTCCGTGTCCCCCGTCCCCCACCCGATGATGGCGTTGACCTTATCGACGTCGGTGAACTTCCGGTACAGTGACAGGGCATCGGGAATGCGGTAGCCGTAGTCCGACCACACCAGGTCGATTTTCACTCGTCCGCGGATGCCGCCCTCGACCTCGTTGATGTAGCGCACGCCGTCGAGCACGCCCTTGGAGTAGTCGACGCCGACGTCGGAGGTCGGACCGGTCGTATCGAAGAGCGCCCCCACCTTGATCGATGCCGGAATCGGCGGGGTCTGCTGGGCCGCGGCCGGAAGATATCCGACGGCCAGCACGGCGGCCAGCACGAGCACAGCGAGCCTCAGGGTTGCCCTCATCCGGCTCTGCCTACGCATCGCTCTCCCTCCCATTCGTCGTTTGCCTGATCGACCACGCCTGTCCCCGACGCCGGACACGACAAGGAGCCGGGATGAGGGAGCGTTCGCGCTCTCCCATCCCGACCCCTCTGCCCGACCACAGTGCCCGCCCTGCGCTAGGGTTTGGGGATCTTCCGCACGGTGACGCTGCGCACCGTGAGATCTTCCTTCCGGTTGCCCACGGCGGTGATGGCGAAGTCCCATCCCCAGGTGTTGGCAAACCCCGCGTCGGTCAGTTTGAACGTGTAGGTCACCCAGGCCGGCCTGGCCTCGACCCACTGCCAGGATGTGAAGCGGTATCCGGTCATCGAGTCGTAGAGCAGGTTAAACCCCAGTTGCTGCGGGGCGCTGGCTCCCCGTACCTCGACCGACACCTCCACGGTCGCCCGGCCATCGACGTAATAAAGGAAGGAATCATCCACGTCAAAGTAGATGAACACGATCTCTTTGGACGTATTCGTTCGCACAGCCTCGGCGCCGTCAACCTCCACGACGTCGACCGCCCCGTTCCTGCGGGACCGGAACGGCATGTTGTAGAGTCCTTCCTCCGCATTGGCCTTCCCGAGTTTCGTGCGCACCTCGGTCACCCCGGCGAAATCCTTGCCGGGCGTCGGGACGGGCAGGCCCTTGTCTTGCAGCACCGCGCCCGCCTGGGCGACGACCTCAGGATCGAGATCCGCAATGATCACAGGATCCGCCGCCAGCGCCACCTTGAGGTTCCTCTCTTCGGCGGCGGGCTGCCGCACGTCACCATTCGCGGCATAAACACTGCCATTCGCGCTTACCCTCAGGTCGGCTGAGGGCGTGCCCCAGGCAATCAGGGCGGCGTCCGTTTTCCCGAACACAAGCGCAACAGCACCAGGAACCGTCAGATACCCGGCGAACGCCCGCCCACCCACCAGCCCGTCGAACGTCTTCCTGGCAGCATCCACTTCCGCCGTCGGCGGCGCGGACCAGAAGACCCGCGCGACCCGAAACGTCCTCGCCAGCACGACGACCTTGAGCCACTGCTCCCCCCAGCCCTGCCGGTCGCCCTGGCCGCGCGGATCCCACTCGATCCAGATCTCTTTCTGCTGGTTCGCCAGCAGCCGGTCGCGCAGCGCCCGCAGCGGCCGCATCAGCGCCTCGGGGGTGAGCCCCTGGGGATTGAGAGAGATCACGTCGAACGACGTACCCGCCTGCAGCATCGCGCGACGGATGCCGGAAAGGTCCATGCCCTGCGGGGTCGCCATCACGATCCGGCTCGACGGGTCGGCGGCCTTGCTGCGCGAACGCGCCGCGCGGAGCAGCGCGAGGTACTCCGACGCCGTCCCCCGGAAGAACGGGAGATTCAGCGACGTCCAGATCTGCCAGTCCTTCACTTTGGCTTTGTAGCGGGTCACGGCCCCGGTGACAAAGGCTTCCCAGTCACCGATGCGCTTGGGCGGCTGCCGGCTGTAGATGTCACGATTCGACAGTTCCGGTCCGCTGGCCAACGATGCCCACTTCGGCGTGTAGGCGAGCACGAGCACCACCGTCAGCCCGGCGGCCGTTGCCGCGGCCACCGCATCATCCAGCGGTTTCCAGACGAATTGCCCTTTCGCCGGCTCCAACTCCGACCAATCGGCCACCAGTTTCACCGACAGGGCGCCCGCCTTACGCAAGGCGCCAAAGTCCGCTCCGGCGGCAGCCACCGCGGCCATTGCCGGAACCCCGGCCCCTGCCGGGGGAGGCTGCGCCGCGGCGGAGGACGGAACCGCCAGTGCGGCGATCATCAGTAGCGCAACGATGCGACCCATGAGGCGCTCCTTTTGGACAACCCAACTAGAACATACCCGCTAGACGTTATTCTACCCGGCGCGGGCGCGGCCGCCGACCACCGGCGCGGTGTTGAGAGGGAGCGCCGAATCCGCACGAGAAAGTTAGGGTGGATCACCACCGGAGGATACAGACCAATGTGGGAACGACCCCAGGCGGTGTCGGCGGTAGCCGGCAGCGGGGAAGGACGCACCGAACTCACGGCCTTTGACCGGGCCTTGATGGACGCCGGCATTGCCAACCTTAACTTCCTGCGCGTGACCAGCATCCTGCCCGCGGGCGTGCGCATGGTTCCGGTCCCCGCGCTTGTCGCGGGCATGCTCACCCCGGCCGTCTATGCCAAGATTACGAGCCACACGCCTGGAGAGCGCATCGCCGCTGCGGTCGGCCTCGGGTTCTCACCCGGCGCCTACGGGGTGATCATGGAGTACCAGCACGCCGGCACGGGCGAGAACGCCGAGGCGATTGTGCGCGGCATGGTCGCCGAGGCCATGGATCTGCGCGGGCTGGACACTGCCGAGATCGTCGTCGCCGTCCGCGAGCACGTGGTCCAGCGCATCGGCTGCGCCATTGCCGCCGCGGTCTTCTGGCGCTGACCTAGAGAAATCGGGATAAGCGGGATACCCTCTCATCGCCTTTATCCCGTGGGTGGGGTGAAATTGTGAGCGAGTGGATCGCCGACATCGTCGGCCCGGGATTCGCCCAGGCCACGCAGGTGGACGAAATCCTCTACGACCGCCATTCGGCCTACCAGCGCATCCAGATTGCGCGCAGCGCGGCATTCGGGCGGATGCTGATCCTTGATGACGCCGTGCAGACCACCGAGCGGGACGAGTACATCTATCACGAGATGCTGGTGCACCTGCCGCTGATGACGCATCCGCAACCTTCCCAGGTGCTGATCATCGGCGGCGGGGATGGGGGCGCGCTGAAAGAGGCCCTGAAGCATCCTCTGGTCGGGGCCACGATGGTGGATATCGACGGCGACGTGCTGGCGGCCAGCCGCACCTTCCTGCCACGGATCAGCGCAGGGGCGTTTGACAACCCGCGGGCCCGTGTGCTGGTCGACGACGGCATCGCGTTTGTGGAGCGAACGACAGAGCGGTTCGACGTCATCGCGGTGGACTCAACCGATCCGAAAGGACCGGGGATCGCATTATTCTCGGATGCGTTCTTCCGGGCCTGCGCCCGGGCGCTCGGGGACGATGGCGTCCTCGCGGTGCAAAGCGGCTCGCTCCTGTATCAGCAGCGGCTCGGCGCGCAGGTGCGCGGTGCCCTCGCCGGGCTGTTTCCGATCGTCGCGCCGTATTGGGCTCCGGTTCCGTCATACCCAGGCGTGCTGTGGGGATTCACCTGCGCGTCCCGCCGGGTCGATCCGCGCAATCTGACGCCCGGCGACATCACCCCGCGCATGCAGGGTATCGAGACGAGATTCTACAACCCCGTCGCGCATCACGCTGCGCTGATGATGCCGGCGGTCCCGGCGTTTGATCCCGAGCCCTGAATCCGTGGCATTTCTGGGTAGCCGATCAGCTGCGCACCCCGCCCTTGTCCTGGTGGGGGTCCCCTACGACGCGACCTCCACGTTCCGCAGCGGAAGCCGCTACGGCCCCGATGCGATTCGGTGGGCCTCGCAGAGCATCGAAACCTACAGCCCGATCCTCCGGGCGGCGCTGGATGACGTCGCGTTCACGGACCTCGGTAATCTCGACGTATCCGGACGATCCGCCGACGAGATGGTCGCGGTGGTCCGGGGGGCCATACAATCGCAGCACGGTCAGCCGATCCCGATTGTGCTGGGCGGCGAGCATACGATCAGCCTCGGCGGGGTCACCGCCGCGACCGGGCGCCAGGGCACACCCGCCGTGCTCCAGTTGGATGCGCACACCGATCTGCGTGAGCGCTACGAAGGGGCCGTGCTCTCCCACGCCACCGTGATGCGGCGAATCGCCGAGCACGTCGGCGCAGACCGCATCGTTCAGCTTGGGGTGCGTGCCGGGACGGCTGAAGAGTTCACGTACGCGTCGGCCGCGCTGCGCTATCACAGCCGCGGGCTGGATGTCCCACCGCCGGTCTGGGAGTGGCTGGCGGCCCGTCCGGTCTACGTGACGGTTGACATCGACGTCCTGGACCCGGCGGAGGCTCCCGGAACAGGAAACCCTGAGCCCGAAGGCGTCAGCGGCAGGGAGCTGCTCGCCTTCGTGCGGCGGCTGTCGCAGCTGGACGTCGTCGGCCTCGATCTGGTCGAAGTCTCGCCGCCGTTCGATCCGTCGGGCCGCACGGCCATCATGGCGGCCACGATTATCCGCGAAGCCATTTTGGCGATTGCCCTCGGAAGACACGCATAGCCTGTTAGCGAGGGGCCGCCCCCGAGCCCCAGCCGCCCGGGGCGATGGGATCTGGTGACCGTTACCGACCCCAGACCTGCTTGAACACGCGCAGCGCGTTACCGCCAAGAATTTTCTTGATCTGGTCAGGCGTGTAGCCGCGGGCCGCGAGGCCCGCGGTCAGCGTCGGCATCTTCGCGGCATCTTCCAGACCGCGCACGGACTGCGTGAACCCGTCGAAATCGGATCCCAGAGCGACGTGATCCACGCCCATGATCTTCACCATGTAGTCGATCTGGCGCAGAATGTGCTCGATCGACGCCCCGCCGGAGTGGGCCGGATAGAAATTGACCCCCACCACCCCTCCCCGCGCCGCCAGCGCCCGCAGCTGGGCATCGGTGAGGTTGCGGGGGTGCGGCACGATCGCGGCGGCATCGGAGTGTGTCGCCATCACGGGTCCGGTGGACGCCGCCAGCACATCCCAGAAACTCTGCTCCGAGAGATGCGACACGTCGATAACGATGCCCAACGTTTGCATGCGGGTGACGACCGCCTTGCCCAACGGCGTCAGTCCGCCATGGCGATGGTCCAGGGCCCCGTCGGCCAGCGCGTTGCTGGCATTCCAGGTCAACCCCATCACCCGCACGCCCCGCCGGTACAGCACGGCGAGGTTATCCACCTGGCCGCCCAGCGCGTCCCCGTTTTCGATGGAGAGCACGCCGGCGATGCGCCCGGCCCGCACGGTGGATTCGATCTGCTGTACGGTCGTGGCCCGGCCGACCATACCGCGATGCGCGGTGACCATGCGGTCAAACGCGTCGATCAGTTCGAGGGCCCGCGCGAAACCGCGAGATGCCTCACGCGGATGGACGAAGGCGGCAAACACCTGCACGTCCACTCCCCCTTCACGCAGGCGGGGCAGGTCGATGTGGCCGACCGTCGACCGTGTACCGACGTCGCGCGCACCGCCCCCGACGACCAGCAGCGTGTCACTGTGGAGATCGACGACGACGGCATCGCGATGGAGCTGCAGGACGCGTTGCGGGATCGCGGCCAGGGTGACCATCGTCAGGACCGCGGTCAGCGAGACGGAGGAACGGTATCGAAGGCGCACGGACCTGGCCCACGGGAACGCACGCTGCGAACTTCTGGAAGGGCGCGAATGAACCCTGCGGTGCGGTCAGTGCGTGAGATCGCTCGCGAGGGCGATCAGCTGGGCGGGGGTCAGCACACCGACGGCCGCCAGGCGCAGGCCGCCGGATTCCCACATCAGAATCCGGAAGTATCCGAGATCCAGCAGGCGGCCGCTGCGGCCCGCAGGCAGGGTGACGATGGCTCCGGCCTGTGGAAACGCCATCCGTCGCGACGGGGTCTGGAAGACCGACAGCATGCTGAGTCCGTCACCATAGGTCACCGTCGCCGCCGAAAACGCTCCGTACGTTGTCGACGCCCCGTGCAGGAAGCGATAGCCGCCCGGCAGGGTCGGTGGGGCAATGACCGCAAAACCGGCTTGGGCGGCCAGGGCGGCCGGATCCGATACCGGATCGCCGGAGAGATAGAACGAGAACACGCGCGCGCCGGCGGGGGACTGAAACCGGAACAAGGCCGAGGGCAGATTTACACTGTAGCTGATGCGTGTGAAAAACGACGAGAACGCGAGGTCCCCGGCGGCGGTGCGCTCCTCGGTGCGCAGCACGACCCCGGCGGTGCGGTCCACCCACAGCCGGCGCTCCGTGCCCCCGGCGCGGGACCGCAGAGAGAGCACGACCGTCTCCCGTCCGATCACCTCCTCGGTACCGAGCACCCGTGGGGTGTAGCGTTCCAGAACCGCGCGGAGCTCGTCGCCGCGGCGGCTGCCGACGAACGAGGGTCCCTGGACGACGACGTGCAGCGTCGGCTCATACTGCCAGGCGGTGGCCCCGTCGTCGATAATCAGGCGCGAGCCGACCGATTCCGGAGAAAGAAACTCCAGACGCAGCTTGCCCGGCCGCTTGTACGA
Organism: bacterium; assembly: GCA_036505015.1. GTDB lineage: Bacteria > Sysuimicrobiota > Sysuimicrobiia > Sysuimicrobiales > Kaftiobacteriaceae > DASXUC01. Next base: position 48,044 of record DASXUC010000088.1, on the reverse strand, counting down.
CTCCAGCACCGTGATCGTCTGCGCGCGATCGCCCCGCACCGCAGACATCACCTTCGTGCCTTCATAGTCAATCAATGACGGCGCGTCCAGGACGGTCTGGATCACCGCCGCCACCGGGGGCACGACGGCCTGCGGCCACGCGGGTCCGGCGGCCGCCGCACAGACGAGTAGCAGGGCCGCGGCGCCGGCCGCGGCGCGGGCCATCACCGCTCGTCTCCGGGCTGCGCCCGCGGGTCGCCGATCAGCGCCCGCCCGGCGTCACCAATCAGCAATCCTAAGTAGGCACGGTCCGCAAACGGGTCGTACGACGATGCCACCGCATATTCGTGCACGTACACGTCGACCCCAATCTCCGCCGCGCGCAACCGGTCCACGCGGCCCTTCACCAGCGGCAGGAGGACCAGCAGGATCACGGCGGCCATCGCCGCCAGCGCCACCGCGGGCCGGCGAAACGCCGCGCGGAAGACGTCCAGCGGATTGGCGCGTGCAGGTGCCGTGGCGACCGCGGCGGCGCGCAGGACCTCCCAGTAGCCCGCCGGAGGTTCGTGTTCGGGGAGGGCGCTCAATAGCTGTTTGACCGCGGTCAGCTGTTGGAGCGTCGCGCGGCACTCCTCGCACTGCGCGAGATGGGCGCGGACGGCTGCGCTGTCGTCGGCGGTGAGCTCGTTATCGAGCAGCGCCGAGAGCATGCGCTCGGCGCGTGCGTGGGTCATCCGTTACATGCCTCCTCGCCGTCGGGCCATCACGTCCGACAGCTGCCGCTGCAGGGTCCTGCGCGCCCGGTGCAGCCGGGATTTCACCGTCCCGACCGGGATCTTCAGCATTGCCCCGATCTCTTCATATGCGTAGCCTTCCACATCACTGAGCACGACCACCATCCGCAGATCCGGACCCAGACCCATCAGCGCCCGCTGCACGTCCGCGTCTAGCTGGGCATCCAGCACGGTCGCTTCGGGTCCGGGCAGCGGGTCGGTTACTTCCCGCGCCAGCTCATCGCCCTTGGCCGTTGTGACCGGCACGTCCAGCGACTCGATCCGCGCCTTCGGCCGCCGGCGCAGCGAGTCAATGTACAGGTTCTGGACGATCCGGTACAGCCAGCTCTCCAGATGCGCATCGGGATCGATGCGCCGGAAGGCCCGGAATACACGGATGAATGCTTCCTGCGCCAGGTCCTTGGCGTCGGCGTCCCGTCCGCTCAGCCGGTAGGCGATGTTGTACACATGCCGGCCGTGCCGCTCGACGAGATCGTCGAACGCCGCGAGTTCGTCCTGAGTCAGCTCAGGCAGCGGCGTGGAGTGCGATCGTGCCACCTGGGGCCTCCACGCCCGAACCCCCTCGTCTGTACGTACGCGAGGGAAGGCCGGACGGTTCCGTAGCAGTGGGGTGCTCAATCAAACCGGACCGACCCGCGGAGCCGCCGCAGCAGGGCCGGCCCGATCCCCTGCACCTGCAGGAGGTCTTCCAAACGCCGGAACGGTCCATGCCGGGAGCGGTACTCCAGGATGCGGCGGGCCAGGACCGGCCCGATTCCCGGCAGGGCCTCCAATTGGGCTGGCGTCGCGGCATTGACATTGACGGTGGATGCTGCGCCGGCGGTTGACACCGCCCCGCGCGGGGGGATCTGCACCCGCTCTCCATCATGGATGAGCCTGGCGGCATTCAGCGACTCGAGGTCGGCGTTTGGCAGCGGACCACCGGCTGCCCTCAGCGCGTCGGCAACGCGGGCCCCAGCGGGCAGACGGTAGAGCCCCGGTTGCACCACCGCCCCATCGACCTGGACGACGATCTCCGCCGCCGCCGGCGGGTCAATAATCCGGACCGGCGGATGGGACCGGCGCACGCCGAGCAGCACCGCCCCGCCGACCACCAGGGCGGCGACGCCGAGCAGCAGCACGATCTGTTCGCCGCGAGACGCCTGCACATGATGCCCCCGCCCTCCCGGACCCAGTATAAGCCTGTGGCACGGACACGCGCGCTGGCTCAGATGGGGCGCCTTCGACTGCGATGGTGGTGGGGGAAAGAGAAGGCCGGGCCGCGCGGAGGCCCGGCCTCATGACATCATGCAGTACGTTTTTCGCTGCCGCCCCGGGAAATGGCCACGATTGCCACAATGATCACCAGCACCAGGATCACGCCGATCACAATAGCGGTCGTCTGATCCATGCCGAAGATCATCGGTCCCGGCTGGCCGGGGGCACCGGGCGCACCGGGCGCGCCGGGCGCACCGGGCGCGCCGGGCGCACTCGGAGGTCCGGGCGGTCCCGGAGGTCCCGGCGGTCCGGGCGGCGGGGGTTCCGTCTGGGCGAACATGATCCCGGTGGTCACAGCCAGAATCAACAGGGTCAGGCAGAGTACCATGGCGGTGTGTAACCTATGCATCGGGTTCCTCCTCTCAGGAAGATCAACCAACCAATGTCAACCATCGTTTTATCCTGATGGGCGGGCCGTCAAACGAGACCGCAGGGCAGGAGTACGGCGGCAGATCGGTGAACGCATAAGCACGAAGGTAGGGAACGGCTCGTCCCTGCGGAGGACCGACCCGTGGAAGTTCAACTGCACACGCGCATCGTCGATGGGGTTCCGGTGCTCGATGTGTCCGGCGAACTCGACATCTACACCTCGCCGAAGCTGAAGTCGGCGATGGCCGACCTGCTGGGGGAAGGACACGCCCGGTTCGTCGTCAACCTGCTCAAGACCACATACCTGGACAGCACGGCCCTCTCCGTCCTCACGGCGGCGCTGAAACAGTCACGCGCATCGGGCGGCAACGTCGGATTGATCTATACCCAGCCCCAGATCGAGAAAATCTTCACGATCACCGGATTGCACGAGGTGTTCCCGATCTTCCGCACCGAAGCGGACGCCGTCCGCGCGGCTCAGTCCTGGGCCAAGAGTGCCCCCCAAAGCTAACCGTCCCCGGCGCACGCGTCCCCTGCGTCCTCCCACACCCGCGGCGACGGGCCTGGCTCTGCTGGTCAACGCCGGCACTCTCTTTGCGGCGTCGCTGACTATTGAAGAAACGCTCCGCGCGCTGACCCAGTTGGTCGTCCCCCTGCTCGCAGACTGGTGCATGGTGGACCTGCGGGACGAGGATGGAACGGTGCGCCGGCTGGAAGTGACGCATCCGGACGCGCAGCAGGCCGCGATCCTGCAGCAGCTTCCAGACGCCCCTATCGGGTCTCACCCGGGCAGCCCGATCGAGCAAGCGGTCATGACCGGAGTTCCGACCTTGTTCGCCAGCGTGGGGGAAGCGGAACTGCGGCGACTTGCCCGCAGCGCGCAGCACCTGGAGCTGCTGCGCGCCATGCCGCTGCGCTCGATGCTGGTAGTGCCGATCATGGCGGGGGAGCAGCCGGTCGGGGCATTGACGCTGGCCGCGCTGGTCCCGCGGCGGCGATACACACGCGGGGACTTGGAAGTGGCACGCGAACTGGGCAGCCGCGCCGCCGTGGCGGTGGAGAACGCCCGGCTGTTCGATGCGGAACGGCGCGCGCGCGCCGAAGCCGAGGGTGCCCAGCGCCGGATGGGCACGCTGACGGAAATGCTCGACCGGGCGCTGATCGAATCCGAACTGCTCAACACGATTGCCGCCGCGGCGTCCGGAGAATCTGACCTCAACCGGATCCTGTCGACGGCCTTCGACTATCTTCGCCGGATCCTGCGATTCACCGGCGGAGCGATCGCCCTCGTGGAAGGCGATGACCTGGTCATCCGGGCGGCCAGCGGAGCATTTGCGGACCGCGCGCTGGGCCAGCGGGTGCCGCGCGGCCCCGCCCGGTCCTGGCGGGTGGTCGAGGAGAGCAAACCGTTCCTCTCCGCCGACGTCGTCGCCGAAGGGCTCCGGCCGACCACGCCGCTGCGGTCGTACCTAGCCGTGCCGTTGATCTGGCAAGGGCGCGCGTTCGGGTTGATGGAGGTCGATTCCACCGAGCCGGAGGCCTTCGGACCGGAAGACCAGCGGCTGCTCGAGCGTGTCGCGACCGTGCTCAGCGGCCCCATCCAGCTGGCGCAGCGCTACGCGGCAGAAGTGCGGGCCCTCGCCGACGCGGAGGACGCCCAGCGGCGGCTGGCCCTGCTCGCCGAGGCGGGCCGGGTCCTGGCCGACTCGCTCGACTATGAGACGACCCTGGCCAACATCGCCCGCCTGGCGGTGCCGATGCTGGCCGATTGGTGTATCGTCGATCTGCTCTCGCCCGACGGCACGCTGCAGCAGGTGGCCGCGGCGCATGCTCAACCCGAGAAGGAACTGACGATTCGAGAACTCCGGCGCAGCTATCCCCCCGGCCATAATCATTCCATCTACAAGGTCCTGCACAGCGGGCAGGCCGAGCTGATGCCGAGGATCAGTACATCAGAGCTGGCCTCGCGGGCGGTCGATGCCGCCCACCTCCAGCTGCTCGAGGAGCTCGGCATTACTTCGCATCTGGTCGTTCCGCTGCGGGTGGGCGGGCATATCCTGGGCGCGATCTCCTTCGTCGCCGGCCACTCAGGCAGATCGTACTCGATCGCTGATCTGCCACTGGCCGAAGAACTGGCGCGGCGGGCGGCCGCCGCGATCGAGAACGCCCGCCTCTATGCAGCCGAGCGTGAAGCGCGGGGTGATGCCGAACAGGCGGTGCGGCGGATCGATGCGCTGAACCGACTGGTCAGTGTCGCCTCGTCGGCGTTAGATCTCGGGGACGTGTTCGACGAGTTCGGCGACATTCTGCAGACGCTCGTGCCGTTCGTGCGGCTGACGGTGTCGCTCTACGTGCCGGACGCCGACCGGCTGACGACGCCCTATGTCAAGGGTCCGGCCCTGGGCGTGCCGGCCCGCAGTCTGGAGGGTCCCAAGCAGGGCACCGTGCGGGGATGGGTGATCGACCACAGCCGCCCATTTGTTCGCGTCGACGCGGCACAGCTCCAGGAGTTCGCCGAAGACGACGTGCTCGGCAGCGCGGGGGTTCGGTCCTACGTGGTGCTGCCAATGACGATCGCCGGGCGCACCATCGGCACGCTGAACTTCGACCACACCACGCCAGGATTCTACACGGCGGAACACGCCCGGCTGGCGCAGCCGGTCGCCGATCACCTGGCGCTCACGGTATCGCGCTACCAGCTGTTCGAAGAAGTGCAACGCCGCGCGGGCGAACTCTCCGAAACGCTGCAGCGAGCGCTGCTGCCCGCGGAGCTTCCCCAACCACCGTTCGCGGCTCTGCGGGCTCTGTATCTTCCCGCCGATCCCGATGCCGGCATCGGCGGCGACTGGTATGACGCGGTGCTGTTGCCCGCCGACACGCTGCTGCTCAGCATGGGTGACGTGGCCGGCCACGGCGTGGCCGCGGCAGCGGCGATGGGTCAGGTCCGCCACCTCGTCCGCGCCTACGCCGTGGAGGGACGCGCTCCCGCCGAAATCCTCAACACGGTGAATCAGTTCCTGGCGGGGTTCCCCGAAACGGAGCAGCTGACGCTGTGGGTAGCCGTCTTCGATCCCTTCACACGCCGCCTGGCATATGCCGGCGCCGGCCATCCGCCGGTGCTGCTGGCCCTGCCGGATGGCGACACCCAGCATATTGCGTCCGCAGGCCCACCGGTCGGGTTTGCGGGCACCACCAAGTACGGGGCGGGCACCGTCCTCCTGCCACCGGGGACGCGGCTGATTGCCTACACAGACGGATTGATCGAAGCGAGGCGCGACATCGCAGCTGGCGAACAGCGTCTGCTCGATGCGGCGCGGGCCGCCCGGGCGGCGGCGCCCGCGGAAGCCGTGCGCATGATCGCCGATCGCGTGCTGATGGGGCAGCGGCACGAGGACGACATCGCCATCATGATCCTCGATGTAGACGGCGATGGGGCGCCGCTGGAGTTTGCCCTCCCGGCGATCCCGGACAGCCTGCCCCGGGTGCGGCGGGTCATGCGCGAGTATGGCCGGCGGCTCGCTCTGGGCGCCGAGCAAGCGGAGGCTATGGTGATCGCGGTGGGAGAAGCCGCACTGAACGCCGTGGAGCACGCGTATCGCGGCACACCCGCCGCGCTGATGGTGCGGGCCCGATCGATCGATGGGGGGCTGACCGTGGAAGTCGTGGATCGCGGGCAGTGGCGCACCTCACAGCAGCAGGGACGCGGACGGGGCACGCGCATCATGCAGGGATTCGCCCACACGGTCCGCACGCACTCCGGACCGGGCGGGACGGCCGTGGAGTTGACGTGGCCCCCTAACTACCTCACTACCGTTGATCGTTGACCGTTGATCGTTGGTCGACCCACCACCAACGACCAACCACCAACGACCAACGGGGGTTCAGGCTTCGATGAGCGTGCGCAGCCTGCGCAGGGCTTCGCGCTGAATACGGGAGACGTGCATCTGGGAGATACCCAGCTGCCGGGCGATCTCGGACTGGGAGAGGCCGTCGTAGTAGCGCATTTGCAGGATCTCGCGCTGTCGCTCCGGCAGCATCTGTAGCGCGCCTGCCAACGTGTGCCGGTCTTCCAGCCGTTCGATCTCCGGATCCTCGCTCCCCAGGTAATCCATCAGCGATGAGGCGTGCTCGTCGCCCCCTTCGCTGAGTTCCGCATCGAGCGAAGCCGGACTGTAGGCCCGCCCGAGCTCAAAGGCTTCCACGACCTCCTCGAACGGCACCCCGGTGGCGCTGGCGATCTCAGGGATCGTCGGCGACCGGCCCAGTTGCTGGGCGAGCCCCTCGACCGCTTTCATCAGGTTGTTGTTTAGTTCGCGCAGCCGGCGCGGGACGCGGACGGCCCAAAACTTGTCCCGGAAATGCCGCTTCACTTCGCCGACGATGGTCACGGTCGCATAGGTGGTGAATTCGATGCCCCGGTCGGGATCAAACCGGTCGACCGCTTTGAGCAGGCCGATCTGGGCGACCTGGGTGATGTCCTCCAGGGGTTCCCCGCGGTTCGCGAACTTGCGAGCCAGATAGGCGGCCAGGCTGCCATGCGCGAGGACGAGCTGCCCGCGGATCGCCGGATCCTTCGAACGGGCGAACTCCGCGAACAGGGCGCGGAGCGTCTCGCGATCCTGTCGTTTGCGGGTGGAGCGCGCCATTACGGCCGTTCCAGTGTCACGATTTCGCCAGCCGCTTGGACATTCGCGTGACGTGCTCGGCGCCGTCGTTGGTGATCACGACGTCGTCCATCAGCACCTGCACGAGGAGTTTGTCCAGATCCTGCTCCCGCTTGGCGCGGGGCGCCTGCCCCGGCGAGTGCGTGACGGCGATGTCGAGCTGCTGGGGACGCACGTCAAATGCGATCAGCAGCCGGGGCGTGCCCGTGAGGATGGCGGAGGAACACACCTCGCCGACGGCCACTTTGAGATCTTCGATTTCGTCGAAGGTGAAACTCATTCGCCCGGCGATCGCGGCGGCCGCCAGACGGACCACGGCGACATACTCGGGACGCCCGGGAATGGTGAGTTCGATGCGTTCAGGGTGTGCGGTTTGCGACATCGACGAGGTTGATTCCACGGCAACTCCCGCCCATCGGTTTACCCACAGGATACTGGTCCCACCCGCGTCCCGCAAGGTCGCCGGTCTGCGGGGGAAGACTCCGTCAGGAAGTTTGGACGAGTCCGCGCCTGGGAAATAGACGGGAGAGTGTTCATGTGGAAGTCGCATGCAGCTCGAATCCGCAGAAGGAGGGAAAGAAAAAAATGCGATACCGGGGATTAATCGTGGTGCTCCTGGCCACGCTGGTCTTCGCGGTGACGGTGGCGCCGGCGCTCGCGCAGCAGTATCCGGACGTGTCGAGCCTGAAGCCGTTCTCACCCGAAGCGAACTTCATGTCGCTGCCTGGGTACCTGCGCTGGCTGGTCTTCCAACAGACCGGCCAGTGGATCACCTACGCTGAGGCAGCTCGGATCGTGCAGCAGCAGCTGAGCGCAGCCGGGCGCTAAGCGTCATACGGTCATCGTTCAGCTGAACCTGTGTTAGAGGACGGCGGCCCGGTGTGCATCTCGCACCGGGCCGCGCGTATGGACGGCAGGCAAAATCCCGAGCAGAACCCGGGATGGTCTCATCTTCGTACAGAGTAGTGTAGGCTCAGGAGAGGGGGTGTTGAACATGCGGATCAAAGCATTCTGCGCCCTGGCGCTGGCCGCCGTGTTGATGGCGACGGCGCTGGGGACGTCCGTGGTGGCCCAGTCTCCGGTCCGAGTATTCGTCGACGGCGAGCAGGTCCAGTTCGATCAGCCGCCAGTCGTCGTCGGGAGCCGGGTGCTGGTGCCGCTGCGGGGGATCTTCGAGAAGATGGGCGCATTCGTGGAGTGGATCGCCGCCACGCGCAACGTGCGCGCCGTCCGCGGCACCACCGTCGTGGAGCTGCAGATCGGCAGCCGCATCGCCAAGGTCAACGGCAATCCGATCACACTGGACGTGCCCGCGCAGATCGTGAGCGGGCGGACGCTCGTCCCGCTGCGATTCATCAGCGAATCGTTGGGGGCGGCCGTGGACTACAGTGCGGCGACGCGCACCGTGAACATTACCACGGCTGGGGGTGGCCCGCCGCCACCGCCTCCGCCGCCTGGACCCACTACGCAGACCGTGAAAGGCGTGATCACGGCGGTGGTCCTGGCACAGACCGCGCAGGACTTCCCCACGGTCACCGTCGAGTCCGGGAACATCGCTTATAGGGTGCGGGTCACGGTGGATACCGCGATCACGCGCGTGGAGTCCGGCAGCGGCGCGGGTGGGTCGGTCGGCGTGGCCGCGCTGCGGCCCGGCGATGACGCGGAGGTGACGTTCACCAACAACGTCGCCACGCGCATCCGTGCCACCTACCTGACGACTACCGGCAAGATCGAAGCGGTGGCCAAGTCCGGCGCAACGCTGGTTCTCACCGACGGCCGCTCGATCAAGTGGAACCCGGCCGTGGTCGTGGAGATCAACGGGAAGACCGCCGCCAACGGCGCCGACGCGCTGCGTGTGGGTCAGCTGGTAGAACTGCGCCTGAACCCCACGACCCGCGAGGCCTGGGAAATCAACATCGTCTCCGGGGGCACGACCACGGGCGAAATGAAGCTCAGCGTGTCACAGCCCAAGCCCGGGACGACGGTCGGCAATCCGATCCGCGTCACCGGAGAAACCGTTGGTGGAGCCCAGGTCGAGATCGTCATCACCTGGTTCCTCGGCACTCAGGTCGGCCGCAAGACCATCCAGGCCTCAGGCGGCGGCCGCTTCGACACCAACGTCCCGATCAACGTCATCGCCCATAACTCGCAGTATCTGATCACGGTCACGGCAACACATCCTCAGAGCGGACAGCGCCAGGTACAGTTCACGGTGACGGTCCGGTAAGATCGCGAACAGCGAACGGGAAACAGGGAACGGGGACTAGCCCGTTCCCTGTTTCTTTGTGCGCGTAGCCTTACGGCGCATAGTGTCTCGTCCTTGTTCGCTGTTCCCTGTTCGCCGTTCCCGCGTTACAAAGTTCACCAGCCGGTCGGGCACGACAACGACGTCGGCGACCGGGACCCCGGTCAGCGCCGCGCTCACCTTCGCCCGCGCGCGCGCCTGCTGGATCAGCGCGTCGGGGGCCGTGCCGGCGGCGGCGTCAAAGCGATCCCGCACACGGCCGTCGATGGTCACCACAATCATCCGCGGCGCGGGCGGCACGGCAGGAGGCGCCGCATGCTCCGGCCAGGAGGCGCGGTGCACGCTCCCCGTACGACCCAGCCGGTGCCATGCCTCCTCAGCCGTAAAGGGCACCAGCGGAGCCACCACCCGCACCAGCACGTCGACCAGCTCGTGCCATAGGGGGGTGCCGGCCCACCGCCGCTCCCAGCGCAGCGCGTCGCCGGTGAAGGCCATCAGCTCCGCGACCAGCGTATTGAAGCGGAACCGCTGAATCGCTTCCCCGGCGGACTCGACCAGGTGATCCAGCCGGGCCCGGATCGGCGCGGGGTCGGGCTCCGCGGCCGAGGGCAGCGGATTCGCCGCCGCGCGGGCAAAGAGCCCGGCCAGCCGGCGGACGAATCGTGACACCCCGGTCATGATCGAAGGATCCCAGGTCACGTCCCGGTCAAACGGTCCGATGAACAGCACCGCGGCGCGCAGGGCATCCGCGCCGTAGCGTTCCACGACCTCGTCAGGCGTGACCACGTTGCCGCGCGACTTGCTCATCCGGGTCCCGTCATCGGGCGACAGCATGCTGCCCTGGGTGCGCAGGCGGACGAATGGCTCGTCAAACGCCACCAGGCCCGCATCGGCCAGGACCTTCGTGAAGAACCGCGCATAGAGTAGATGCATCACCGCGTGCTCCGCGCCCCCCACGTACCAGTCCACGGGCAGCCAGTAGCCGGCGGCGTCCGGATCCCACGGGCCGGCGGCATGCTGCGGGCTGGCGAACCGCAGAAAGTACCAGTTCGAGTCCGCGAATCCGTCCAGGGTGTCGGTCTCACGGCGGGCCGGGCCGTGGCAGCGCGGACAGGAGGTGTGCACGAAGTCCGGCATCGCGTCGAGCGGGGAGCGGCCGGTCCCCGACGTCTCGTACTGGTCCACCTCGGGCAGCAGCACCGGCAGCTTGTCGTCGGGGACGGGCACGATTCCCTCACGGTCACAGTACACGACCGGGATCGGGGCCCCCCAGAAGCGCTGCCGGCTGATCAACCAATCGTGCATGCGATATTGCACGATCGGACCATCCGAGCCGCGGGTCTCGGTGCGGCCGATCCAGTTGCGCTGCATCGTCTTGATCGACTCCGGCCAGTCGAGCCCGTCCAGATCCGCCAGCAGCCGGTCGGCGTAGGCCGTCGTGCGCACGTACCACTGCTCCAGGGCCTTTTGCTCCACCGGCGTATCGGCGTGGCGCCAGCAGCACCCGTCGACGACCTGCTCGTTCGCCAGGATGGTGCGGCAGCGCGGGCACCACCACTGCCAGCCGACGGCACGGTACGCCAACCCGCGGCGCAGCAGCAGCAGGAACATCCACTGGGTCCACCGGTAGAATGCCGGCTCGCTGGTGGAGAACTCGCGCGACCAGTCGTACGAACAGCCCAGCAGCTGCAGCTGTCGCTTGTAGTTGGCGGAGTACTCCCGGATGGTCTCGCGCGGATGCCGGCCGCGCAGCAGGGCTTCATTCTCGGCCGGCAGGCCGAACGCGTCCCACCCCATGGGGTGCAGCACGTTGAATCCGCGCATGCGGTAGTACCGCGCCAGCACATCGGTGGGAACGTAATTCTTGGCGTGACCAACCGACAGACCGTCCCCGGATGGGTACGGGAAGAAATCGAGGACGTACATCTTCGTGCGGCCCTCTGCGGCGGCCGGAGTGACGTAGGTGCCCTCACGCTCCCACACCTGCCGCCACGCTGCCTCGACGGAGGCGACGTCGAAATGCTCGCTTATCGTGCGCACCCGAGTTCCAACGGCATCAACCCCTTTCCGTCACCACATTCACCAGTCTTCCGGGCACCACCACGACGTCGGCCACCTTGCGCCCATCGATGAACTGCTTCACCTTCTCGTTGGCCAGCGCCAGGGTACGGGCTTCCTCGGGACTGATCCCCAACGACACCTGCAAGCGGTCCCGCACCTTTCCGTCCACCTGCAGCACGAGCACGACGCTGGACGCCCGTGCGGCGGCTTCGTCAAAGACCGGCCAGCGCTGCGTGTGCACGCTGTAGCTCTGCCCCATCCGCTCCCACAGCTCCTCGGCGAGGTGCGGCGTCAGCGGCGCCAGCATCAGCACCAGCGCCTCCATCGCCGCATCCCAGGCCACCGATCCGGCGGAGGCATCCTTGGCCTTGTAGAGATAGTTGACGTACTCCATCAGCGCCGCGACCGCGGTATTGAAATGGAAGCCGGCGATATCTTCGGACACCTTCTTGATGGTCTTGTGCTTCCAGTGGTCAAAGTCGTGGAATCGCGGGGTCGCGGGATCGCGGGATCCGGTGTCGTTGTTCGCGTTCCCGCGTTCCCGTGTTCCCGCGTTCCCGGTCGTCGTCTCGGTCACCAGGTTCCACACCCGCTGCAGAAACCGCGACGCTCCTTCGATGCCCCGGCTGTTCCACGGCCCGCCGCCGTCCCAGGGTCCGATGAACATCAGGTACAACCGGACCGTGTCCGCGCCCAACGCCTGGACGTACTCGTCAGGGTTGACGACGTTGCCCCGCGACTTGCTCATCTTCTCGCCGTCTTCGCCGAGGATCACGCCCTGATTGAACAACCGGATCATGGGCTCGCCGAATTCCACCAGGGCTAGATCGCGCATCACCTTGGTCCAAAATCGGGTGTACAGCAGGTGTAGCACCGCATGTTCCACGCCGCCGGTGTACTGGTCGACCGGCAGCCAGTAGTGACCGCGGGTGGCATCGAAGGGCGCCGCGGCATCCTGGGGGCTGACATAGCGGTACTGGTACCATGACGAGTCGATGAAGGTATCCATCGTATCCGTCTCGCGGGTCGCATCTTCGCCGCCGCAGCGCGGGCAGCGCACGTGCAGGAAGCCCGCGTGCCGCTTCAACGGCGACTCACCCGTGGGGTCGAACGCCGCATCCATCGGCAACTCGACCGGCAGGTCGGCCTCCGGAACGGGCACCGTGCCACACGTCGTGCAGTAGATGATGGGAATCGGTGTCCCCCAGTAGCGCTGACGGCTGATCAGCCAGTCGTGCAGCCGGTAGTTGACCTTCCGCTCCCCCACTCCCCGTTGCTCCATCGCCGCGGCGATGCGCTCCCAGCTGTCGGGGGACGCCAGCCCGTCGAAGGGACCGGAATTGACCATCGTCCCTTCTCCCAGGTACGCCTCCGTCAGCGCCCGGTTGTTCCACCCCGGCGGTGCGATGACGACGGTGATGGGCAGGTCGTATTTCTTCGCGAAATCGAAGTCGCGGGTATCGTGGGCCGGCACGCCCATGATCGCACCCGTGCCGTAACTCAGCAGCACGTAGTCGGCCACGTAGACCGGGACCCGTGCCCCATTCATCGGATTGATCGCATACGCGCCGGTGAAGACGCCGTCGCGCTCCTTCTCCGTCGACAGCCGCTCGATGTCGGATTCGCGGGCCGCCTTGAACTTGTAGGCGTCGACATCGGCCCGCCGGTCGGCGGCCGTGATCGCATCGACCAGCGGGTGCTCGGGAGCCAGAACGGCAAACGTCATGCCGTAGACGGTGTCGGGCCGCGTCGTGAAGACGCGGAAGCCCCGGCCCGGATGGCCGTCGAGCTCCATGGCGAACTCGACGCCCTCGCTGCGACCGATCCAGTTCTGCTGCAGGGTGCGCAGGCGCTCCGGCCATTCGATCGACGAGAAGTCCAGCAGTTCTTCGGCGTAGGCGGTGATCTTCAAGAACCACTGTTCCAGGTTCTTCTTGATCACGGGCGTGCCGCACCGCTCGCAGACCCGCCCCTCCCCGACGACCTGCTCCCGCGCCAGGCTCGTGTTGTCCTTCGGACACCAGTCCACGGACGCCAGGGCCCGGTAGGCCAGCCCCCGTTCGTACATCTGCAAGAAGAACCACTGGTTCCAGACGTAATACTCGGGACTGCAGGTCACCACCTCGCGCGACCAGTCCCACATGGCGCCCATCGAGCGCAGCTGCGTGCGCATGCGGGCGATGTTCTCCATCGTCCAGGTGTACGGATGGATGCCGTGCTGGATCGCCGCGTTCTCCGCGGGCAGGCCGAAGGCGTCGAAGCCGATCGGGAACATGACGTTGTAGCCCTGCATGCGCCGAAACCGCGCGCCGGTATCCGACGGCGCCATCGCGTACCAGTGCCCGATGTGCAGGTCGCCGGACGGGTATGGATACATGGTCAGGAAGTAGTACTTCGGGCGCGGGTCGAAGTCGGGCGCGTAGGAGAGCCGGTCGGCGTCCCACCTCGCCTGCCACTTCGCCTCGATATCCGTCGGGCTGTAGCGTTCCATCGGTCTTCGCTCCTCAGCTCCCGGACACAGGGGATGCGGTCCGCACCGGTGTGAGCCAGCCGTACGGGTCGGGGATCCGGCCCGACGTGATGCCGAAGAATTCCTCCTGCAGCCGGGCGGTGACAGGTCCGCGTCCGCCGCTGATCGCCACGCGATCGACCGAACGAATCGGCGTGATCTCCGCCGCCGTCCCCGTGAAGAACGCCTCATCGGCCACGTACAGGAACTCCCGCGGCAGCGGCCGTTCCTCGACGACGAGGCCCGAGGCGGCGCACAAGGTTATCACCACCGCGCGCGTGATTCCGGGGAGCACGGCGCTGGCCAGCGGCGGCGTGTACACCGTCCCGTCCTTCACCACGAAGATGTTCTCGCCGCTGCCCTCGCTGACGTAGCCCTGCACGTCAAGCGCGATGCCCTCCACGAATCCCGCGTCCACCGCCTCCATGACCACGAACTGGGAGTTCACGTACTGCCCGCCGATCTTCGCCATGGGCGCGAAGGTGTTGGGCGCCATCCGCCGCCAGGAACTGACCATGACGTCGACGCCGCGCTCGAGCGCTTCCGCGCCCAGGTACGGACCCCACTCCAGCGTCATCACGGCGACCTCCAGCGACGACTTCCGGGGATCGAGGCTGAACGAGCCGGTGCCACGGAACACGAGCGGCCGGATGTAACAGTTGTCGTGCCCGTTCGCACGTACGGTGGACGTGATGGCGTCGGCGATCTGGTCCGGCGTGTAGGGCAGCGCCATCCGGAAAATCCGGCACGAGTCGAACAGGCGCTCCACGTGGTGGGACAGGCAGAACACGGCCGGTCCCCTCGGAGTCGCGTAGGCCCGGATGCCCTCAAACACGCTGCTGCCGTAATGCAGTGCGTGCGAGAAGAGCGACACGGTCGCCTCTTCGGCCGGAACAATCCGTCCGTTCCACCACACCATCCGCCCGGTGTCCACCTACTCACACCCTTTCCTGAAAATGAAAATGCCTCCGTCGCCGGGGACGAAGGCACGCTCCGCGGTACCACCCCTGTTGACAGCGATCCCGCACTTGGTGGAGCTGGCGGGAATTGAACCCGCGACCTCCCGCACGCCAAGCGGGCGCTCTCCCCCTGAGCTACAGCCCCAACGACTCGGGCGCTATCCTCTCACACCGCGTATCGTGCGGTGGACGGTCTGTTTGTCAGACTGCTCCCGGACGAGTTCGGCTGATCCGACGGTACCGGAATTGCACCCTGTCTTCCGGCTCGCTAGACCTGCATCAGCCTACTGCTTCCGATCATCGCGTTGCGTTGGTTCATTATAGCCAGCTATCCAAAGACTCGTCAACATGCGGTCTGGAGTCATCCTCGATTACCTATGCGCTGGTATGCGGGTGCGGCGCCGCCAAGGTGTGGACGCCGTCCCATCGAACGTCCGCCTCAAACGAGGTCGCCTGCCACACCGAATTGAGATTCCGCGTCTCCTGGCTGCTGGCGCTTCTTTCGATTCTAGCCGTCTCGGTGCCCTCTAACACACTCCCGGCGGCAGGGCAGCAGCCCCTCCAGACACTTCGCTTTGCCCTCGCCGGGCATCGCTACGTGTTCTACGAAGTCGACGTAGGAAGGCCCTATCGCTGCGCGGGAAGATTCATCGGGGTCGGCTGAGAAACGAGAAGTACGCGGTGCCATGGTCATTCAACGTAAGCGACACCGCCAACTATCTCGCGATGCATGGCTGTCAGCCGGGCGTTTCCGCCGCGAGGATCGCCGGGACAGCCGTCCCCTCCCCTGATGAAGCGATCTGGGTGATTCAGAAACTCTCATGTGGCGCGAGCTGCTCCGGTTATGATGTGTACGTCTTTCGTTTCTCCCCGCAATTCTCGACCCCCGACCTTGCTGTATTCAAGGCGTTCGAGCAACCGTTAGGGCTCGGCGGCGTCAAATTCGCCTTCCCCAGGCTCGTCCTGTACGTGAACAATGGCTACAAAGAATGCCCATCGCATTGGACCCGAATGACCTATCGATGGACGACGATCCCTTCGAGTCAAGCGCGACTCATTCTCATCGACGCCGTCTCGTACACCAGCCCGCAGTGCTACCTTCGCAACACCGTGTGGCCCCCAGATCCCGGTCAGTAGAATCACGAGCGACGATGGCCTCGGATAGGACTCGGCGTTGCCCGGGACACACCTCAAAGACCCAATTTGCGCACGGTTCTGAACTCTGGCTCGATCTGGGTCGGACCGTAATATGCATTGGCCTCGTATCCATTATGTGAGTGGCACCGCAGTTCGATATTGTCAACCGTCGCCTTTCCACCCACGCCATGGGGCTCGGCGTGATGGAACTCCAGGAAGCCCTGCTCGGTACACCGCCGCCCACTATCTGCTACGAACGCACACCTGCCGCCGTCGCGGGCCCAGACCTGCCGCTTGACTTCGGCCGGGATATGGCGAGAGCGGGCGTCCGTAGCAACACGGGCCCGTGGGCGGTCGGTTGCCGCGATCTTCTCTTCTTCCAACCTGCTCACGAGGACCTTCAAGGCCCTGGCGATCACCTCTCCCTCATCACCATTGGGGATCTGGTGCCGAAGCAGATCCTGGGCCCGCCGCAGCAGGTCATGGGTTTCCTTGGTCGCCGTGAACTGGACCTTATACCGCTTTGGCGAGAGCGGGACCACGACGGGTTTCGCCGGAGGCCGAATCTGCAGAGTTGGCGCGTCCGGTCCAAGTGGGTGTTCACCGGCACCCTCAGCGTTCGGTGGAGGATCGAACACCAGACTGGCAGTGCGGGTCGGCAACTGGCGGATCCTTGAGGGCACGGCCGGCTGAGGACGCAGCCGGGCAAGAAGCTCCGCCACCTCTCGCTTGCCCAGATGCCGGGCCGCCCGCAGGACATCCAAGTGGTTCGCGGGAGTCAATTCGGGTGCCAGTAAACGCACAGCAGTCAGGCTGAGGGACCCATCGCCGAGCAGTTCGAGAATGACCGGGTACTTGCGAACGGCGCGCGCAACTTCCATTCGGTTGTACGCGGCGTGCTCGGAGTAATGAAGGACTTGCCGGCAGTAAGTGAACAGGCAGGAGAACCCTTCGCTGAGGTAGAGGCGGCGCTCGTCAATCACGGCGAGGTGAGCGATGAGGGCTGCGGTGGCCTCCCGCTCGCGCTGGGCGAGACATTCAATCTGGTCAAGCAGCTCCCGATCCGAGAGCCGGGTTGCGTGGGCAATCAGATCTGGAATCATGGCCCATACTACCATGACGTTTTCGTTGCCCCAGAAACTGCACGACAGCGCCTCGGCAATGAAGTCACTTCATTCATGTCTCTTCAATCCGCAAAGGGGCGTCTGGGTGAATCTAGTGCGCGTGTTGGCACTCGTGGAGAATGCGGCCGGGCAAAGCGTTGGCCTATTCTCGATCTTGTCAATATCGAACACGTCACTAATTCGAGGGACAGAACACAACTCGTTCCGGAACGAGTTACTAGATGCTCTTCTGCAGATAGAGGTAGGTGCGTTCGGTCGTTGCGCCGAGCCGCTGGGCGAGACGGGCGGCGCCGGGGTCGAGTGCCCAGTACGTGGCGACCGGCTTCACCCCGAGGTGCTGCAGGTATTGCAGCGCGGCGCCGGCGAGTGCCGCGCCGATCCGCTTCCGCCGATGCGCCTCGCGGACCGCGACCGCCCACAGACCGGTGCCCGCTTCCACGTGCGTCAGTGCCACACCGGTGACGTATCGGTCGCGCTCAGCGAGGAATGTGCGCACATCGCCGACCCGCTTCCGGCGCGGAGAGGGGCGGCGTGACGACGCGAACGATTCCCCCAGGAGCTCGTCGGATAAGCGCGCGACGACGCGTTCGTCGTCGGCGGTGGCCCGACGGATCGCATAGCCTTCAGGAATCGATGGCCGCGCCGCCGCGGCGCCCGCCGACACGACCAGCGCGTTGACAAACGTGAACTGGTGGCGGTGAGCCAGGTCAAGGGCGACCGTATTGCGTTCGGCCGCCCGCAGCAGAATCCGGTCCTGCCGTCCCCTCTTGAAGTGCTCGACAAGTTGCCCATAGAGACGGGGAATCAACATGCCGCTCTCTCGATCCGCACGCCCGGCATGGCCGTCACCGGCGACGAGCAATTCCTCGACAAGCAGTTGTCTGCGGTCCTTGCCGATGATCAGCAGGCCGGCAGACGAGCGATCGATTTCGATCACCGAAACGGACTTCTCCGCCTGCACCCACCAGAAATCTTGCGGGCCGATCACCCCGTACCGATCGAAACAGGCCGAATACCCGCCGCGATAGGCCCACTCGTAGGTGCCGACCAGGAAGTCCACGTCCTGTGGCGACGCGTCGCGAATGTTGAGGAGCATGGCTCACCGCTCCAGGATCGGCGCGTCGGCCCACAGGCGTTCCAGCGTATAGTACCGCCGCGCCTCCGGACCGAAGACATGGACCACCACGGCACCGAAATCGAGCAGCACCCAGCGGGCCTGCGGATCGCCTTCCCGGTTGAGGGGGCGGGCGCCCTGCGCGGTGAGTTCCTCCTCCACGGCCTCGACAACCGCCCGGATCTGGACCGTGGACTGCGCGGATCCGATCACGAAGTAATCCGTGACCGGGGTATGCCGCGCCACCTCCAGGACGATCACGTCGTCGGCGCGCTTAGCGTCCATCACCTCGGCCGCGAGCAGCGCCAGATCGCGCGGAGTGGTCACCGCTCAGCTCGGACCGGGCCGGTAGAGCCCGTGCTTGATGATGTATGTCTCCACCGCCTCGGGGAGGAGGTACTTGATGGGGCGGCCGGTGGCCACGCGGGCGCGAATATCCGTCGAGGAAATGGCCAGCGCGGGAATCTCCATGACATGCACGTTCTGCAGCGGATTCCCGGTGACGTTCCGCCTCGCCAGTTCGTCCGGCTGCAGCGCAAACCCCGGGCGGCTGGCGGCGATGAACTGGCAGAGGGTCAGCAATTCCGCGGCGCGCTCCCATTCCCCGCGCACGATCTGCAAGATCGAGTCGGCGCCGGTGATGTAAAACAGATCTCGTGCGGCATACTCCACGCGCAGCGCCAGCAGCGTGTCGATCGTGTAGGAGGGTCCCTGCCGGTCGATCTCCATCCGCGAAACCCCGAAGTACGGGTTGGTCACCGTCGCCATCAGCGCCATCGTGTAGCGATGCTCCGGGGAACTGACACCGTCGAGTGACTTGTGCGGCGGGTACCTGTTCGGCACGAAGAGCACCTGATCGAGCCGGAACTGCGCGCGCGCTTCCTCGGCGGTGACCAGGTGGCCGTAGTGCACCGGATCGAACGTTCCGCCCATCACGCCCAGCCGCACGTCCCCGCTCCTCTCAGACCGCGTCCGGGGTCGGCAGACTGACGCCCGGCGCCTCTGCCGTCGTCGTCCCGCCGCGGACGCGCACCTCATCCAGCAGGTTTGCCACGATGCGCAGGAGCGCCGCCACGCCCTCGCCGGTGGCGGCCGAGATCGCCGCCACGCGAAGCCCCGCGGACGTCAGCGCTCCGGCCACTTCCTCGAGGCGCTTTTTGGCCTGCGGCTGATCGATCTTGTTGAGGGCGATGACCATCGGGCGGTTGCGAAGCTGTGGATCGTACGCCCAGAGCTCGCGGTTCACCGCCTCCAGATCCGCGGCTCCACCCGCCGCGAGATCGACAACGTGGATGAGCACCTGTGTGCGAATCACGTGGCGGAGAAACTGATGCCCCAGCCCGGCACCCGCCGAGGCACCCTCGATCAACCCCGGAAGATCCGCCACCACGAAACTCCGCCCGTCCGGCAGCGCCACGACGCCGAGCACCGGCTCCAGCGTGGTGAACGGATAGTCGGCGATCTTGGGCCGCGCCGCGGATACCGCCGCCAGCAGCGTCGACTTGCCTGCGTTGGGCAACCCGACGAGTCCGACGTTGGCTATCAGCCGCAGCTCGAGCTCCAGGCGGCGTTCCTGTCCGCCCTGACCCGGATCGGCACGGCGGGGGGCGCGCCGGGTCGCCGTCGCGAACCTGGCATTGCCGCGCCCGCCTCTGCCGCCTTTTGCCACGATCACGCGCTGCCCGTGCTCGACGAGATCGGCAATCGTATCCCCGGTGGCCAGATCTCTGACGATCGTGCCCACCGGGACGGGGACGATTAGCGACGACCCGCGCCGGCCAGACCGTTTGCTCCCCTCCCCGTGGCCGCCCCGCTGCGCGTGGAAGTGCCGCCGGTAGGTGAAGTCCAGCAGGGTGGACAACCCCTCATCCGCGACAAAGATCACGTCGCCGCCGTTGCCGCCGTCGCCGCCGCTGGGACCGCCCTTGGGAACGAACTTCTCCCGGCGGAAGCTGACCACGCCGTTTCCACCGTCCCCGCCCTTGACGTCCACGACCGCGCGGTCAATGAACACTGACTACCGTCCCCTTGCGTCTGTGGCGTCTATTGCGCCTCTTGCGTCCTCTATCGACTCTAATTGCAGGTTACGCAATCGACTCAACAGACGCAATGGACGCAAGAAGACGCGAGGGCCCGGTTCAACACCGATACCGATGGTGAACCGAGCCCTCGAGAATGGAGATATCAGCCCGAGCTACGCCTGGACCGGATGGACGCTAACCTGGCGGCTGTCGCGGCCGCGCCGCTCGAACGCCACTACCCCGTCGACGAGCGCGAACAGCGTGTCGTCGCGGCCCAGGCCGACGTTGGCGCCGGGTCGCACTTTCGTGCCGCGCTGGCGGATGATCACGCTGCCCGCGGACACGGTCTGGCCCGCGAACCGCTTCACGCCCAGCCGCTTGCTCTTGCTGTCCCGCCCATTGCGGGACGATCCCATGCCCTTCTTGTGTGCCATGGCTGAACCTCCAAACTACCCACCATGGTTCGTCGTTCATGGTTCATCGCTGAACGACGAACCACGAACCATGAACGTGAGTTACTTCTTCTTCAGCTCGATCTTGTCAATCTTGAGCGTCGTAAAGTCCTGCCGGTGCCCGGTCTTGCGGCGGTAGTGCGCCTTCGGCTTGTACTTCATGACCACGATCTTCCGGCCGCGCCCGTGGGCCACGACCGTCGCCGTCACCGAGGCGCCCTGCACCGTCGGTGCGCCTAGGCGCAGGTCACGGCCGTCCCCGAGCAGGACGACGCGATCCAACGTCACCGAACTGCCGGGCTCGGCGTCGAGGCGCTCGACCTTCAGCGTCGCGCCCTCTTCGACCCGGTACTGCCTGCCCCCCGCTTCGACCACTGCGTACACTACCGCACCCCATTCCCGTCTGGTCGTTGATCGTTGGTCGCAAAAACGAACTGCGTTGTCGACCAACGACCAACGGTCATCGACCAACGACAGTTCGCGTCGTTAGTGTATCACAGTCACGTCCGCCGCAGCAATCGCATTAGCCGGCCGACCAATCCGCCGTGCGCCGCGCCCGCGGCCAGCGCGATGTCCTCGTCATCATCATTCCGGCCGACCGTCACGGGCTCCGCGGCTTCCTGATCCAGCCAGTAGACCTGCGAGCGCGTCAGCGGCTTCGGCAGCTCCTCCCCCTCCACCATCTGCACCGACTCGACCTCCAACACGGCCATCCGCTCCAGGTGCATGCCCTCGCGCCCCCGGACCACGGCGCGGTGAGCCGTCTGGGCCTCCAGGGCTTCCAGCCAGCCGGGACCGTCGCGAAACAGCTGAGCATACACCTCGGGATGGACTTCCACGACCAGGGCGGGAGCGGACGTGGTCCGCAGGTGTTTGCGCAGTTCCCGGCGCACCCGCAGGGCCATCGTCTCCGGCGACAGCACCCGGCCACGGCCTTCGCAGTACGGGCACGGGATGCGCATCACTTCTTCCAGGTCCTGGTAGACGCGCTTGCGGGTGATCTCGACCAGCCCCAGACCGGTGAGATCGATGATGTGGATCTTGGACCGGTCTCCGCGCACGGCGTCGGCCAGCGCCTGCATCACCTTGCGGCGGTGCTGCTCGTTCTCCATGTCGATGAAATCCACCAGGATGATGCCGCCGATATCGCGCAGCGCGATCTGCCGCACGATCTCGCCGATGGCTTCCAGGTTCGTGCGGAAGATCGTGCTGGCCAGATCGGTCTTGCCGACATATTTGCCGGTGTTGACGTCAATCACCGTCAGCGCTTCCGTGCGGTCGATCACCACGTAGCCGCCGGATTTCAACCAGACCTTGCGGCGCAGGGCTTTGTCCAGTTCCTTTTCCACTCCGAATCGCTCAAAGATCGGCTCGGCATCGCGGTGCAGGAACAGCCGGGGCTTCAGTTTCGGCGCGAACGAGGCCAGTAATTCGGACACGCGGCCGTATTCCTCCGGAGAATCGATCGCAAACCGCGACACGTCTGCGGTGAACAGATCACGCACCACGCGCCGGATCAGATGCAGATCCTGGTACACCAGGGCCGGCGCACGGCTGGTGCGGGATCGTTCCTCCACCCGCGCCCACATCGCCGAGAGAAACTGCACATCATCGGCCAGTTCCTTCTCCGACACGCCCTCGGCCGCGGTGCGCACGATCACCCCCATGCCCTTCGGCCGCAGCCGGTCCGCCAGCTGTCGCAGCCGCTTGCGCTCCGCGTCGTTCTCGATGCGCCGGCTCACGCCGACGTAGTTCACCGTCGGCATCAGCACCAGGTAGTACGCCGGCAGCGCCACGTACGTGGTGACGCGGGCGCCTTTCGTCCCCATCGGTTCCTTGGTGACCTGGACGAGGATCTCCTGACCGACCCGCAGGCGCTGCGCGATGGCCCCGCGGCCGAACGATTCCTCCACTTCTTCCCCCGCCAGCCGCTGCGAGCGGATGTCACCGACGTGCAGAAACGCGTTACGGTCCAACCCGATGTCCACGAACGCGGCTTCCATCCCGGGCAGCACGTTGGCCACCCGGCCTTTGTAGATGTTGCCGGCCAGCGGCTCGCCGCGCTCGATGAAGATGTTCACCAGCGCGCCGCCGTCCATCACCGCCACCCGGGTCTCGAACGACTCGACATTCGCGATAATTTCCTTGGCCATCGGCACTCCTCAAAACAGAATCTTTTTTCGCCGCATCCCAATGCTCAGTAGCAGCCCCGTGGCCGCCAGCATCACCACCAGCGCGGTGCCACCGTGGCTGATGAACGGCAGCGGGATGCCGGTGATCGGCATCAGCCCCACGGTCATCCCCACGTTGATGAAGACGTGGAAGACCACCATCGCCACCACCCCGACCGCCAGCAGGGTCCCCGCGCGATCCTTGCTCTGCATCGCGATCGCCATGCCGCGCCACAACCACAGCGCAAACAGCGCCAGCATCACCGCCGCCCCGACGAATCCCAGCTCTTCGCCGATCACCGTGAAGATGAAGTCGGTGTGCTGCTCGGGGATGAAGTGCAGCAGGCTCTGGGTGCCGGCCAGCAGCCCCTTGCCCCACAGCTGCCCGGAGCCCACCGCGATCTTGGACTGGATGAGGGCGTACCCGGCCCCCAGCGGGTCGATTCCCGGATCGAGGAACACCGTGAGACGGGTGCGCTGGTAGTCGCGCAGCAGCCCCCACAGCACCGGGGCGGCGCCGGCGGCGGCGCCCGCCAGCACGGCCAGCACGCGCACCGGCGCGCCGGCGGCAAACACCATCGCAGCGAAGATCGCCAGCATGACCAGCGCGGTACCGAGATCGGGCTGCTCGATAATCAGTCCGGTGGGGATCGCCACGACCACCAGCAGTCCGGCCACGCCCGCAAACGACCACCGCTCGCGGGATTCGAGCAGCTTCGCCAGCGCGATGATGATCGCCAGCTTCGCGATCTCGGAGGGTTGGAAGCCTCCCAGCGGCCCCAGCGGGATCCACCGCTGCGCGCCCATCGCCGTCCGGCCGATCACGTCGACGACCGCTAGGAGCACGACGGTGCCGATGAGGATCGGCCGCCAGACCCGCACGACGACCCGGTAGTCGATCGCCGCCGCCACCCCCAGCGCAAGCATGCCGGCCGCGGCATGCAGCAACCGCACTTTCACAAAGACCGGCCCGGTGCCGGCGGCGTGGGTCGCGCTGTACAGCACGACGATCCCGCCGGCCACCAGGCCCAGGGTCGCCGCCAGTAGCGGCCAATCCAAAAAGCGCAGCAGGCGCCGGTTCAGGGCGCACTCTCCTGGGGGACGACGTTCGGAAAGGCCGTGGTCAGCACCGCGCGCACGATCGGTGCCGCGGTGCGGCCGCCGCGATAGCCGTGCTCGACGAACGCGACCAGCACCAGGCGGGGATGATCGGCCGGCGCGTATCCCGCGAACCAGGCGTGCGGCTTGCCGCGCGGGTTCTCCGCGCTACCCGTCTTGCCGCCCACCAGCAGACCCTCGATCCTTGACGCGCGGCCGGTGCCGCGCTCCACCACCGCCAGCAACCCTTCGTGCAGCGTGGCGAACGTGGCGGCCGCAAAGTGCGCCGTGGACAGGACGACCGCCGGCATCCGCTGCGTGCGGCCGTCCCGCTCGGTGACCATCAGCAGCAGCCTGGGCTGCAACAGCCGGCCGTTGTTGGCGACGAATGCCATCAGCCGGGCGGCCTGCAGCGGCGTGATCGTCACCGCGCCCTGTCCGATCGACATGTTGACCGCATCGCCCGGATACCAGGGTTCCCCCACGAGCTGCTGCTTGGTCGACGGGCTGGGAATGGTGCCCGACACCTCTCCCGGCAGATCGATGCCGGTGCGTTGGCCCAGGCCCATCAGCCGCGCATAGGCGGCCAGCCGTTCGCCGCCCAGCCGGTAGCCGAGGGTGTAGAAGACCACGTTGATGGAGTTGGCGATGCCGGTGATGAAGTTGACGTTGCCCCACACGCCGAGGTCCCGCCAGACCCACCGCCCGAGGCGAAAGAATCCCGGGGCGTAGAAGACGCTGGATCGCGTCGCGATGCCCTCCTGCAGCGCGGCCGTAGCGGTCACGAGCTTGAACACCGACCCCGGTTCGAAGGCGGCGCCGCTGGCGCGGTTCAGCAGCGGGTGCAGGGGATCGGCCGTCACCATCTTCCAGGCTTTCGCGCTGATCCCGATCGCGAACTGGTTGGGATCATACGCCGGCAGGCTCACCATCGCCAGCACGTCTCCGTTGCGTGGATCCAGGGCGACGACCGCTCCCGAGCGGTGACCGCTTTTGCGCAACGCGTCGTAGGCGGCTTTCTGCAGGTCGAGATCGATGGTCAGGACAATGGAGCGGCCGGGGCTCGGCGCGACGCGCGACAGGACGCGCAGAGGACGTCCCATCGCGTCGACCTCCACGCGCAGCCGCCCGTCGGTGCCGCGCAGCACCCCCTCGTACGCCCGCTCGACCCCGTCCTTGCCGATCAGATCGCCTGGTTTGTAGCCCGCGTCGCGCAGTTCGGTCAGTTGCCGCTCCGACACTTCGCCCAGATGTCCGAGGACGTGCGCCACGATCTTCCCGTGCAGGTAGGAGCGCACCGGCTCGACGAGGATCACGACGCCCGGCAGGTCCAGCCGGTTCTCCTCGACCCGCGTCACGGCCGATTGGCCCACGTCGCGGCGGATCCGGACCGGCTCAAACGGCCGCTGGGCGCCGGCGTCGATCTTGTCTTGAATCTCGCGCAGGGGGACGTCGAGGAGCGCGGCCAAACGCGGCAGGACCTCGGCGGGTGCGCGCATCTCCAGCGGCAGGACCGCGACCGTGAAGGACGGACGGTTTGTCACCAGCGGGCGGCCCCGGCGGTCGTAGATCACCCCACGGGGAGCGGTGAGGGCGTAGTCGCGGACGCGGTTGTCTTCCGACAGTTGAAGGTAGTAGGCCCCCTGCAGCACCTGCAGCTGCCACAGGCGGACGGTCAACACGCCCACCAGCACGGCGATGATGATACTCAGCGCGGTCAGCCGGTGCGCCGGTTGTGGCTCATGCATGGAGCCCGCCTCCGTCAGCTCTCTTCGTACCGCTTCCGGAAGCGCTGCTCGATGCTGCGGACGAGCCGGAAGGCCAGCGGAGCGATGGCGCTGTTCAACGCACCCTGGACGAGGATCTCCGGCACCGTCGCCGGCCATGGCACCGGACCCAGATGTGCGATCACGACCACGACCCGGACCAGAGTCTCCCCCGCCACCGTGGCCGCAAACGTCGCGACCGCCGGCAGCAGCGGGTCCTCGAGGTACATGCTGCGTTCGAACATGCCTGCCGCGAATCCGACCACCGTCTGAGCCAATCCGTGCAGTCCGAGCGTGGCGCCGCCGAGCAGGTCCTGCAGCAACCCTGCCGAGGCCCCTGCGACGGCGCCCGCCTCCGACCCGCGAAAAATTCCGATCGCCACGACCAGCGGCAGGAGGGGATCAATGACCGCGCCCCAGACCTGCAGCCGCACGAGCCAGGCCGACTGGACCAGCGCGGCGACGATAAAGATGCCCCCGTACGCCAGGACCTTGCCGACCGGCCCCCTCAACACTCCTAGCGCGTGCTCACGATGACGAGCAACTCCTCCAGCCGGTCCAGCGGGGAGGCGGGTTCGATCACCGCCTCCTGCAGCAGAGCCCCCTCCTCGCGGATCATGCGGGCGACCCTGCCGATCACCAGGCCGCGGGGAAAGACACCGCCGAGCCCTGAGGTCACGACGATGTCACCGACCCGCACGGTTGCCTCGCGTGAGAGGTAGTTCAGCTGCAGGGTCGCGCCGCCTTTGCCCTCCACGACGCCCGCGTCACGGGACCGCTGCACGATCACGCCCACGGCGCTCCGGGAATCGGAAATTAACAGGACGCGCGATGCCGTGGGGGTCACTTCGATCACCCGGCCGACCACGCCGTCGGCGCTGAGGACGGGGTCGTTCCGCCGCACCCCATCCCTCGCCCCGCGATCGATCAGCAGGGAGTTGAACCATCGCGCGGGATCCCGCGCGATCACTCGCGCCGCAACTGTGCGCCCAGGGGCGAATGGGCGGATCCCCAGTAGCTGCTCCAGACGCCGCGACGACAACGCGTCCTCCCGCAGCAGGCTCACCTGGCGGGAGAGTTCCTCCACCTGCGCTCGGAGGCGGGCGTTGTCCACCCGCAGACGCCCGATCTGCAGGTAGCGCTGCCAGGCGTCGGACGCCGACTGGGCCGCCCGCGCCATGGCTGTCTGAATGGGCGCCAGCAACGTGAGCGCGGCGGAGCCCAGCGGTCCGACCAGCCGCCGCTCCGGGGTCCGGGCCTGTCCCGTCAGCAGTCCCAGCAGCACGACGCACAGGCCGAGGAAGACCACGAGCCGCCGGCGCGCCAGGAGGAGGTCCGTCACCTGCCCAACCCCGTCACTCGTGACTCGTGACTCGACGCATGTCAGAGCCTTCTCGACGTGATGAGCACGCGCTTCAAGGTCTCGATCTCCTCCAGCGCCCGCCCCGTGCCCAGAGCGACCGCGGACAGCGGGTCATCGGTGAGCGTCACCGGCATGCCGGTTTCCTCGATCAACAACCGGTCGATGCCGCGCAGCAGCGATCCGCCGCCTACCAGAATAATGCCCCGGTCGACGATGTCCGCCGCCAGTTCCGGGGGCGTGCGCTCCAGCGTCTGCTTGACGGCCTCCACGATCTGGGCCACCGGCTCCGCCAGTGCCTCCCGCGCTTCGGAGCTGGTCATGCGCACCGTGCGGGGCAGACCGCTGACCAGGTCGCGCCCGCGCACGTCGATCGTCTGCTCTTCCTTCATCGGGTACGCGGAGCCGATGGAGATCTTGATCTCCTCGGCGGTGCGCTCTCCGATCAGCAGGTTGTAGGCGCGGCGGCAGTACTGGATGATGGCCTCGTCCATCTCGTCGCCGCCGACGCGGATCGATTTGACCGTGACGATCCCGCCCAGCGCGATCACGGCGACCTCGGTGGTGCCGCCGCCGATATCCACGACCATGCTGCCCACGGGTTCCGAGACCGGGAGGCCCGCACCGATGGCCGCGGCCATCGGCTCTTCAATCAGGTAGGCCTCGCGCGCCCCCGCCTGCTCGGTCGCGTCGATCACGGCGCGCTTCTCCACGCCCGTCACGCCCGACGGGATACCGACGATGACGCGGGGCCGCATCAACGTGCGGTTACGCAGCCCCTTGCGGATGAAGTAGGAGAGCATTGCCGCGGTCGTGTCGAAGTCGGCGATCACACCGTCCCGCAGGGGCCGTGTCGCGATGATGTCGCCGGGTGTACGCCCGATCATCCGCTTGGCCTCTTCCCCGACCGCCAGGATCTGCCCGTCGTCGGCGCGTTTGGCGACCACCGACGGTTCACGCAGCACGATGCCTTCGCGCCGAACATAGATCAGGGTGTTCGCCGTCCCCAGATCCACGCCCATGTCCCGGCTCAGCCGGCCGAACAAGAAATTCAGCACGCTCCCGACCCCTCCTAAGCAAACCCAAGGCGCAGATCTCGAAGGCTGGTGTACGTGCCGTCGCCGATGATGAGGTGATCGAGCAGTTCGATCCCGATCAGCCGGCCGGCCGCCCGCAGCTGCTCCGTGATCATCACGTCGTCCCGGCTCGGCTGCGCGTCGCCGGACGGATGGTTGTGCACCACGATCACCGCCGCCGCGCTGCGGCGCACAGCTTCCTTAAAGACTTCTCGTGGATGGACCGGCGCCGAGGCCAGCCCACCCACCGACACTTCCACCACCTCGAGCACTTCGTGCTTCGTATTCAGCAGGACCGCCCGGAAATGCTCCCGGTCCAGATGCCGCATCGAGACGCTGACGGCAGCCGCCGCGTCCGCGGCCGACCGGATCACCGGCCGGGGCGCTCCCGGTTCCAGCAGCCGGCGCCCCAGCTCCATCGCCGCCAGCAGCCGCAGGGCTTTCGCTTCGCCGACCCCCGGCACGCCGCGCACTTCATCGAGTGACGCCCGCGACAACCGTCCTAATGACCCGAAGCAGGTCAGCAGCGCGACGGCCACGTCGAGCGCGGTCGCGCGGACGGTGCCGGTGCCCAGCACGACCGCAACCAGTTCAGCGCTGGACAGGGCCCCGACCCCCTGCCGGCGGAGACGTTCACGCGGCCGTAATTCCTCCGGCACCGATCCCATCAGGGAGGAGGGTTTGGGCATGCTGCGTCCATGCTCTC
This sequence comes from bacterium, assembly GCA_036505015.1. GTDB lineage: Bacteria > Sysuimicrobiota > Sysuimicrobiia > Sysuimicrobiales > Kaftiobacteriaceae > DASXUC01. The sequence goes on along the minus strand of DASXUC010000088.1, from coordinate 19,182 downwards.
GCCATCGTCTTGAACCACCCGCGCCGCGCGGGTTCAGGACAGGCCCTCCATCCTGATGGCGTGCGTGGTTGAAGTATAACAACGACACCCGGGGGATTCAATTCACGGGAATGGCTGACTTGAGCCCACTATTGCAGCAAGCGAAAGATCCAGATCGCCAGCACGATCCCGACCAGAATCGCCAGATTGAGGCGGATGGTCGCGCCCAGCGTGAGGGTGAACACCCGCAGATCAAAGGTGAACGGCGGGTCGATGCCGGCGCGGACGTCGCGGGACAGGAATGACAGCACCGGGTAGCCGACCACCGCGTCCGCGATGACGCTGCCCAGGAGCGCGCCGGCGATCACCACGAACAACAGCAGCCACCACGGGTTCCGGGGCCGCCGCCCCAGCCGCTGGCCTCCGCTCCTCATTGCTCCCGACCACCCTCCGGGGGTGGATTCCCTATCCGCGCGGTACCCGCCTCCCAGAACGCTCAGTCAGGGTGGAGTGCTTCGGTGCGGCGGCCCTTCGTCGAGACGACGCGGGCAACCCAGATGCTGATCTCATACAGCAGGTACGTGGGGACGGCCATCATCATCTGGGAGACGACGTCCGTGCCCGGCGTGAGGACCGCGGAGGCCACGAAGATGCCGAGAATGGCATACCGGCGTCCGGCGACGAGGGATTGGGGCGTGACGATACCCAGTCGCGCCAGAAACAGGATCACAATCGGCAGCTGGAAGACCAGCCCGAACGCCAGGACGAGCGCCGTGGCAAACGAGGTGTAGGAGCCGACCGAAATCATCGCCTGCAGCGTCGGCGTCTCGTAGCTCAACAGGAACCGGACCGTGATCGGCAAGATGGCGACAAAGGCAAAGGCCGCGCCGGTCACAAACAGCAGCAGCGCCGGCGGCAGCAGCGAGAGCGTGTAGCGGCGCTCGGTCCGGGTGAGCCCGGTGCCCACGAAGCGCCAGATCTGATAGAGCACCACCGGCAGACTGAGGAAGACCCCGGCCATCGCGGCGACTTTGAAGCGGATGAAGAAAGCGTCGGTGACACCGAGAAACACGAGGTGGCCGACCGGGCGGATCAGAAATGCGAGCAGCCGGTCGACAAAGAGAAAACTGATGCCGGTCGCCACGGCAAATGCCGCCAACGCAATGAGGAGCCGCAATCGCAGCTCCTCAAGATGTTCGATGATCGTCATCGGCCGGTCTTCCATACCCGGCCCTCCCATCAAGTGTCGCGCTTGTCAGGTGACGCCGGCTTGTCCAACTCGCTTTCGGTATCCCGGATCGCGCCCCGGAACTCCCGGATGGCCCGGCCCATCGCGGCGCCGATGCCCGCCAGCCGCTGGGGGCCGAACAGCAACAGCGCAATGATCAAGATGACGATCAGCTCCGGCCAACCTACATTCGGCATGACTCACCTCCACCCCATTATACGCTGACGTTCAACCGTTCAACTTGTACCGTCAGACCGGGGTTTAGCGCGGCCGCGCAGCGCGGCCATGATCCCCGCCACGGCGCCCGCTGCGGCCGCGAGAGCCCACCCCGGGATGCCGCGTGAGGGGATGGAGAATGCGGCCCCCCTGCGGCCCCTGCCGATCAGGCCGCCCGCCTCGCGGCGCAGTGACTGCAGATCCCCGGCAATCACCTCCCGCAGTGCGTCCGCCCGCGCCCGCTTCGCTTCCAGCGCCTGCGGGGGGATGCGGCCGGTCACGGCGAGACCTCCACACGGCTGCGGATGGTGCGGACATCGGCCTTCACGTCGGCGAGAAATCCGAGCCGGATGGTCAGCAGGCGCCGGGCGATCAGCAGGAGGACCCCGGCGACCAGCAGCGTCACGACCAGCATGATCGCCGCGGCGGCCCACGGGGGCATCATGGTCGAGAGCAGGAGGATGAGGACCACGATGGCGATCGGACCGGCGGCGACGACGAGTGAAAACGCGGCCACGGCCAGTCCCGCCCCCACCATCGTCCGGCGCGCCGTCCGGTTCACTTCCGCCCTCGCCAGCTCGCCGCGGAGCCGGATCAACTCCGCCACGTGCGCGAGCAGCCGACTCATCGTGTCGATCGCACTCACCTCCCGAGGGCCTGGCGCAGCGCGACCGGCAGCGGCGTCAGCGACAGGCCGAAGGTCCGCGTCACGTCTGTATTGTCGCACACATTGTCGATCAGCAGCGCGTCCAGCTCCGCGCGCGTGACCGGCGGGTTGGGCAGCACCACCATCGCCCAGACCATGGTCCGGGCCAGCGGGAGCGGCACGTGCGCTTTCCAGCGGTGCACGGCCAACGCGGCGGCGACGGCATCGAGGAGTTCGTCGAAGGTCATGACCTGCGGCCCGCCGATCTCAAACGTGCGGCCGGCAATATCGTCGCGTCCCAGCGCCGCCGTCACGGCAACCGCGACGTCGCCGGCGTAGACGGGCATCGACCGGTACGCTCCCGATCCCATCACCGGGATCACCGGCGTGATCGCGGCCAGGGCGGCCAGCGGACCCTCCCACCCCAGCATCTGCTTGATTGGATACCATGGACCCAGCCGCACGAGGTCTGCGATCTGGGCGGCAAATCCCCCGCCGCTGCCGATGATGAACGACGGCCTGAAGATCACGTGCGGCACGCCGGCGGCCCGGAGCTCTTCTTCTCCTTCCCACTTCGACCGCAGGTACGCCGGCGCCGACGGCCCGGCGCCCAGCGCGCTGAAATGGACGATGCGACCGACCCCCCGAGCGCGGGCGGCCGCGGCGACGTGGGCCGTCCCCCCGCGGTTGATCGCCTGAAACGTGGCTCCGGCACGCTCGCGGATCACGGCCACCAAGTGCACCACGGCCCGGCAGTCTGCGAACGCCTCGTCGAGTGAGGCGCGGTCGCGCACGTCGCCGAGGACAACCGTACACCCCAGCGCGCGCAACCCGGCGGCGTCCGCCGTGCTCCGAACAACCGCCCGCACCGGCATCCCCGCCGCCCGCAGCGCCGGGATGATGTGGGATCCAACGAACCCGCCCGCGCCGGTTACGGCAACGGGTCGTCGATCTGCCCTCGGCCCCGTGATCTCCATGATCCCTGGTCTGTTGATTCGGTCAGCTGGTACGGTCCGTCACGAACTGGGTGAGGGCCAGGAGGCTGCGGCGGGCGGGACCGTCGCGGATGCCGCGCAGGCTCTCGGTCGCCTGAGCCGAAAACCGGCGGGCGACACCCAGCGCGTAGTCGATGCCGCCGTACTCGCGCAGGATGGCGTCCAGCTCATTGGTCGGTCCATCCCGTGCCGGCCCGCTCAGCAGTCCGGTCAACCGGGCACGATCCGCGGGGGTGGCCGAGCGCAACACATGAATCACCGGCAGGGTAATCTTGCCGCCGGAGACGTCGCTATGAATGGGTTTTCCCAGGGCGGCAGCCTCGCTGGTCAGGTCCAGCGTGTCGTCGACAATCTGGAACGCCATCCCCCACGACAGCCCGTAGGCGCCCAGCAGGTCGGCGGTGCGATCGTTGTCCGCGACCAGCGCGCCGGCCCGGCAGGCCGCGGAGAAGAGGTGCGCGGTCTTGCCGGCAATGATCTGAAAATAGGTGTCCTCGCTGTCGTGTGGCTCCTGCCCGTATTTGATCTGCATGATCTCGGCCTGACTCATCTTCACCGCGGCATAGGCGAGCGCCGAGGCGACCGCCGTCGTGCGCGCGCGGCTGATCAGGTCGAAGGCCTTGGCAAACAGGTAGTCACCGAGGAGCACGGCGATCTGATTGCCCCACTGCACATTGATCGTCGCCGTGCCGCGACGCAGCGTAGACTGGTCAATGATATCGTCGTGGATCAGCGATGCCACGTGGATCAGTTCGACCGCGGCCGCAATCCACAGCCGGGCCTCACTCGCGCCTCCACTGGCCTGCGCGGCGAGGCAGACCAGGGCTGGACGGACGAGCTTGCCGCGCGTGCTCAGCACGTGCTCGACCAGTTCGCCGATAAACGGATCATCCGACACCAGTTCGCGCCGGAGCAGGTCCTCCAGCGCATCAAGGTCGGGACGGATGGGGGCGTAGATGGTCGTGAGGTCCACGGCGGGTAGGTTCGCGCCGCAAATGGAGACGGCCTGCCGCGGCCTTGCAGGGCCGGACCGGCAGGCCGCCGGATGCGGCGCAACCAGACTTACGGTGTGACGGTCAGCGTGGTCTTCATCCCGGCTTCTTCATGGCCGGGGATGTTGCAGATAATCGTGTAGGTGCCGGGCTTCAGTGTCGTCGTCCCACTCTTGCTCTTGCCGGGCTGCGTGGCGTCGACTTCGAATTTCGTCTGCACGATCACGAAGTTGTGTTCAATCGCCCCGGAGTTGGTGATGGTGAAGGTGATCCGCCCGGCCTTGACCGTGGGCGTCGCCAGCGTAATCGACCACTCCTTCTCAGCCACGGAGATTGCCGTCGGCCCGCCGCCGGGCGGCGGTGGCGGCGGCCCGCCACCGGGGGGGGCACCCCGCCCGCACGCGGCGGCGAGACCCGCAACCAGCACGATCATGACGACAGTGACGATCCGAACACGCATCCGTTGCCTCCTCGTCACTACCTGTGTCGTTGCACGAACCCGAGTCAGTGTATCAGAAACGACAATTCGTGAATAGTGAACGGTATTCACGCCTCCGCAATGAGGCCGAATGCCGCGATAAACGTCAGCAGCACAAACCAGAAGAGGTAGAACAGCAGATACGCCAGGATGACGCGCAGCGGACGGCGGGTCACCTCACGCCCTCCTCGTCGGATGCGACCTGCTCCGCGGCCGACGGGGCCGGCGGGGCGGCCGGCGGGGCCTGTGCCGCGGGACGGGGCGGTACCGCGGGCGTTGCGGCGGCGAGCCGCTCCACAAACGCGCGCACGTCGGCGAGGAAGGCCTCGCCATCGTGCAGTCCGTGGGCGAGCATCGCCATGCGCGTGGGGTCGATGCGCCGCCGCTGCAGCCGCCGCTGCAGGGCATCGATCCGGTCGCGCATCAGGAAGTTCCCTTCACGGTTCAGACAGTCTCCGTACGGGCAGCCGGTGACGAACACGCCGTCCGCGCCGGCCACCAGCGCATCCTCGACCCAGGCCGGCCGCACGAAGCCCGAACACGGAACACGGATGATGTGGACGCCGGGCACCGAGATCAGCCGCTGGCGATCGACCAGCGGGTGCAAATCGACGGCCCAATCGCAGACGAACCCGACAACCTTCATGAGGGCACCGCTTCCGCCGGCCGCAGCGCGTCGGCGACCTGGGCCTGAATGTCGCGCTCCAGGAACTTGGGCAGTTCCAGCGCTTCGAACGGGCACGCCCCGATGCAGATGCCGCACTCCACACAGCGCGACTCCAGCACCACCGCCAGCAGCGTCCGGTTCTGCGCGGCCTTGCTAAGCCCCGGCGACGGCGACGGCACCATGATGATAGCGTTGTAGGGACAGTCGAAGTAGCAGAGCTCGCACCCGGTGCAGTTGCCATCGATGATCTGCGCGATCCCGGCATGCCGGACGCCCATCTGGACCGGTGCTTCCCGCCGGCTGATGTACGGAATGGCCAGACCGAGCACAAACAGCACCACCAACAGGACAACGACCGCCCCGGGCGGCATGGCGTTCAGCAGCACGAACGGCCACAGGAAGAAGACATCCACCGGGAAGGCGGCCGGCTGCGTGGCCGGCGCCGCCGCGTCCAGGCTGGTCGCTGGAATGACGCCCGCGAGGGCGAACACCAGTCCGACACAGAACAGCACCCACACCCCCGGCGGCCAGATCTTGGGGTGCCGCAGCCGGATGTAGTGCCACCACAGGAACAGGTACAGCGTCGACGCCGGGAAGATGTGCAGCATCAGCGCCCGCACCAGCGTCGCATCGCTCACCCCGCTGCCGCCCAGGAGGAGCCGGACCAGCACCGGTCCGAGGACCGGGACGCTGGCCAGCATGGTCGCGGTCATCGTCGTGATGGCCAGCGCCCGATCGTCCCACACGAGCTGGTAGCCGGTCACGCCGATGAACCCGGCGAAGAGCAGCAGGACCATGCCCGAGATCCACGGGTTGTCCCGCGAGAACAGGTAGCGATCGGTAAACCAGTTGCGCAGCAGATGGAGCAGGATCGCCACGACGAAGCCGTCGGCGGCGTAACGGTGCACGCCGCGGATGACATCGCCGTAGGGCACCCCACGCGTGATGTACTGCACCGATTCGTACGCGCCGCCGAGGCTGGGCACGTAGTAGAAGAACAGAAAGATGCCGGAGAGCACCAGGGTCAGCAGGAACAGGTTGGACAACCCGCCGGTGTAGTAGAGCGGATTGAAGTCGGTCGGATAGATCCGGTTGATCAGCACGTCCAGCCGCAGCGTGCCCCGCAGCACGCCGGTCATCATCCGTCCGAACCGGCTGGGCCGCTCGGCCGCCACGCTCATCGCTCGGCCTTCCGCGGTCCGATCATCCCCATCTTGCGCAGCAGCAGCACGACGAATGAGTACGCGATCAGCAACCCGCCGACGAACGCGCCGCCAACCAGCCAGTGGTTCGTCGCCTCGCCGAAGATGATGCCCAGCGCGAACACCAGCGAGATCGCGCACAGCAGCAGAATCCCGACCGCGTAGATCGTGCGCATCTGCACCCCCTATCGTTCGTCGTTCATGGTTCGTGGTTCATAGTTCACTTAACGCACAGACTTCTGGTCAGACCTACCAAGAACCACGAACGCTGAACTACTCCGCGGTCCCCGTCAGTCCCGCAGGAACATCTCGTAGAGTCCGATCCGTTTCCGCACGCGCCCGGCGGCGCGGTCCTGCGCATACAGCCAGAATCCCAGATACAGCACGGCCGCCGCGAACAGCGCGGCGTAGCCCGCGGTGAGGATCCAGCCGGTGACATTCGGGGCCTGGTAGGTGTTTCGAAACTGAGTCCACCCGGCCTGCAGCGCCCAGATCGCCGCCGCGAATGCCGCGAGGTAGCCTGCCAGACGCACCATCACGCCCGGGCCGGCGCCCGGGCCGGCGCGGGGGCCGGTGGGGCCGCCCGCGCGCGCCGGCGGTAGCGCAGTTCCCACAGCAGGCCCAGTGAGAGCACCACGAACGTCACGACCATGATGATCGGCGGCTCCCGCACGATCACGGCGATGTTGAACAGGATGAGCGCGGTGAATACCAGGTAGTAGATAATCGCCACGACGCCGACGACGAAGAAGAACGGCCGCTCCAGCGGACGCCGCCCCTTGCTGCGGTCGAGGAACGGCACCAGCATGCCGAATCCGATCAGCAATCCCGGCCCCAACCCGGCCCACAGCGGCGGCGTGTACTTCACGTACTGGTACAGGGCCAGGAAATACCAGTCCGACAGGATCGGCAGCGGCGTGCGGGTGGGATCGGCGCGCCGGCCCGACTCCGCCGGCAGGATGATCGAGATGAACACCAACATCGCCATGAACAGCACGGCGGGCAGCCATGACATGTTCAACCGGGACCGGCGGGTGCGGCCGAAAAACACCTCGACCAGAATCAGCAGGACCAGCGAGATCCCGAAGTGGATGGCATAGAACCGGGTGATCGTTGCCTGCCCGATCGCGGGGCCGCCGAGGAAGACATAGGCGATCATCGACCCGAACCCCAATCGGCCGATCAGCGGCAACTGGTCGAAGTAGATCGGTGTCGTCAGCACGACCTTCGCCGCCCAGAACGCCCGCTGGTTCCAAATCAGGAGGTAACCGGTGATCCCGGAGATCATCGCCAGGATCAGCCCCAGGAAGGCCAGCATCCACGACAGCTCCCCCGGCTTCTTGTACTCCCCGAGGAAGTACATCCGCCACAGGCGCAGGAAGATCACCGTGATCAGCGCGTCGCCGCCGTACTTGTGGAGCCCGCGGATCAGCCCTCCCATCGTTAGCGCGAGCGGCCCCAGGGAAAACGGGCCCACCTCATGCTGGATGCGCTCGATCGAACCGTACGCGCCGGTCGTCGTCGGATCGTACCAGATCATCAGCAGGAAGCCGCTGATCACCGTGATCAGCCAGAAGTAGTAGAGCATCGGGCCCATCAGGTAGATCGGGTTCTCCTGCCGCGCCACCAGGGTTTCGTCAAACAGGTCGAGGTGCTGCCGCCGTTCGCGCAGCCAGTCGCGCAGCCGCTCAAACAGATCCGTGACGCCGGGCAGAGGAACGCCGTTCATGCGATCCCTCCGGGCTCGACATCGGTGACCACGATCTCCTGTCCCCGCACCTCAAACAGAAAGGTGCGCGGCGGGCGGGGCGCCGGACCGGAGAGCACCCGGCCGGGGATTTGTTTGTCGGCCGGATCGTAGATGCTGAGGTGACACGGGCAGGCCATCAGCGCGTGTTGCCGCGGCGGGGGTGGCACGAATCCCCCGTACCCCGCGGTGACTTCTTTCCAGTTCGGTACGTAGTTGTAGATGCAGCCCAGGTGCGGACAGATGCGGGAGAAGACAATGAGATCGCTCTCGGTTACCAGGGGCTGCTTGCCCAGCGCCGTCGCCCACTGCAGCGGTAACTGGACCTTGTACGGCAGCCGGATCACGACCCCCGGGACGTTCGCGGCGATGAATCCTTCCGGCGTGTACTGCGGATATTTTTGCGTGAACACGAAATACTTTGAGTCCCAAGGATGGGCGACCTCGCTCAGCGTGGCGACCGACTTGGTTTCCCCTTTCGCCACGTCCAGCAGCGTCGGTGCATAGATCTTAAACGGCTCTACGTTGGGTTTCAAAAAGCGCAGGAGCGGAGAGGTGATGGCCGCCAGGCCGGCGAGAATCGGCGCGAGAATCCCCAGCTTGAGGAACCGGCGGCGGTCGATGGGCGGCGCCTGCTGATCCTGGGCCATGTTAGGGTTTCCCCGAATACTCGTACACGAACGTCCAGATGTAGTTGACGACCGCCCAGACCTGATCCTCGGTCAGCTTGCCGCGATACCCGGGCATCTCCCCGCGGCCGTCCATGATGGATTGGAATAACTCCGTGGGCTTGCGCTGGGCCATCAGGTTGATGTCGGTGAAAATCCCGGGGCCCTGCCCCCGCGCCCAGCCCCAGAGCTTCGCCCGCAGGGCCGCGCCCATCCGCCCGCGTCCGTCTCCGCGGTCGCCGTGGCAGGAGGCGCAGGTGAGCGGCTGGCTTTCCCCGCCGGCGACAACCTGGACCTGCAGGGCGTCATAGATCTGCTTGCCTTTGGCCACTTCCCGCGGCGTGGTCGAAAACGCAAACTCGTAGAAAATGACGTGCCACCGCTCCTCATCGGTCAGCTTGACCCCGAACGTGTTCGCGCCGTACGCCGGGCGCGGACCAAACGACGGCATCGCGGTGTGCGGCCGTCCGCGCGTCACGGTCTCATACATGCTGAATGGGCTGTTCAGGCGCATCTGCACGGTATTGTGAAAGTTTGCCGGGCGGCTGGGCAGTTGTTCCCCCTCGATGTCGATGCCCAAGAGTCTGAGGAAATCTGTGAGCAGACTCTTGCCCGACGACTTCAGCCCGCCCGCGGCGGGACCGTTGCCCAGGCCCTCGGGGCCGTGGCACACCACGCACTGCGCTTTTTGGAATACTTGCTTGCCGGCCGCCGCCGACGGATGCACCGGCACGACGGACGGTTCGGCCTGCGCCAGGTCCAGACGGTGGTCGCCGATCGCGCGCGTCACCCCGACGGTGGGCTGACAGGCGCTGACCAACAGAGACCCGGCTATGACGACCGCCAGCAGGGAGAGGATTCGAATGGACATCCCGCCTTGTCGGATTCTTCGCGCCCCAGACGAGTCCCTTTCGACGCGTCTAGCGCCCGTCCGCTCGCCGGCGCGCGGCGATGGCCAACCCCGCGACCAGGACCGCGGCGAGCCCCGCGGCCGCCGCCGCGGGAATCCACGGGCGCGCCACCCGCAGTCCGTACAATTCCACCACCACCGGGATGCCCGAGGGCACGTCACGGACTTCCCAACGCGCCACGAGTTGATCACCGGCGCGCAGCGGCGGCAGCATGCGCCCATGTTGTACGACCGCGCGCACACCGGGTCCGCGGACAATGATTTCCAGGCGCTGGACCCGAAGCGGGAACACGCGCACGATCGCGGCGGCCCCCGTGGCGGGCAGCGCATAACTGTAGGCGATTTCCGTGACGCCCGTGGGAAACTCGATCGCGTCGGCAAACCCCGCGGAAGTATCTCGCGGCGCGCGGATCCCACGGTGAAATGTGACGTACGCGGCCGACGGCGGCAGCACAAACTGGACGTCGCGTCTGACCGCGGGTCCGGTATTGCTGACGCGCATCGCCTCGGAAATGCTGAGATAGTCTCCGGCGGCGTCGATCGCGACCAACAGCAATCCGATCTGCAGGCGTTCGAGAGACGGCGGCTGCGCCAGCGCCGGGGAGACAGCCCCGGCGAGGGCGCCCGCACAGATGATGACCAGCATACCGGCGGAGCGCCGCAACGGTCCGACTATCGTCCTGCGGAGTGATCCGGGCGCCGATGACCGGACCGGCGCAGCAGCGGGGCCAGCAGGTAGGCGGCGACCGCGGCGGCGATCACGACGATGACCGCGGTCAACTCAGCGCCCCTCCCGCCGGCGCGCCCGCCTCCGCTCGGACGACGCCGTGCAGGGGCACGCGGTCCCGCCGGCGTCCCGGGGCGATGGCGATTCCCGCGCCGACCACAAGGACCATCCCGCCCGCCCACAGCCACATCACCAGGGGATTGACCAGCACGCGAAACCCCGCCCGGCGGTCTGCGGACCACCCGGTCAGCACCACATAGAGGTCGTCACGCCAGGAACTGCGCAGCCCAATCGCCGTCGTGGTCTGATCTTCGGGAATGTGATAGACGCTGGCCGGCCGGACCATGCCTGCCGGGCGGCCGCCCGCCGTGGCCGAGAGCGTAGCGGTCGTGATGCGCAGACCGGGCTGCAGCGTTTGTTCCAGCCTGTCGTAGCGCAGCACGTAGCGCCCAATGGTGACCGACGCACCCGGTGACAACGTCACCTGCGCCTGGGTGGCGAACGCGGTCGACGCGGTGATCCCCACCAGGATGAGCAGCATCCCGAGATGCACCACGTATCCGCCGTAGCGCCGGCGGTTGTGCGCGATGACGGCGACGAACGCTGCGGGAAACGGCTCGCCCAGCACCCGGCGGCTGCGGACGCCCCGGGAGAACTCCACCGCAATCGTCGCGGCCACAAAGGCACACAGCGCAAAGACCAGCAACACCCCGGGGCTGCGCAGCCCGCCCGCCGCCAGAGCCAACGCCACCAGCATCCCCAACGCGGCGGGGGCCGCGATGATCCGTCCGACCTCCTCCCCCGGAGCCCGCCGCCATGGGAGCAACGGTCCCACCCCCATCACCGCCAACAGCAGCACGACCACCGGCGTCATCGCCTGATTGAAATACGGGGGACCGACGTTGATGCGATCGCCGGTCACGGCCTCGGCGAGCATCGGAAAGATCGTTCCCACCAGCACCGTCGCCGCCCCGACCAGCAGCAGCAGGTTGTTTGCCAGGAACGCCCCCTCCCGGCTGACCGCCGATTCGAGCGGGGCCCCCGCCCGCAGCAGCGCCGCCCGTGAGAGGAGCAGGCCGAAGGCACCAACCAGCACGATGGCCAGAAACGTCAGGAAGTACAGTCCGATCGAGGACTCGGCAAACGCGTGGACCGAGCTGACGACACCGCTGCGTGTCAGGAAGGTGCCGAAGATCGACAGTGCAAACGCGATGAAGATCAACGACAGCGTCCATCCGGCCAGCATGCCGCGCCGCTCCTGCACCTGGATGCTGTGCAGGAAGGCGGTCGCCGCCAGCCAGGGCATCAGGGCGGCGTTCTCCACCGGATCCCACGCCCAGTAGCCACCCCACCCCAGCACCACGTACGACCACTTCGCGCCGAACAGCAACCCGAGCGTGAGGAACAGCCAAGCCGTCAGCACCCAGCGCCGCGCCAGGACCACCCAGGTCTGATCGATGCGCCCTCCCACCAGCGCCGCGATCCCCAGCGCGAACGGGACTGTCATCCCGACAAACCCGAGGTACAGCGCCGGTGGGTGAATGGCCATCCATGGATTCTGCAGCAGCGGATTCAGGCCCCGGCCGTCCGGGGGCGGCACCGGCAGTTGGGTAAAGGGGTTGCTGGTCGCCACCAGCAGCGCGGAAAAGAAAACCATCACGCCGAGGATCACCAATCCCGTCACCGGCGCGAAGTCCGGATGATCACGCACGACCCGCTGCGCGGCGATCCCATACAGGCCCAGGATCAGCGCCCACAGCAGCAGGGAGCCGGCGTGACCGCCCCAGAACGCCGCAACCGTGTACAGCAGCGGGAGATCCCGGCTGCTCACCTGCGCGACAAACTCCACGCGGAACTGGCGGGTGACGAGCGCGATCTCCAGTGCGACCGCGGCGACCACCATCAGCGCCGCCCACGCGACCACCGCGCGCCGAGACGTTTCGATGAGCTCGGGAATCCGCCGCCCCACCCCCAGGAGCCCCGCGAGGATCCCGAAGGCGCCCACCACCAGGGCGGCGAGCAACGCGAACTGGCCCAGCGGGGCGCTATTCATCGCCCGCGCAGATCCCGGTCGAGGGCATCCTGAGTGCGGAGCACGCGGGTCAGCATGACCACGGCCAGCAGCCAGATCAGCGTGAAGAGCGCGACAATCGCCATCACCGCCCCGTTCTTTCCTTATACTCTGTCGGGTGCGTGGTGATCACCTGGGTGGCCGCGAGGATCCCCCCGACCACGCGGCCTTCCACCAGCACCTCACGGCCTTCGGCGAAGAGGTCGGGCAGCGGTCCATCGTAGCGCACCCCGATGGCCGTCGTGCCATCGCTGATCCGAAACCCGACCACCCGCCCCCCCGCTCTGATCAGCGAGCCCGGGACCACGGTCCCCGCCAACCGCACCTGCGCGGCGGCCAGGTCGGCGCGGCGGGCAAACTCGGTCGGGGTGAGGTAGTACACGGCGGCAGATCGGATACCGTTGTAGGCCACGACACCGATCGCCACCGCGATCACCGCCAGCCCCACAGCGAGTTTGCGTGACGGGCTCATCACTCCCCCAACGCATCGGCGTCACGCGCGCGGCGGACGAGGTCGCGCTGCCGGGACAGCAGCGTCCAGGCATACCCGGCGAACAGGGCCGCGACGAGCAGGTAGGCGGCGGCGACGTAACCCATCACCCCGCCTCCAGTTCCGCGAGCCGCTCGCGCTGCTGCTCCTGTCGCACCCGCACACCCAGCAGGACGGCAAAGAACAGCGCGAACGACACGATGTTGAACAGCAAGATGTAGAGGAACGATGCCGGCAGATCCGGTCCGGCGGCGCGGAACACCGTCGGCGGGGGATGCAGGGTGCGCAGCATCACCGCTGACCAGTGGATCAGCGGCACGTCCAGGAATCCGACGATGGCGACGATCGCCGCGGCGCGGGCGCCGGCAGACCCCGACCACATGCGGATCATCAGATAACCGCCGAAGATGAACCACAGGATCAGCGCCGTCGTCAACCGGGCGTCCCATGTCCACCAGGTCCCCCACACCGGCTTCCCCCAGATCGGGCCGGTGAGAAGCACCATGGTCAGAAACAGTTCCCCGATTTCCGCCGAGGCCATGGCCAGCCGGTCGAACCGCTGCTGGCGCCTCCAGAGGTACAGGGCGCTGGCCACAAATGTGATCGTGAACGCCAGGTACGACGTCACCACGCTGGGGACATGGACGTAGAGGATGCGGTAGGGATCGCCCTGGAACGCCTCGACCGGCGCCACCACCAGACCGAGGAAGGCCCCGACCGGCAGCAGCACGCCGGCCGCCACCAGCCATCGTTGTGGACGGCCCATCACTGGACGACGACTAGCCCGGTCATCGAGGGATGGATCGCGCAGTGGTACGTCACCCGGCCGGCGGTTTGAAACGTGAAGCTGAACGACTCCTGGGTGGCCATCGCGGGTCCGGCCACCTTGCCGTCGTCGGACTCGATCTGATGACGTGTGCCGTCCCGGTTCGTCCACTGCACGGCCCCGCCTACCGAGACGGTGATCTCAGGGGGCTGGAACGAGAAGTTTTGCACGATGACCGCAGTGGGCGCTTGTGCCAGAGCCGGCATGGCAAACAGGAGTGCGACGGCCGCCGGCACGGCAGCGATACGTCGGATCACACGCATGACAAAAGGAAGGTTCTCCCCGCGGCCGCCGTGGTCCTATGGTCGTCGACTCCCCGTCAGATGCGTTTCACTCCTCAAGCACGTACTCGAAGACGACGACCGGGACCGCCACGGACAGGAGCGCAAATGCGCCCAGGACCTGGAGATCGCCCAGTACCTGTGACGCCGGCAACCCGGCCAGGACCGTCTCGGTGGCGCGGACCGCCCCGAGGACCGCCGGAACCGCGACAGGCAGCAGCAGCAGCGGCAGCAGAGCTTCGCGCGTGCGGGTCACGGCGATCAGTGCGCCGAACAGCGTGCCTACCGCCACGATCCCGACCGTGCCGGCGGCCACGACGAGAACCAGCGCTCCCAGCACGCCGGCAGCGTCTACGTTGAACAGCATGATGAACGCGGCGACGATGATCACCTCGGCAACCGCCACGGTCACGAAGTTGGCGGCCGCTTTACCCAGGTAGAGTACGCCGCGGTCGACCGGCGCCATGGCCTCGGCGCCCAGTTGATCGTGCTCGACTTCCCCATGAAAACTCCGCGCCAGCCCGAACGACACCGCCACCGTGATGCTCAGCCACAGCACCGGCGGCGCCGCGCTACGGGGAAGCCCGGCGGCGCTGGCGACAGTCAGCAGGAGCAACCCGAGCATCGCCATCGAGGGGACGATTTCCCGGGCGCGCCCTTCCACGCGCAGATCCCGGCTGACGATCGCCCAAAACGCTCTCATGCCGAACCGACGGACCTCGGGCCCGTGGGCCGAAGGCCCGCGGCGTCAGATCTCGCAGTGGTTCCGGTGTAGATGCCAACGAGCCAGGCGGGATTTGCGTCGGCTGCCGGCGCGAGGACCACCAGCCGGCCGCGCACCAGCACCGCAACCGTGTCTGCCAGCGTACGGACTTCGTCGACGTTGTGCGTGGCCATGATCACACACCGCTGCTGGTCGCGCACGCGGCGGAGCCGCGCGGCCAATCCGGCGGCCGCAGGAGCATCCAACCCCGTAAATGGCTCATCCAGGAGCACGACCGATGGCTCATGCAGGAACGCCCGCGCCAGACTGAGGCGCTGCACCGTGCCGCGCGAGAGCCCGCGGACCTGGTGATGCTGGTGTCCGAGCAACCCGAACTCCTCCAGCGCTGCCTGCGCCCGCTCCACCGGCAGCCCATACAGGTCGGCGTAGAACCTCAGGTTCTCAAGGGCGGTGAGGCGTCCGGACAGGAACGACTGATGGCCGGCCAGACCAACGGCGGCGCGCGCGACGGGGTGTCCGGCCGCGTGCGCGCCGATACGGACTTCGCCCCGCGACGGTCTCGCAATCCCGGCGATCATCCGCAGCAGCGTTGTCTTCCCCGCGCCGTTCGGTCCCAACACGGCGAGGATGGCTCCCTCCGCGGCGTCGAGAGTCACGTCCCGCAGCGCGGGCGTGTCGAAGATTTTCCAGACCCTCGTCAGGGTGACGGCGGGCTCACGGGCCACGGCCGGCCTCCGGAAACTGCGCCTCCACCAGCGCGTCCACGGCCTGCGGCGGGAAGAAGCAGAACGGGTAGGTGCGGGTGGTCGCCGCCGATTCCGCATCTGCTGCGCTGTGCAGCGCCGCAAGTCGGCGCTGCATCACTTCACGCTCTGCATCCAGAGCAGCCGTCAGCGCCTCGTTGATGTTCCGGATTCGCTGCGTCGCCTCACGCCGCTCGCGCCGCGGCAGCTCGGGGCGGTCCAGGTCATAGATCAGCCGCCACTTCTCGGCAATCAGCTCGCGCTGCGCAGCCGAGGGATCGCTGAGCACCCGCTCCGGATTGTGCTGCAGCTCCAGCAGCCGCCGCTGCAGTTGCTGGCGTTCCGGGGCGGGATCGAAGGAGACCAGCGGCAGGTGCAGCGTCGCCGTGAGCACGGCGTAGCGCGGAGGCTCCAGCGCAAAGTACTCGCGGATCACCGCATCGGTGACCCGATCGTACCGGCCCCCGCCGACGCCGTGTACGAAGAGGTCGGCGGCGCACAGCCGTGTGAACGCGGTCAACGTCAGCGCCCGCGGGCGGATGGCCAGGCCCTCGATCGTGTCGGGCCGGTCCCCGTCCAGCGCCGCGACCTCGGTCGTACCGGCAAGCAGCCGGCACTTGCCCCC
This sequence comes from bacterium, assembly GCA_036505015.1. Taxonomy (GTDB): domain Bacteria; phylum Sysuimicrobiota; class Sysuimicrobiia; order Sysuimicrobiales; family Kaftiobacteriaceae; genus DASXUC01. Next base: position 2,967 of record DASXUC010000088.1, on the reverse strand, counting down.
CGTGTCCCGCGCGTAGAGCGGCACGCGGCGTCCCTCTCGCAGAATCCAAAAGGGCAGTTCCACGCAGTCGTCGAGCACGTCGAGATCCGGAAATGGCTGCGCCGCGGTACGGATGTTGGCCCGCGCACGGTAGGCGCGGAGATGGCGGTTGTAGATCTCCGCAAACCGCCCGGCGTCTGAGGCGACATGCAGCACGAAGCGCCTGAACTCCTCGGTGGCGCTCATCGCGGACACGGGGAGCTCCACGTACCGCCGCGGGCCTTCGTACCGCCGCCGCGCGATGGTGATAAACTCTCCGATGCTGCCGGCATCGATGGACGCCGAGGAGGCCGCGAACCGGGCGAACGCCGCCTGCACGCTGCCGGGCGGAAGCGTCTGCAGCCGACTGGAGACGCGGGCGAGAAACTCGGCCCACTCGCTCCGCGTCGGCGCCGGCTGGGCCTCGTACGGCACGTCGGGCGGCGCGGTGACGAGCGTCTCGCGGACCGCCCGCAGACCCCCCGCCAGGGACGGGACGCTGATCCCAATCTCCTCAAACGCGTCGCTGTCGACCGACATGCTCAGGCCGGCGGCACCCAGCGCGGCGAGATGATCGACCATCAAGTATTTGATCCAGATGCCGGGATGGAACAGAAAAGGTTGGTGGCCGGTGACAACCAGGAGGCCGCCGGCGGAGCGGGCGGCCAGTGGAATCCCCGCGGCCGCGCTGAACTCCGAGGCCATCGACACCAGGCGGCAGCGGACCTGTTCGCGAAACTCGGGCAGCGGCACGCCGGCAAGCTGGACATGGGTCGATGCCAGGGCGTCGGCGTTGGCCCGCGCGGTTGCCAGCAGGTCGCCTCCGGACGGTATACAGACAACCTCGCCGGAGCGTTGGGGGACCTCAAGGTCAGGGATCGTCGGTACGTGCACGAGGAACCCCCGTCAGATCAGCAGATGGTCGAGCCCGCGCAGGCCCACCAACTCACGGCTGGCAAACGGTTCGCCGTACTGCGCGCCCACGAGCGTACCGAAGTAGTGGTTCTCCGCCCGGATCGCATCGAAGATCCATTCGTTCCCGCGCGCCGGTCCAAACTGTGAGGTATACGCGCCGACCGCGCGCATCTTCACCTCAAAATAGTCCGAGATGTCGAAAACCAGCGCGGGCTGGATGTGCAGCCGGTAATGGCTGGACAGAAAGTGAAACACCCGGCGCGGGTAGAACGGCTCGCCGGGCATCGTGGTGTGGGTGAGCTTGCCGTAGAAGCGCGCCGCTTCCGCCAGCGCCGCGGCGGCGACGTGATCCGGATGCGCGTCTACCCAGTACGGCACGAACAGCACCTCGGGACGGACCTGCCGGATGATCGACGCGACCGTGGTGCGATTCTCGATCGAGTCGACCAGGTACCGGTTCGGCAGATCCAGTGTGATGCGTTCCACGCCGAGCAGGGCGGCGGCTTCGGTGGCTTCGCGGATCCGCCGCTCCGGCGATCCGATCGGGGTAGGTTCGCCGTTGGTCAGATCGCAGATCGTCACCGTGTGTCCCTGCGCGCGCAGGGCGAGGATCGTCCCACCCATGCCGATCTCCACGTCGTCTGGATGAGGGCCGATCGCCATAATATTCATCGACCCAATCTTCCCAATCTACTCAATCTTTCCAATCTTACGGCTCGATGTATCCGGGTCCGTGGGATTCTGCGGTTGGGTAGATTGAGTGGATTGGGTCGATAGCACTGGCAGTCGCTGTGGCATCCAACGTGCGACTTCGGATTCCAGCACCCGCAGGTAGTATGCCCGCCGCGTGCGGGCATCATCCAAACCGCCCCAAAACCGCCGGAGCGGGTTTTTGTAAATGCGCGCGACGGGCAGCTCGACAACCGACAGCCCGTGGTGCGCCGCCTGGATCCAGACCTGCAGCGGCAGACCGTAGCTCGGTTCGGTGAGACGCAACCGCCGCAGGGCGCCGACACGGTAGGCCTTGAACCCGCACCAGGCGTCGGTGAGGCGGTATCCTGTGACCGCGCGCAGCAGGTCCGTGAATTCGCGGTTCAGCCGCGCGCGGTCCGCCGGCGCCGGATCGCCGGGGAGATCCGGATCGAGGTAGCGGCTGCCGGACACGATGTCCGCGGTGGAGATGGCCGCCAGGAATGCGGGGATGCGCGCGGGTTCGTGTTGTTCGTCGCAGTCCAGCGTCACCGCGACGTCGTAGGTCCCGCCCGTCGCGGCCTCGAATCCGGTGATCAGCGACGCTCCATAGCCGCGGTTCTCGCCATGCCGGATGACCCGCGCATCCTCCCGTGCGGCGAGGATCTCGCCCGACCGGTCGGTCGAACCGTCATCAATGACGAGCAGGTCGGCGGCGGGCACGTGCCGGCGCACCGCGTCCAGCACGCGGCCGACCGTTGCCTCTTCATTGAAGACGGGGATGATGATGAGGACTCGCTCTGGCATGCTGAGGACAGTATAGGGGATGAAGTAGGCGTCTTCCCAGTCTACTCAGTCTACCCAGTCTACCGCACCGTGGCCGAGTCGTTGGTGTAGTTCGCCTGCAGAATCCACTTGTCGGGATCGACTTCCACACGGCGGACAGGGCGTGGGGTGAGGGCGTCGACGGTCGCGTCGCTGCGGCTCCCCACGGTCATGCGCCGCACCACCTTCTCACCGCCGTCCATCTCGAACACCATGTCGACCGGCATCTCGCCGGTGCCGAGGTTGCGAACCTTCACCGTCGTCCTCGTCCCACCCTCGGCGGGAACCGATGTGGCCGCGTCCACCACGTAGTCGGGCAGCACCCGCTGGAAAATCCACTCCTGGAAGAACCAATCCAGCGGCTGCTTATACACTTCCTGAGCCACGTCGGCGAAGTTGTCGACGCGCACGGACTGGCCGCGAAAGCGGGTGGCGTAGGTCTTCATCAGCGTCAGGAAGGTGTCCGTGCCCACGACGTGGCGCAGCATGTGCAGGACGTAGGCGCCCTTCGCATAGCGC
>DASXUC010000087.1:0-5036 GCA_036505015.1 bacterium | reverse complement strand
CCGAGAAATCTCAACATATCCGCACGATGCTTGCACTCATCGGCTTGGAGCTGCAGCCTAGATGCTTCTAGCCGCGATTCGTCTGCCGCATCTATGTTCTCTTTCTCTCCTGAGTGTAAGCAGTTAAGTATTGCTTTTACCAACTCCCCATACGCCTCTGGCATTCGGAACAACCCCCTCCCGTCTTTGCCCCGTTTTTCTACCTTTTCTTTTACCTGTCGAGTTGATCGGCTGGAGAAGCCCTACGATGGACCCTCCCGACATCAGCACTGATGAGATGGGCGTACCGTAGCACCATCATCAGCGTTGCATGACCCAGGATTTGCCGCAGAGTTTCCAGATCCCCGCCGTTTCTAAGGTACTGAGTGGCGAAGAAGTGGCGGAGCTTGTGTGGCGAGATCGAACGGGCAAGTTGGGCGCGACGGCCCAATCGCTGCACGATAGCAAATGCCCCTGCGGGGGTCAATCGTCGGCCCGTTTTGGAGGGGAAGACGAAATCCTCTGGTCGCACAACGCCTTGGCGATTCATCCATTTATTGAGGGCCTGGGCGACTGTTGAACCGTATGGCACGACTCTATCCTTCTGACCCTTCCCTTGGCGCACGGTGAGATACTGAGTCGGCGCGTCGGCATCTTCCCATCTGAGTCCTATCAGCTCCGATACCCTCAGCCCAGTGTCGATCATCGTGAGTACCATCGTTCGCGCCCGCAGCCCCTCCCATGTCTTATCCGCCGCCCGCAGCACCCGCATGACCTCATCTTGCGTTGGCACCGAAGGCAATGTCCGTGGTGTCTTGAACCTCACCGCCTTGCCTGGGTTGTCGGGGAGAAGGGCAGCCTGCAAAGCCCAAGAAGTGAACGCACGGACGGCCCGCAATCTGCCATTGATCGTGTACGGCTTTAGCCCTCGTGACTTCATGCCGCCAACGTACTTCTGAATGTCGAGCACCGTGACGGGCCACTCAGGGGAAGATGACTTCAAGAAATCTCGCATTACCTCGCGGTACATCTTCACGGTCTTAGGAGTGCAGCCCATCAAATCCCTAGAAAGGATGAACGATTCTACCGCGCCTTCGACTGTCGTGACTGTGGATAGCATCTAGTCCTCCTCCCAGACCGGGCCGACTATAACACGGGTATTGCCGAACAGTTGTCTTCTAGCCGCAACAATACTTTTGGACCCCCCAAACGCACGAAACGCCCGCCAAATGCGCGAATCCAATCAATCCCACCGAATCACGCCGGAGGACTGGTCGCCGTCCTGAAGAACTTCAGGGTGGGTCTGGTCCTGGATGCGGGCGTGCCGCACCCGGCGCCGGGATACGTGGCCCTGCTGCGGTGGATTGAGCACACGAAAATCCCGTACCGGTTGGCCCGGCGCGGGATGCGCCTCGACCTGGGAGACGGAGTATCGGTGACGGTCCTGCATCCCGAAGAGCCGCTACTGCTGGGAACCGGTTCAGATCCGAATCTCAACAGTGTGGTGTTGCGCGTGACCTACGGTCGGCTCAGCGCGCTGTTCGCTGGGGATCTGGAGGCGCCGATCGAGTGGAAGCTGCTGGCCGACGGTGACGACCTCCGCAGCGCCGTCCTCAAGGTCGGCCACCACGGCAGTGCGACGAGCTCGAGACCTGAATTTCTCGATGCCGTTCGTCCCACGGTGGCCGTCATCTCGGTGGGCGCCTGGAATCCGTTCGGCCACCCCCACCGGTCCACGCTCGACGCCCTGGATGAAGCGGGGGCGGTCGTGTATCGAACCGACCGACACGGCGCCGTGACGATCACGACCGACGGAGACCGGCTGTGGGTCCGGACCGTTCGTGATGCGAGCGATCGTTGACCGGATCGAAGAGGATGTTGCCGTCCTCATCTTTGAGGACGGCGGGCGGGCCTACGTGCCCGCGGCCCACCTGCCGGCGGGAGCGGGGGAGGGAACAGTCCTGCGCCTGTCGTGGACCGTCGACAGCAGCGGCGCGGCGGAGGTGTCCGAGATGATCGAGCGGCTCCGAGCCCGGACGGAGGAGCATCTGGAGTGAATCCCCCTCGCGCGAAGCCCCAGCCATCGCCCGCGGTCCATCTCCTGGTCGGAGAGGAAGATCTGCTGGTGGAGCAGGCGCTGGCCGAACTGCTCGACGCGGTGATCCCTGCCGCCGACCGTGCCCTCAACCTCGATGTCGTCCGCGCGGACGAAGCGCCGATCGACGACATCATCACCCGCGTGGATACGCTGCCGTTCTTCGGGGCCCACCGGGTCGTCGTGGTCAGGGACGCCGACCGCTGGAATGCGGCCGATCAGGAACGGCTGGCCGCCTACCTCGATCACGGACCGCCGCCGTCGGTCCTCATCCTGGTGGCGGGGGCTTTGGATCGGCGGCGGAAGCTGTTCTCCGCGGTCAAACGAGCGGGCAGCGTGCGCGAGTTCCCCCGCCTGAAGACCTACCAGCTCGCGTCCTGGGTAAGCGGCCGTGCGAAGCAGCAGGACCGCGCGATCGACCGGGACGCCGCGGACGCGCTGGTCGCCCTCGTCGGATCGGGACTGCGCCAGCTGGCCCTGGAGCTGGACAAGGTCATTGCATTTGCCGGCGATCGTCCGCGCGTCACCCGCGCCGATGTGGACGCCGCGGCGAGCCGGCGGGCCGAGACGACCATCTTCCATCTCGTGGACGCAGTCGGCGAACGCCGGACCGAGCGGGCGCTGCGCCATCTCGTGGACATCCTTGCCGAGGAGGCGCCGCCGTACGTGCTGTTTATGATTGCGCGGCAGTTTCGCCTGCTGCTGCGGGCCCGGTCGCTGCAGGCGCAGAGCCGGGAGGGGGCGGCGCTGCAACGCGCGCTGGGCGTGCCGCCGTTCCTCGTCGAGCGCGTCCTGGCACAGGCGCGGAACTTTCCCCTCGAAGTGTTCCCGGCGATCTTCGCGCGGCTCCAGGACGCCGACCGCGCCGTCAAGAGCACCGGCCATCCGGATCTCGCGCTGGAAACCCTCGTGGTCGAACTATGCGAGGAGAAGATAACTATCGCGCAGTCGTCCGCTTGAGCAGTCTCGACTTCTTCCGTGCGGCGGTGTTCTTGTGGATGATGCCCTTGCGTGCGGCCCGGTCCAGGGCGGCAATCGCGAGGGCGACCGCGTCGGGCTGCTCGGCCGCCTGCCGCGCCACAGTCTTCAGGTGGGACTGGACACCCTGGTTGCGCAGCCGGCGTCTCACCGACTGCCGTTTTCGCTTTAACCCAGACTTGGATCGTTTTGCCACAGCGGCTCCTCACTCGATGCGCGGCATTCAGACCTGGGCTATCCTATCACAGCGCTGATGGCGGAACAAGGGACGCACAGATTGGGTGGGCTCGCCAGAGCCGCGACGCTCATGGCCGCAGCGACCGTGGCCAGCCGCTTGCTCGGCGTCGCCAGGGAGATCGTCGCCGCCGCATTGTTTGGCGCCAGTAACGACAAGGCCGCATACGTCATCGCGTACTACGTGCCCTTCTTCGTGCAGCGCCTCCTGCTCGGCGGGACCCTCAGTATCATCTTCATCCCGACCATCAGCCGATACCTCGCCCGCGGCGACGACGACGGGGCGCGGCGGCTGTCGGGCTCGCTGTTCACCCTCGTCCTGCTGGTCGGCATCGGCATGGTGGCGGTGGGGGAGCTGGCTGCCCCGCTGCTGGTCCGGATCGCCGCTCCGGGGTTTGCGGCGATCCCCGGAATGACCGCGACAGCGATTGCACTGACGCGCATCATCTTCGTGGCGATGCTGTTCCTCGCGCTCTCCCTGTTTGTGACTGGGTTCCTCCAGGCCCACCATCAATTCACGATCCCCGCCGTGTCGCCGCTGCTGTTCAACCTGGTTATTATCGGAGGCACACTCGTGCTCGGTCCCCGGATCGGCATCGCCGGGCTGGCGCTCAGCTGGATCCTCGGCACCGCCGCGCAGTTCGCGGTGCAGCTGCCCGCGGCGCGAGCGCTGGGGTTGGGGTTCCGCGCGGCAGACATCCACCATCCGGCGGTCCGGGAGATTGCCCGGCTCGCGGTGCCGGCGATCCTCGGACTGGCCGTCGTGGAGATCAACGCTTACGTCGGCCGTTTCTTCGCTTCCCTGCTTCCGGCAGCGAGCGCGGCCAGCCCGATTGCGGTGCTCGACTATGCTTATGAGGTGGTGCAGGCACCGGCCGGCATCTTCGCGATCTCGATCGCGACGGCAATCTTCCCCCTGCTCTCCCGGCACGCCGCCTCCGGAGCGTCTGACGATCTCCGGGCCACGGGGTCACTGGGACTGCGCACCATGCTGGTCGCGATCCTACCCGTGACCGCGGGAATTCTTGCGCTGGCTGCCCCGCTGGTCGCGCTCGTCTTCCAACGGGGAGAGTTCGGCTCCGCGGCCACGGCCGCCGTCAGCGCGACCATGACCGCCTACGCCGTCGGGCTGCCGGCGATCGGAGCGTATTATGTCGTGACGCGGACGTACTACGCACTCCACGACATGGCGACGCCCGTGCGCGTCGGAGTGGGCATGGTCGCGCTGAACGCCGTCCTCGACTACCTGCTCATGCGAATCTTCGGCGTTGCCGGAATCGCGCTTGCGACCTCACTGGTAGCCACTATGAATATCGGAACCCTGCTGTGGCTGCTCCGCCGCCGCCTCGGGGGGATTGATGGAGTGCGGTTGGTCCGGACAGTCCTGCGTGCGGGGACAGCGGCTGCGGCGGCAGGCGCGGTGATGGTGGCGACGTCGGCCGCGCTGCGCGGGGTGATCGGCGGGGGACCTCTGTCGACGCTCGCCATCCAGGTCGGCGGCGCGGCGGTGGCCGGGCTGGCGGCGTACATCGCGGCGTGCGTGCTGCTGCGGGTGGACGAACTGCGGACGATCCGGGACCTGCTGCGCGGCCGGCAGGCGCCAGACGCGTCGCGTTGACACCGTCTTTGAGCGGGTGGTATCGTGGACGAAAGGTGCTTAGCACTCTTTGGCGGTGAGTGCTAACGATGAAACCCCGATGAGAGTACTGGACGGTCGCAAGACCGCGATCCTGCGCGCGGTCATCGAGGA
>DASXUC010000086.1:0-3062 GCA_036505015.1 bacterium | reverse complement strand
GCGTAGGCGGCCTGCTCGTAGTTGATCCGCCAGCCGGCGAAATCCGCCCACGCGTCGGCGGGCTCACGCTCGATCGGGAAGTCGACCTCGCGCATCCGGGCGACCGCGTCGAGGAACTCCTGGTAGCTCAGGCTGATCCGGCCAGCCGGGTCGGCTTCCTCGGGCACCTCAAAGCCCATCGCCCGGGCGATCTGGTTGAAGCACGTGAATCCGCTCCGCAGGCACAGGCGAGCCGGGACCACCGGAGCGGCCTTGGGGGACAACGCCAGGAACAGGGCGGCGGAGTCCAGCACCGCCAGCAGCGCAATCACCCAGGAGGACAGCGGCCGGGGCGAGCGGAACCGCACCAGCGGCAGGTAGGTGGTGTGGCTTTCCGTGACGTCGGCTGCCCAGCGTTCCCACTGGGCATACAGATCGGGCAGAGTATCGAGTGTCGACACGCCCGATCCCAGCGCGTAGTGGGTGCGTGCCAGCAGTTCTGGGCCCCAGGACGGCACCCCGGCCCGCGCGTTCAGCAGCGTCACCTCGGTTTCCCTCCGGTTGAACGCCGCGTACAGCGTCGGCAGGTAGGCGATCTGCAGTGTCACAATCACCAGGCCGGTCGCTGCGGCGGCGAACGCGATCGCCGAGGGCGCCCCTGCCGGCTCCGCGAACCCAAGGGTGAACAGCGAGGACCCGGCTACGGTGAAAGCTGATCCCAGGCCGCCAGTGACCAACGGCCACATCAGCAGCCCGTACCCAAGGAACGACACCCCCAGCCAGGCCACCAGCTGCATGAGCAATATCACCCCCGCCTGCCCGAGCAGCACCCGGTCACGCCGCCGGTAATCGGCGATTGCAGTGGTCGCCAGACTGAACGCACCGTTCACGAACCGGTCTACCCACCGGGTCAGCCAGCTGCCCACCGGGCGGGGCACGATCAGCGTTCCGATCACACTGCCCCATACCGTGAGGACGAGCAGGCCGCCGGCGACTGCGGCCAGCGAACGGCCGATCAGCGGCACCACCATGAGTCCTCCCAGGTAATGGCTTAACCTACCGAGCGTTCCCTTGGCCGCGGGCGGGCAGACCATCAGGCCTGCCGCGACCGGCCTGTGGCGCCGCTGGCGCCCTGGCCAGCGTAAGGCCTGGGGCTCCACCTCCCGGATTTCCCCAGTGCAGCACCTTCGCGCGCTCGATCCGCAGGTGATAGCTCCAGCGGAAGAGCAGGTCATAGTGTCCGCACGATGAACGCTCGGGATGTCGAGTCGCCGTGCGGTTTCCTCACAGAACCGATTGCGGTTGCCGGCATGGTCCGAGGCGGCCAGTTGAAGGAGTTCGATCTGGCCGTGGGTAGCTGTATCACCAAGCCCTGCGGCGGTGATGCCGCCGGGCGCAGCGCGCTCGATCGCGCCAAAGGAGGCCGCAGGCACTCCACGGTGACCGAGGCGCGCGCACGCCGTCGCGTACCACCTGAGAAGGCCTTTGGGAGGCTGGAGGCGACCCCGCCAGGACGAGGGACGCCACGCCATCGGTGGTTGAATACGTTCAGCCCGCCCGCGTCCCGCGGCGTCATGCCCGACCGCCGTCGTCGCGCCGAGGCTTCGCGCTGGTGATCTCGCCGCGGATGGGTAGCCAGTAGTAGGGGATGAACGCGGCGATCACGGCCACGCCGAGGACGGGGAGCAGGGTGCCCAGCAGGGTTCCGGTGCCGATCCAGGCAAGGGCGAGCCGGAAGCGCCGGCTGATGGCTCTCGCCCCTGCGGCATCGATGGTGGTGCCGAGCAGCCGGTGATCATGGCGCGCGTAGTCCCAGATGGCGTTGAACAAAATGGCTGCCACTTCGAACGCCATGCCGTGGAAGACGACGGCGGTGCGCTGCCGTGTCCGGTACGGAACGCGCCCGCCAGAACGGAAGCGGCGAACGGCAGGAACGCGATGTCCATCAGCAGCAGGGTGTTGAGGAACAGCACCATCCGGTCGGCGCTGCGGATGTGGTCGAACATGACGTGATGGTTGGCCCACACCTGCCCGATGAGCAGGAAGGTGATGGCGTACGCCAGGTAGGACGGCCAGAGCGCGGCGAGGCCGTGGAGCAGGTGCCGGGTGTCCTGCGGCGGGCGGATCTCCAAGACGAGCAGGGTGACGGCGATGGCGAAGACCGCATCGCTGAAGAAGACGACCCGCGCGGGATCGCGTTCCGTGCCGAACCCTCTGCCGGATCCGGCTGGGTCGTCGGGCGCGGAGGTCGTTGCGATCGAACGGAACCAGCGGATCACCAAGGCGACGCCTGCTCCTCGGCACCCGATGGGCAGTCGTTGGCAGCGGCGTGCCGGCCCGTGCGGCCGGCACCGTGCGCCACTGTGCCGTCGGGGTAGCGCTTGATCACCGAGTCGAAGCGGATCATCGTGCCTCCTCACGTCGCTGGCGCCACATCGTGGCGGACATGGAGGGTGCGCCCGAGCTCGTCTTCGCAATCGCGGCTGACTTGTGCTGAGAGACAAACACGGCGCGATACCCGGCGCCGTGGCCGAGGGCGGCCTAGCCGCAATGCCATCCGGTTAAGGGTCCGTCCGCCCTGATTTGACCGCGCTGACCAGGGAGTTCGCGGTCGCAACTCCGGCTAACCGGATGGCATTGGGCCTAGCCGGGGCGACGGTCACGCTCATCATCCTACCCCTCGGCCTGGTCGACGAGGCCGGCGAGGAGGTCGCTGGCGACCCGGTCCGGCCGGGTTTGAAGTGGCTGTAGCGTTGGCTATCGGGGGAATCGTCACGGCCCATACTCACGGGCCGAGGCGGTCTTGGACGCGGGCGCGGCCAGATGCAGTGAGACGCCGCGTGCGGATTGGGCCAACTCCAGTGAGCCGCGCACCAGATCCACTGAGACGGGACAAGACCTGACAACACAGACGGATGTTGGGGGGAGTCCGTCCCGGGAGCGGTTAACATAACTTCTATTATGGGGAGTCTACGGGAGAGCCTACGATCCCGAGACGCGCCGCCCAGCACGAGTTCCTCGACATGCGCGTCACCGACGTACGCCGGATCCGCGATTCCGCCCGTGACCACATCGTGCTGCTC
>DASXUC010000085.1:0-2482 GCA_036505015.1 bacterium | reverse complement strand
CGTTCGGTGCCGCGCCATCGCCCAGGCGCCGCGATAGAACTGCCACCCGGCCCAGAACTGCACCGGCGTGGCCAGGGCCAGTTGCACGTACCAATTCATCAAGAACTCGGGGGTCCAGATCTGCACGCCCATGTGCTGCAGGCTTCCCCACAGCACGGGGATCGTGAGCAGGGCGCCCACGATGAGCTTGCGCCGCAGCGTCCCTAGCTCGCGCTGCCGCGCGTGCCGCTCGTAATCCTCGACCTGGGCGCCGGCGACTTCCAGCGGCTCGTATCCCGCGTCGCGGATGGCCCGGCGCAGCTCGGCGACCGGCGTGGTCACCAGCGCAGTCACCGTCGCCCGCTCGCTCGCGAGGTTGACGGAGGCGTCGAGCACGCCGTTTACGGCGCGGAGAGCGCCCTCGACTTTCTCGACGCAGGAGGCGCAGGACATGCCGCGCACCGGAATCTGCACCTTCTGCACCGGAACGTCATAGCCCAGGGATCGGACCACGTCCACGAACCGCGCCGTGGTCGTCGATTCGGGGTGATAGGTGATGCTGGCGCGTCCCGCGGCGAGATTGACGGCTACGGCGTCGACGCCCGGGGACGCCTTCAGGCCGTGCTCGACCGTTGCCACGCAGCTCGCGCAGCTCATGCCCTCGACGGGGAGGTCTAATCTCTTCGTTGCCATTCAAATACCTCGAGCAGCTCAGCGATTGTGCGCTCCCGTTCCGCCGGATCGGCGGCGCGGATCGCAGTGGTCGCACAGTGCTGCAGATGGTCCTCCAGCAGCAGCAGGTTGACTTTGTCTACCGCGCGCTGGACCGCGTTGATCTGCTTGATAATGTCGATGCAGTAGGCGCCCTCTTCGACCATCCGCTGGACTCCGCGCACGTGTCCTTCGATGCTGCGGAGCCGCGCCGACGCCTTGGCGCGGATGTCGGGGCTGCCGTGCCGATGCTCATGCTCAAGCGGGGTACTGGTCTCGGTCGCCATCTGGTCTCCTATCCCCTCCCCCATGGGAGGGGGTTCTGGAATCAGCCTAGCACAGACCGATACCTCGAGCAAGAGTGCAAATAGCAAAGACGGCCCACCTGGGCCGCCTTTGCGAGCTTGCCGCGTTCCCGCGTTTCCGTCGGTTAGTAGGTAATCAGCCGAGCGTTGATCCCGACGGTCAGACCGGACACCGTAATGGGCGAGCCCTGGACCGTAATCGTCATTCCGGTCCGCAGATCGTCGAACGACCGCGTCCGGCCCCCCGACACGATCCGGGTATTCTCCGACACACTGACGGCCAGGCCGCTGTTGAGGATAAGAAAGCGCGCCCCGGTCGAATTCTTCAACGCGATCGTCCCGCTGATCGAAGTTTCGTTGGCGGTGGATCGCAGCACGGCAATCCGCCGCGCCACGACGCTGCCGTCCGCGTTCAGCGTTCCGCGCACGTCGACCGGGTCGTTCACCCGGATGTCACGGAACGAATCGACCCGGCCGGTGATCTCGGTGTTCGACGTGACCAGCACCGTCCGCACGTTGCCGTTGGTCTGGCGCACGCGGAGGGAACGGTTGCCCTTCTCGATCACCACGCCCTGGAAATCGACCGACTGACCCTGGGCGGTGTCCCGTCCGGTCGTGGTCTCGCCGCTTCCGGACTGACGGTTCTGGACGACCACGCGGATGGCCAGGAACTGCCCGCTGTCCAGCCGCAGGGCCTGGACGTGCACACGGTCGCCAACCCGAAACTCGCGGATCCGAGCCGGGCGGTCGATGTCATCATCACCCTGCGCGAAGTGGATGTCGGCGCTCCCCTGAACCTGCACCGTCATCGTGTTCGCCCCGACCAGACGCTGGTGCCCAGGCGTCAGCACCCGCATGGTAAAGGACGATCGTCCCTCGTCGACGGCGGTTATGACGCCTTCCACGCTGACGATCGATTTGACCTTGGGCCCCTTCGACTGGCCGCCGGGTCCGGCGGCGGCGGAGACCGCAAGGACGAGGGCCAGCGCAGTGCTGAGAACGATCACAGCAAAGTTGCGATTCATGCAGACCACCTCCCGTTCACGTTTCCACGTTTCCATACGCGCCGGCGCCGACGAGGGTTCCATCCACAAAAGAGCGGCGGCCGCCGCCGAATGATTCCGCAGAATCTCTCGGCTGTCGCGACCGCCGGCATCCCGTCTGTGGGCAGCCGTGCTCTTGGACCGGATGCTGAGCCCGTTGATCTTCGTGTGCATCCGGTGCTGCCTGGCCGTCATCCAGACGGGGCGTCATCATAACAGGACTCCAAAAAGCGTGTCAAGGTCTAATCAACACCACCGCTGTGGCATACCCCCGACATGAGGCATCTGTTTCGCCTCACGGTCTTCTTATGCGCCTGCGCGGCTCTGGCGGCACCGGCCGCGGCCGGTCCGTCGACGAGCGAACAGATCCGGCGCCAGCTGTGGCAGGCCGCCGTCAGGATCGAAGTAGATTTACCCACCGCTCGGGCGCTCTGCACCGGCTGG
>DASXUC010000084.1:0-5346 GCA_036505015.1 bacterium | reverse complement strand
CGATTTCCTCGCGACGCTGGTCGAGCGGGGCCCGATCGGCTTCGCCGGCCTGCTGATCTTGATTGGGGGCGTGGCCCTGGCGCTGATGCGGCTGCTGGGGCTGGCCCGGCGAATCCGCAGTCCGGATCTGTCGCTGTGGGCGGCTGCACTCTGCGGGGTCTGCGCGGCGTACGTGGTCTACGCGCTGTCGCATGAAGCGCTCCATCACGATACCCTGTGGATGGTGATCGCGTTTGTGTTTGCCCAGGTGCAGATCGCGCAGACGCAGCTGGCCGGTGCGCAGCGGGCGGGTCCGGTGCCGGTGGCCGTCGCGACGCGTCTGGTTCCGACGGCGCCCGGCCGTCCCCTCCTGCGCGGACTGTGATGACGACACCGCTGCCCGCATCTCCCCGCGTCCTCACCGTGGCCACGGTCGACGTCAGCGTAGCGAAGTTCCTGCGTGGGTTCATCGAGGCCCAGCAGGAAGCCGGATACGCCGCGGAGGCGGCGTGCGCCGACGGTCCATACGCCGCGGCGATGCGAGCGGATGGTTTGCGCGTGCATACGATCCCGTTCACGCGGCGCCTCCTCTCCTGGCGGCATCCGGTGGCGCTGGTGCATCTCCTGCGGCTGCTGAGGCGCCGGCGGTTCGACGTGGTGCACGTGCACAATCCCGTCGCCCAGGTGCTGGGCCGGATTGCGGCACGGCTCGCGGGCGTGCCCGTGATCATCTACACGTCACACGGCTTCCAGTTTCACGAAAGCCGCCCGCCGCTGGCCCGGTGGGCGATCCTGCAGCTGGAGCGGCTCCTCGGGCGCTATGCGACGACGGAACTCTTTACGCAGAGCATCGAAGACGCGCACACGGCCGTCGAGCAGGGCATCATGCCCGCCGACCGGGTTGTGTGGATCGGCAACGGCGTGGACCTCGAATCGTTCGCCCGGCCGATGGATGCGCTCCGCGTGCGGGCCGGCCTGGGGATGAGCGCGCGGGACCGGGTCGTGGGTTTCGTCGGACGGCTGGTCCGCGAGAAGGGGATCGTGGAATTGATCGAGGCCATGGCGGCGGTGCGGCGGGCGGTCCCGGCCGTGCGGCTGCTGGTGGTCGGAGACACCCTGGCCAGCGACCGCGACTCGGGCGCGAAGGCGATCGTTGCTGCCGCCATCGATCGGGCCGGACTGAGCGATGCCGTGGTCTTTGCCGGGTTCCGCGACGACATCGCCGAGCTGCTGTCGGCCATGGACGTGTTCACACTTCCATCGTGGCGGGAGGGGATGCCGCGCAGCATTATCGAAGCAATGGCCTCCGGCCTCCCGGTGGTGGCCACCGACATCCGCGGCTGCCGTGAAGAGGTGGTCGCAGAACAGACCGGGCTGCTCGTGCCCGTGAAGGATGCCGCGGCGCTGGCCGACGCCTTGATCCGTCTGCTGTCCGAGCCCGCGCTGGCCGCACGGATGGGCCGGGAGGGACGCCGGCGCGCGGTCGAGATGTTCGACGAACGTGTGGTGTACGCGCGGCAGCTGGCGGTGTACGAGAAGCTCCTCGCCGCCTCCGGCGGGGTCGCCTCGCTGCCCGTCGGCGACAGCCGATGAGACCTGCCGCCCGTGAGGCGTTGCGCGCGCTGTTCTCGCTTGCCTTCGTGCGGGCAGTCATCGATGCCGCCGGCCACTTCCTGCACGAGCACGTCGTCTGGCGGCGCCGCATCCACCTGGCCGGCGCGGCACGGATCCATCCGACGGCGTCGATCCGTAACGCCCAGAACGTGTACGTTGGAAAGGAGTCGCACATCAACTATGGCTGCTGCATCTGGGCCGGGGATACGGCCTCGATCCGGCTGGGCGACTACCTCCTGATGGGGCCGGGCGTGATGATGTTTGCCGGCAATCACGGCAGGGAGCGCAGCGGCGCGCCGATGATGCATCAGCCGCGTACCGAGGAGGGCCAGGACATCGTCATCGGCGACGACGTCTGGCTGGGGGCGGGGGTCATTATTACCGGCGGCGTGCAGGTTGCCGACGGCGTGGTCATCGCCGCCGGTGCCGTGGTCACGCGGAGCATCCAGACGCCGTACGCGATTGCGGGTGGGATCCCGGCGAAAGTGATCGGCACGAGATGACCGCCGCCCCCGTGCGCAACATCATGACCCTCGACGTGGAAGATTACATGGACGCCGATCCGTGGCGCGCCCGCCCCGCGGCCCTGCCTGTCTCCGCCCTGGTTGAGGAGGAGACTCACTACGTACTCGACTTCCTCGACGAACTGGATGTCCGTGCGACGTGTTTCGTGGTCGGCCGGGTCGCCGATGCGCTGCCGGGGCTTGTCCGGGAATTGGCCGCGCGCGGGCACGAGATTGCCACGCACGGCTACCATCACGTCCGGATGCAGTTCTTCTCTCCCGCGGCCTTTCGCGAGGACCTGCGGCGGGCGGTCGGCGTGCTCGGGGATCTCACCGGTGCTCAAGTGCGCGGGTTCCGCGCGCCGGGGTTCTCACTGCGCGCCGAACATGGCTGGGCGTTCGACGTGATGGCGGCGCAGGGGATCGTCTATGACTCCAGCGTCCGGCTGGTGTGGCCGGGTGGGGGGCAGTCCGGTGAGGCGCTGCTGGCGCGGGCCGCCGCCGCCGGCATCCGGGAAGTCCCTGGCTACAAGTTCGGCTTCGGCCGGTTCGCCGCGCCGCTCGCGGGCGGTGGGGGGCTGCGCATGCTTCCGCAGGCGATCACGCTGTGGTCGATCCGGCGGCTGAACGGTCGGGGAATTCCCGTTCCGATCTACGTGCATCCCTACGACATGGCGGTCGAGCGGCCGTCGGGGCCGTGGCGCCGATCGACGCCGTGGGGCCGCGCGGCGATGGTCCTGGCGCATGCCCTGCAGCGCACGGGGCGCCGCCGCGTCGCCGCGCATCTGCGCCGCGTCGTGGCCCTGTCCGGGGTCATGACCATGGAAGAATTCGTCGCGCAGGCGCCACCGCCGGCGGCGGTGCCCCATGGCGCAGCGGTGATCCGGTGACGCCAGTTCCGACACTGCCGTCGGCGGTCGACGCGGTCCGGACGCGGCTGGCCGCGACGCTGGGGCAGCTGTCCGCGCCGCAGCGGGTGCTGCCGGATTTTCTGATTATCGGGGCCCAGCGGGCGGGAACGGCCACGCTCTACTACAATCTAGTACGCCATCCCAGCGTACTGCCGGCCCTGCGCAAGGAGGTGCACTTCTTCGATCTGGAGTACTGGCGCGGTCCGCGCTGGTACCGGGGCTACTTTCCTACTCGCCGTCTGATGGAGGGCCGCCGCCGGCGGAACGGCGTTGCGCTGACGGGGGAGGCGACCCCATACTACTTGTTTCATCCCGCCGTTCCCTCCCGCGTCGCGGCCGTCCTCCCGCAGGCGCGGTTCGTCGTGCTCCTAAGAGACCCGGTGGCCCGAGCCTACTCCCATTACCAGCGCGAGGTGCGCAAGGGCCGGGAGCCGCTGAGTTTTGCCGACGCCCTGGCGCAGGAACCGTCACGGCTGGCGGGAGAAGCCGCCCGCCTGGTCGCCGACCCACGCTATCACAGTGAGCGATTTCAGCGGTTCAGCTACCGGACGCGCGGCGTGTATGCCCCCCAGCTGCGGGCGTGGCTGGCCGCCTTTCCGCGGGAACGGTTCCTGGTGCTGGAGAGCGAGGCGCTGTTTGCCGACCCGGTCCGCGCATTCGGCGAGGTGGCGGCGTTCCTCGGGCTGCCGCCCTGGCGACCGAGCGGGGTCACGCCATACAATACTGAGCGGTATGCGACACTCGATCCGGCCTTGCGCGCGGAGCTTGAAGACTTCTACCGGCCGCACAACATGGAACTCGAGACGTTGCTGGGCCGGCCGCCGTCATGGGTGAGCCGGTGACCGCGGTGGCAACGGCGACCCGTCCCGATTTCTTCATCGTGGGCGCGCCGAAGTGCGGCACCACCTCCCTGTACCGGTGGCTGAGCGAGCACCCCGACGTCTACATGTCGCCGCGCAAAGAGCCGCACTATTTTTGCCCGGACCTCTACTCCCCCCGTTACGTGCACGACGAACCCGCGTACCTTGCGCTGTTCTCGAAGGCGGCCGGGCAGTCCCGGGCGGGGGAGGCGTCGGTGTACTATCTGTACTCGCGCGAAGCCGCCCGCCGCATCCACGCTTTCGATCCGCAGGCGCGGATCATCATGATGTTGCGCCGGCCCGTCGAGATGATCCACTCCCTGCACAGCCAGCGTCTGTTCAGCGGGCATGAGGAGATCGAAGACTTCGAAGAGGCGCTGACCGCCGAACCCGCGCGCAAGCGCGGATTCAATCTGCCGCCCAATCCGTATCCGATTCCCTGCCTGTTCTACCGTGAGGTAGGACGGTACGCGGCACAGGTGGCGCGCTACCTCGACGTCTTCCCGCGCAGCCGCGTCCACGTCATCATTTTCGACGACTTCGTGCGGGATCCGGCCGCCACGTTCGGCGATGTCTGCCGGTTTCTAGGAGTCGATCCCGAGTTCCGCCCGGACTTCGCCCCGGCCAACACGAACACGACTATTCGCAGCCCCCGGCTGCGAGACTGGATGAAGTTCTCGCCGGCCACGCGGGCACTCGCCCGCGCAGTCATGCCGCGCCCGCTGCGCCGCGGGCTCGCCGAAAGGTTGCATCAGCTGAACCGGCGCGCAACTCCGCGCCCCCCGATGTCCGCGGCGTTGCGGCGCGGGCTCCAGGCGGAGTTCGCCGCAGACGTCGCCGCACTCGGCGCGCTGTTGGACCGCGATCTGTCACGCTGGAACCGGGACCCGGAGGGATGATGGCGGCTCCGCAGCGCTGGCTCTGGAAGGCCGTCCGGGATTGGCCGCCGGCCAAGGCCCTCGCGATTCGGCACGAGCGGAACGCCGCCGACGTGTTGCTGGTGTCGTTTCCCAAATGCGGGCGCACCTGGCTGCGCCTGCTGATTGGGCGTGCCGTCCAGCAGCACCTCAATCTGGGCGACGCGAACCTGCTCGAACTGCACAAGCTGGCCAGGCTGCATCCCGGCGCGCCACGCATCTACGTGACCCACGAGGACGTGCCGCAGTTCAAGCGTCCCGCGGAATTGGCGACGTCGAAGCGGTACCTGCGGCGGAAGAAGATAATCTTCCTGGCCCGTGACCCGCGGGACGTAATCGTCTCGACCTACTTCCAGTGGCGCGAACGCCGTCGCAAGGCGATGGGAGACATGGCGTCGTTCATCCGGCAGGAGGCCGGCGGGTACGACACCGTCCTCCGGTACTATGCCATCTGGGCGGCCAACCGCGACGTCGTGAAGGACTTTCTGCTCGTCCGGTACGAGGACATGCGCCAGGATACCCGCCGCGAGCTCCGCCGTGTCCTGGACTTCCTCGGACTGCC
>DASXUC010000083.1:0-2329 GCA_036505015.1 bacterium | reverse complement strand
TGGCCCGCGACCTTGGGTATGACGGGGTCGAACTCGCCGTGCGGGACCCCGCTGCCGTCGACGCCGCGCGCGTCGCCGACACGCTGGCGGCGGCAGGACTGGAGGCCGCCGCCGTAGGCACCGGCCAGGCCTACCTGGCCGACGGCTTGAGTCTGAGCAGTTCCGACGAAGGCATCAGGGCTCGCGCCATCGAACGAGTTGGCAATCACCTGCAGTTTGCAGCCCGCCTTCGCGCGCCCGTCATCATCGGACTGCTCAGAGGACGGATCGAACGGGGGAAGGGCGAAACCGACAGACGGTTCATCGACAGCCTTCGGCAGATCCTGCCGGCGGCGGATCGGACCGGCACGCGTCTCCTGATCGAACCGATTAACCGCTACGAGACGGACTACCTGATCACGCTGGGAGAGGCGCTCGACGTGATCGGGCGGGTGGGATCGCCGGGCCTGGGCGTACTGGCGGACACGTTCCACATGAACATCGAGGAGGTGTCACTGGTTGACGCGTTGAGGGGCAGCGGAACCCGGCTCGCTCACGTGCACGCGGCGGACAGCAACCGCCGCGCACCGGGCTGGGGGCATCTGAACTTTCGCGAGATTGTAGGCGTGTTGAAGGAGATCGGTTACGACGGATACTTGTCGGCGGAGATCCTGCCCATCCCAGATCCAGAGTCGGCCGCCCGGCAGGCGATCTCCTACCTAAGGGCGATAGTCGATGATAGTTTCGAGTCACGAGTCACGAGTCACGAGTCACGATAATCAAGGAGGCGATGGCATGAAGAGAATGGCACTGCTGGTTCTGGTGCTCATGCTGGCGACCCTGGGGGCCGCGTCCGCCGCACCGGCGGCGCGCGTGACGGTGCTGTGCAGCCCCAACCCCGCGTGGTGCGACGCGGTCAGGGCGGAGTTTCCGAGAGCCACCGGACTCCAGGTCGATTTCGTCCGGCTGAGTTCCGGCGAGGCGCTCGCCCGGTTGCGGGCGGAGCGCCAGAATCCCTCCTTCGACGTCTGGTTCGGCGGCACCGGCGACCCGCACATCGTCGCGAACGAGGAAGGGCTGACCGAATTCGTCCGGCCCGACGCCTGGAACGATCTGCGCGCGGAATTCAGAGACGCGGTCACAGGGCCTCGCGGCCCGATGTATATCCCGCTCTACGCCGGCATCCTGGGATGGGCGCTTAACGGCAACCTGCTGCGGCAGCGCAACCTGCCCACCCCGCGCACGTGGGACGATCTGGCCGACCCGCGTTACAAGGGGTTGGTGGCCTACCCAAATCCGAACACGTCGGGCACCGGGTACACCCTGGTCGCCACCCTGGTGCAGATCTACGGGGAGGCCAGGGCGTTTGACCTTCTGAAGCGCATCCACCGCAACATCACCGAGTACACTCGCAGCGGAGCCGCGCCGGGGCAACTGACGGGGCGCGGGGAGATCGCCATCGGGATTACGTTCATCCACGACGCGGTCGATCAGGTCCTCCAGGGCTTTCCCATCCAGTACAACGCCGCATCGAACGGAACAGGATACGAGATCGGCGGCCTGAGCCTGGTGAAGGCGACGCCCAACCGCGCCAACGCCATGGCGTTCATCAACTGGGCCCTGACCCCCGCCGCGCAGTCGCTGGCGGCCTCACGGGGACAAAGCTACCAGATTCCCTCCAACAGCAAGACGCCCGTGCCGCGGGTGGCCCCGCGATTCCAGGACTTCAACGTGATCAAGTACAACTTTCTGAGATACGGATCACAAGCCGTGCGCGACGGACTGGTCAAGAAGTGGACGGACGAGGTCTTTCCACTGCCGAAGTAGGAGAAACGGGCATCGGGCATCGGGCATCGGGCATCGTCGCGGACCGGATTTGGCGAAGCCCGAAGCCCGAAGCCCCAGGCCCGTCAGTTAGTCGGGTCCTATGGCACGCACATTCGATCTGCCGGCTGCGCGATCCGCGCCCAACGTCACCCTGATTGCCTGGGGCGGCATCACGCTGCTCGGATCGCTGCTCTTGCCGTGGGTCCGGACCGGGCGCGATCTGTTCGTGTTCGTGCCCGGGACCGCAGGAGCGCAGCTCCTGCGCGAGTCCCCGCTGATGGCAGCGGTCGCTGTCGCCGCGGCGCTGGTCGCGCTGCTGGGGATGATGCCGCGCCCGCACGCCGAGCAGGGCCGTATTGCCGTGGGCCTCGGCGCCTCGGGTGCTGTGCTGGTCCTCGTCTACCTGTACAGCGCCGGTCAGCCGGCCGGCCCCGCCGTCCCGGCTGCGATCCTCGGGTTTCTTGCGGTGCTCGGTACCGGTCTCGCCGTCTCCGGGCTGCTCCGCGCCGACGCGTTCCTGGCC
>DASXUC010000082.1:0-6077 GCA_036505015.1 bacterium | reverse complement strand
GAGTCGGGCGGCTCGGATTGACGTTGCAGGCCTCACGTTCCCTGCCGCGCTCGCCTGCCAATCTGTAGCTACGGATCACGACGGTCTCTTCCGCTGACCGCGACATCGGTGCGGCGATCCTGTGCTTCACGGCCTGCGATATGGTTGCCGCCCTCCAACCTTCGCTCGGGGGCCGCCCCACTCGCCCGCCGCCATGCCCTCTGGTCCGTTCCCAGTCTCTGCGCGTACCCTCCCGGGGGCTGGTGGAGGGCCGCGGAGCGACGTGGCGGTGAGCTGTCGCCGCCGTGCGCGAGGGCCGCGTCGCGCAGGGCGGGGCCCCGCATGCAGCGTCGCCCAGGGAGCACGGCGCAGGATAGAACGCGCGGTAGTGCGGGGGGGCCCGGAGCAGCGTGCCCGGCCGTCGTGCAGGCCGGGTGAGCCCAGTCGATCGTGGCGGGGCGAGCTCGAGCGCTACGCTAAGGCCTCGGGGTCCCCGGAAATTTGCGCAGCGAATTTCTGGGGTGAGCAGGTGAGCCGCCCCGAGAGCGGAGCGGCCCTCCACCAGCCTGGCAGCAAACGAGCAGCGGTTCAAACTGACCTACTACCTGCGATATCCGCCCATCGTCAGGGCCATCAGCGCTTTGGCGGTGTGCAGGCGATTTTCGGCCTCGCGGAACACGACCGACTGCGGACCATCGATGACCTCGTCGGTGACTTCGCTGCCCCGATCGGCCGGCAGGCAGTGCATGTAGATGGCGTCCGGCGCCGCGATGCCCATCCGGCGGCTGTCGCAGATCCATGACCGGTACCGGGCGTTGAGCGCCAGCGCTTCCTTCTCCTTGCCGAAGAGGTGTTCGGCGCCCCACGACTTCGGATAAACGACCTGCGCGCCCTCGAAGCCGGCGTCCATGTCATCGATTTCACTGATCCGGCCGCCGCCTTCCGCCGCCAGCGCATGGGCGCGTTCCATCACGCGCGGCATCAGGCGGTACTCGGGGGGCCGCGCGATGGCCAGATCCGCGCCGAAGCGCGGCAGCAGCAGCGCCAGCCCCTGCGGGACGCTCATCGGTTTGGCGTAGGACGGAGCGTACGCCCACGACACGCAGATCTTCATCCCGGACAGATCGCGCCTGCCGAAGACTTCCTCGATCGTCATCAGGTCGGCCATCTGCTGCGTCGGGTGATCTTCATCGTCCTGGAGGTTGATCACGGGGACGGTGGCGTGGCGCGCCACCTCGCGCAGGTAGGGCGTGCCCTCCCCCGGCACCTTGTCATGGCGGATGGCGATGCCGTGGCCGTACGAGGACAGGATGATCCCCATGTCGTGCGGCGTCTCTCCGTGGGCGATCTGCGAGGTCGCGGCGTCGATGTAGTGCGCGTGCCCGCCCAGTTGCGTCATTCCCGCCTCGAACGCGTTGCGCGTGCGGGTGGACAGATCGAAGAAAATCATGAACAGCGTCCGATCCGCCAGCAGGCGGTGCGGCCGGCCGGCAGCGAATGCCGCCTTCAACTCCGCGGCCGCGTCGAGGGCGACCCCGAGTTCGGGCACCGTCCAGTCCGCGGTCGAGATGAAATCCCTGCCGGTCAGCGCTGCGCGCGTGACCCCCGTCGTCTGCATCAGAATGCCTCCATCCGCTTCCACAGTTGCGGCGCCGCCTGCCGGCAGCGCGCGGCGAGCTCGTCTTCATCCACCAACAAATGCCGCCGGTTCCGGACGATCCACCGGCCTGCTACCATCACATCCCGCACCGCCGCCGCCGTCAGCCCGAACAGGAAATGGCCGGCGATGTTGCCCGTGTGCAGCACGGTGGGCACGCGATATTCCAAGACGGCCAGATCGGCCGGGGCACCGTCGGCGAGCGTCCCCAGATTCGGCTCGTTGAACATTGTTCCGATCAGACCCGCCCCGGCCGTCAGGCGCTCCACGGCGAATCCCGGACCGGTTTGAGCGGATGCTTCGCGCGCTTTGAGGTAGCACGCCCGCGTCTCGGTGAACATGTCGCCGTCGATACCGTCGGTGCCCAGCGCCACCCGCTCTCCCATCCGCAGGACAGGGGCGTAGCCCACGCGGTTGTTCATGTTCGACCGCGGATTGTGCGCGACCCACGCGCCGGAATTGCGCACGAGGTCCAGTTCGGAATCGTCGAGGTGCACCCCGTGCGCAACCAGATCGCCCCGCTCGAGAGCGCCGGAGCGGGCCAGCCGCTGGGCGGTGCGCATTCCGTAACGTGTGATGGCATCGTCTTCATCGCAGCGATCCTCGGCGAGATGGATGTGCACCGGGACGCCGCGTTCCCGGGCCGCCGCGGCCAGCGCGTCCATAGTGGCCGGTCCGATCGTGAACGAGGCATGCGCACCCATCATGCCGCGGATGAGCTCGCGCCGGTTCGCGCGCAGGAAGCGGACGTTCTCTGCGACTCCGGCCCGCCCCCGCTCGGCCCCGTGGCGGTCCGTGACCTCGTAGCACACCACCCCTCGCATGCCGGCGCCGGCCAGGCCGTCGGCGACGGCATCCAACGCCCCGTCGATCGCTTCGGGCGAGGCATGATGGTCGATGATCGACGTGGTGCCCGCCTTCGCCGCCTCAACGGCACCCAGGGACGCGGAGAGGCCGATCGTGTCGAGGTCCAGCGCCCGATCCAGCCGCCACCAGACGCGTTCGAGAATCTCAGGAAACGTGCGGGGCGCCTGCGCAGGACCGGGCATGCCGCGGGCGAGGGCCGAGTACAGGTGGTGGTGCGCGCAGACGTTGCCGGGGAGGACCAGGCAACCCGACACGTCGACGGGCCGGGCGCGCTCGACGTCAGCGGCGATGCGTCCGGCGGCGATGGCGAGTGCGCGGGCTTCGACCACCCCGCGCGACGGATCGACCAGCAGCCCGCCTTCCAGCCGCCAGTTCCGGCTTTCCATGCGGGACTAGGGGACTGGGGGATTCCCCAAGTCCCGTTTGGTGGCCCGGTGGGGGCCGACGGCTTTCGGATGCGCCGCCCGGGCCGCGGGGGTGTCTTTCATCGGCAGCCGGCTGCGCCACGTTCCGTCAAAGGCGTGCGCGGCGGCGGCCACGGCCGAGGCCGTCGGCACCAGGCCGATCTCGCCCACGCCTTTCGCCCCGTAGGGTCCCTCGGGCTGCGGCACTTCGACGAAGATGCATTCCACCGGGGGCATGCCGGTAGCGGGAATGATCCCCTGGGACTTCAGCGTCGGGGTCTTGATGTGGCCGCCTTCGACTACGAATTCCTCGGTCAGCGTGTGGCCCAGCCCCATGTGGATCGCGCCTTCGATCTGTCCCTCCAGCAGGTTGCGGTTCATCACCCTGCCCACGTCGTGGGCGGCGACGACCTTGGCGATCTTCCCCGCATCGTCGAGCACCGCGACCTGCGCCGCCCATCCGTAGCAGATGTGCGAGCGCTGCAGATCCGGGGCGCCCATCGGCTGGGTCAGCGTAAACATCACCTCGCCGGTGAACTCCTCACCGGCCAGATCGGCAAGACTGCGGCCGTCCAGCCGCGCTTTCAGCTGCTCGCACGCCCGCTTCGCGGCCAGCCCTCCCAGGAACGTGCCGCGCGACGCGGTAGTCTGCCCGCTGCCGAACTCCCGCTCCGTGTCCACCTCGACCCGCACCCGCCGGAGGTCCACGCCGTAGGGCCCCAGTTCCTCACACACCACCTGCTGCAGGACGGTGTGCACACCCTGTCCCATCTCGGTCCAGGGATGGCGCAGCAGGAGCGTGCCGTCGGATTGCACTTGCAGCGAAGCGAAGCTTCGTTCGCTTAGCCCGTTGCCCACGCCGACATTCTTCACGGCGCAGGCGATGCCGGCGTATTTCGCGCTCTTATAGATATCCTTTGTCGCCAGCAGGCACTGCTTCAGCCCGACGCCGGGACCGAGCACCTGTCCGGTGCCAAACGTGCCGCCGACGTCCAGCGCATTGATCCACCGGATGTCCCATCCGTCGATGCCGGCCCGCTCGGCGAGGCGGTCCATGCATCCTTCCATCGCGAAGTTGGCCTGGTTGCTGCCGAACCCGCGCATCGCCCCGGCGGGCGGGTTGTTGGTGTACACGCAGTACGCTTCCACGTCGACCACCGGCACGTCGTACGCGCTGCAGGAGTGGCCGCAGGCGCGCTGCAGCACCTTGTCCCCGACGCTGGCGTACGCGCCGGTATCGCCGATGATGCGGGCCCGCACCGCGGTGAGGCGGCCGCGTTCGTCGCAGCCCACGGTATAGGTCATCCGCAGGGGATGGCGCTTCACGTGCATGCGGATCGATTCCTCGCGCGACAGGGTCAGCTTGACCGCTTGGCCCGTGACCCGTGCGAGGATGGCGGCGTGGCCGTTGATGCCGAGGTCTTCCTTCGCGCCGAAGGCGCCTCCGTTGCTGACCAGCGTGACCCGCACGCGCGTCTCCGGTTCCCCCAGCAGCCGGGCGATCTGCCGGCGGTCATCCCAGATGCCCTGGCCGCCGGAGAAGACGCGCATGCCCTCGGGCGCGTCGTAGGCCAGCGCGGACTCGGGCTCGAGGAAGGCGTGTTCGATGAACTGCGTCTGGAAGGTCTCCGTGATGACGTGCGCGGACGCTGCCAGCGCCGCCTCCGCGTCGCCGCGTTTGATCTCCCACTTCTTGAGCAGGTTGCCGTGCTCATGGACTCGCGGCGCGCCGGGCCGAAGCGCAGCTTCGGGGTCGGTCACGGGTTCGAGGACGTCGTACTCGATTCCGATGGCCGCGACGGCAGCTCGGGCGGCGCGCCGGGTCGTCGCCACTACGGCCGCCAGCACATCGCCGACGTAGCGCGTGGTTTCGCCTTCGGCGATGAACGCCGGCCAGTCGTTGTGGATGCAGCCGACCTCGCGCTCGCCGGGCACGTCGGCGGCCAGCACGATCCGCACCACCCCCGGTATCGCCGCCGCCCGTGCGATGTCGATCCGCTTCACGACGGCCCGGGGGTGATCCGAGAACCGCAGCGCGCCGTGGAGCATACCGGGTACGCTGAGGTCGTTGATGAACGGCTTCGCGCCCAGCGCCAACTCCTGTCCTTCGAATCGCGGCGCGCGGGTTCCCAACCGTCCCGTCCAATCCACCGCGGGCGTCGTTTCGCCGGAGAGGATGTTCCCGGCGAGTTCGATCGCGTCGATGATCTTCACGTAGCCGGTGCATCGGCAGAGGTGGCCGCTCAGCGCCTTGGCGATCGAATCCCGGGAAGGATGAGGGTCTTTGCGCAGCAGCGGGCCGGCTTTGACGACGATGCCCGGTGAGCAGAAGCCGCACTGGGACGCGCCGGTGGCGGCGAACGCCGCGGCGAACGCCTCGCGCTCGCGGTCAGCGAGGCCTTCCAGGGTGACGATGGATGTTCCGCCGAAGGCGGAGGCCGGCTGGGAGCACGAGACCCGCGCGCGGCCGTCCACCAGCACGGTGCAGCAGCCGCAGTAGCCTTCGGGCTGGCAGCCGTCTTTGACGGACAGCACGCCGAGGGACTCCCGCAGCACGTCCAGCAGCGTGTCGTCCGGATGCGCTCCGACGGTCACGGGCCGGCCGTTGAGAGTGAACGTGATCTGTTCGTCCATCAATGCACCGCGAACGTGTCGATCATCAACTCGACGTCGTCGCCCAGGGGGTACAGGACCGGGCAGGTCGCGCCGTGGGCGACGTATTCGCCGACCTTGGTGCGACACTCCTCGGGCGTCCCCGACGCGCTGACCATCTGCACCACGTCATCAGGAACGTAGCGCGAGGCCGCCACAATCTGCTCGTGCGTGGCCGGCCACTGCACGATCGCATTGATCTGATCGATCAGAGACTGCGCCACGCCCGATGCCTTCATGATATGCGGCTGCTGGCCCAGGTACTGCGTCAGCAGGATGCGCGCGGCATCCATCGCCTTGGCCCGGTCGCGATCCACCGAGCAGACCACCAGCTGCGGCCGGTCGATCTGTTCCACCCGCCGCCCGGCGCGCCGCGCTCCTGCGGCGATGCGGTCCATGGCTTCATCATTGTACTTCGGGGACACCATGTAGTTGAGCAGCACCCCGTCGCCGATCTCCCCCGCCAGTTCCAGCATCTTCGGGCCGGTGGCGCCCACGTAGATGGGGATCGATCTGGG
>DASXUC010000081.1:0-5898 GCA_036505015.1 bacterium | reverse complement strand
GCCGCCAGCGCCCACAGCGTCCGATCGGGAACGCTGCCGTCGCGGTAGAATACCCGCCGCAGCACACGCCGCACGTTGGTGTCGAGGATCGCCTGAGGGCGATCGTACGCGAAGGTCATCACCGCCGCCGCGGTATACCGCCCGATCCCCTTCAGCCGGAGCAGCTCCTCAGCCGTCTTGGGCAGCCGGCCCTTGTAGCGTCGGACCGCCGTGCGCGCGATCGCGTGCAGCCGCACCGGCCTGACGTTGTAGCCGAGCGGATACCAGGCCTCGCGGACCTCCCGCAGCGGTGCCTTGGCCAGCGTCCGGAGCGACGGGTACGCGCGGAGGAACTCACGGTACTTCGGAATCACCCTGGAGACCTGCGTCTGATGCAGCATGATTTCCGAGACGAGGATCCGGTAGGGTTCCTTCGTCCGCCGCCACGGAAGGTCGCGTCGGTTCCGCTCATACCAGCGCAGCAGCCCGCGCACGAACGCCCGCTTGCGATCACGCCGAAGATGGGAATTGGTCCCCTTACGAGTCACGAGTCACGAGTCACGAAGTACGCCGTTGGGCCGCCCTCATCCGCCGGACCTGCCAGATGATCAGCAGCGCGATCACGATGAGGATGATGATCCCGCGCGGGGAGGGCGAAGGCGTCGCCATTCCGGATGGGCCGCCGGCGATTGTCGCGAAGCGCACCTGCCGGTTCTGCCCGCTCTGCTGGACCCAGGCGAGATCGACGTGATCTCCGCTGCCTCCGAGCACCGGGTTGTGATTTCCCGCCTGCGAAGTCAGCCGGTCGATGCCGGCCCAGTTGCCGTCGCGCCGGCTCAGGTACAGCTGGCCGTCGGATTCCCAGACGACGTACACCCGGCGCTGTGCGTCGACGGCGACCGACGGGCAGCAGGCCCGCTGGCCCGGCGCCGAGATCAGCTGCTGGCCGCTCCAGCGCGACGTCTTCTCCGCGTAGAAGATGCGCGTGCCGCTGTCGCTGCGCTGCTCCCAGACCAGGTGGATGGTGCCCCCGGACTCCACCGCCATGGCGACCGACGCCGCGTCGCTGCCGCCGGTCGAGACGTCGACCGGGCGCGCCCAGGCCGCGTCGCGCTGCGTGTAGCGCGCCTGATACACGCGGGAATCGAACTGGTACCAGGCGCTGTGCAGCCGGCCGGACTCGTCGGCGGCGAGCGTGGGATTGATGGCGTCGGGGATGCCCGGCGAGATGACGACCGGCGCCAGCCAGCGTGCGCCTTGAGAGTGCGTGTAGAGGATCTCGTAGATGGATCCGTGACGGGTGCGGATCACGGGCGCCTGCGCCCGTATCCCGTACCACACGAGGTGGACCGTGCCGGCGGCATCGACGGCGATCGACGGGATGCCGGCGTACTGCAGGCCGGTGGAGACCCGCACCGGCGGTGTCCACCGGTCTTCACGGTAGCGAGCGTAGTAGACGCGGCCGGTGCCGCCGTCATACTGCGTCCAGGCAACGTGCACGGTCCCGCCGCGGTCGATGACAAGTGAGGGGAACCGCGCATGGACCCGCCCCGCCGTTACCGGAATGATCCGCCAGCGTCTCCCGCCATCGGACGACCGGGCAAGGTAGATCTGAGAAAACCCGCCGCTGGGTCCCGCATAGACGAGATAGATGGTGCCGCCCGCATCGCGCGCGAGTTTGCTCTGGCTGTTGGCTTCCGTCGCGTCTTCACCGGCGATGGTGGCCACGATGGTCTGCGCAGCGGCAGGCGTGGAAAACACTGCGGCGAGCGCCAGCAGGGCGATGAATAGGCGGATCACGGAGGACAGAGTTCCCGCCACGAGGGGAATCGCCTGCGCCATCCAGAAACCAGTTGGAAGTTGAAAGTTGGAGGTTAAAAGTTATCTTCAACTTTCAACTTCGGACTTCCAACTAGCGCGACATCTTTTCGAGCGTCTCGAACGTATGGAATCCAACCCACCACTCCGGGAGAAACTGGGTCGCGCTGAAGTTCTGGCGCGCCACGGTATGATCGCGACCGGGCATCCGCTGGCGTCGGCGGCGGGCTTGCGGGTCCTGATGACGGGCGGCAATGCGATCGACGCTGCCGTGGCCGTGGCGGGCGTGCTGGGGGTCGTGCAGCCGATGATGTCGGGGTTGGGTGCGGACTCGTTCATTCTGATCTGGGACGCCGCCGCCCGTGCGCTGCATGCGCTCAATGGCAGTGGGATCGCTCCGTACGCGGCCACCGCGGATTGGTTCACCAGCCGTGGCTTCGAGAAAATGCCCTTTCGCGGGATGCTGTCCGTGTCCGTGCCGGGCGCCGTTGACGCGATGGTCACCGTGTTGGAGCGGTGGGGATCCGGACGGTTCACGCTGGCGGATCTCCTTGATCCTGCCATCGGCTACGCGGAAGACGGATTTCCGGTGGCGCCGAAGGTCGCGTTCTGGATCGGCAACACCGCGTCGGTCCTGGAGAAGTTTCCTTCCAGCGCCAAGGTATTTCTGCCAGCCGGCCGGGCGCCCACCCCCGGCGAGATCGTGCGCCAGACGGATCTCGCGCAGAGTCTGAAGGCGGTTGCGTCCGGCGGGCGGGAGGAATTCTATCGGGGGGAGATCGCCCGGGCTATCGCCGCCTACATGCGTGATCACGGCGGGCTGATGACCGAGCGGGAGTTGCGCGAGCATCGGTCCGACGTCGACGCGCCGATCGCCACGACCTACCGCGGCCGGACCGTGTACACCACCGCCCCGCCGTCCCAGGGCATCGTCCTGCTCGAGATGCTGAACATCGTGGAGGGCTTTGCACCGGCGCAGCTGCAGTGGGGGTCCGCCGAGGCGGTCCATCTCATGGCGGAAGCGAAGAAACTCGCCGTTGCCGACCGGCTGGCGTACTTGGGAGACCCCCGGTTTGTGCAGACCCCCGTGGACACCCTGCTGTCCAAAGACTTTGCCTCGCGCCGCCGCGCGGAGATCGAGCCGCGCGGTGCCACCGTCGAGGCTCAGGCTGGGGCGCTGCCCGAGGCCGTGGGCGAGACGACGTATTTCTGCGTCGCCGACCGCTGGGGCAACGTCGTCTCGTACATCACCAGCCTCTCGGCGAGTTTCGGCTGCGGGGAGATCGTGGAGGGAACCGGCATCATGCTCAACAACCGCGCGGGCCGCGGGTTCGTGCTGCAGCGCGGGCATCCCAACTGCATCGCCCCCGGCAAGCGCACCATGCACACGCTGATGCCGTTCATGGTGTTCCGCGATGAACGCCCGTTCCTGGCGTTCGGCACGCCCGGCGGTGACGGCCAGCCGCAGTGGAACACGCAGGTGTTCAGCAACATCGTCGACGGCGGGCTCGGCGTCCAGCGCGCAATCGAGCTGCCGCGGTGGTTCAGCTTTCCGGCCACCGACCCGGCGACCCTACCGGCGCCGTTCGTGCTGCGTTTGGAGCCCGGGTTCCCGGAAGCGACGGTCAGGGAACTGGAAACACTGGGCCACACAGTCCGGGAGATGGGCGAAATGGAATCCGGCGGTGGGTGCCAGGCCATCCTGATCGAGGACGGGGTTTACCGGGGCGGATCCGATCCGCGCGTCGATGGATGCGCGATCGGATACTGAAAGGCGCAAGCGCGCAAGCGAGCAAACGAGCAAGCGGCCCTCGTCCTGAAGGGGGGGAGGGTGAGGGTGAAGGGGGTGCAGATGCTGGACAGCATCCGCAAAGAACGGACACTCGTCTTTTTGAAACCTGATGGTGTTCAGCGTGGTCTGGTGGGCGAGGTCATCGCGCGATTCGAGCGGGCCGGGCTGAAGCTCGCGGGGGCGAAGATGGTCGCTCCCTCGCGCGAACTGCTCGAGCGCCACTATCCGAAGGACGAAGGGTTCCTGCGGACGATCGGTGGCAAGACGAAGGACGCGTTCGATGCCTACGGCCTGGACGTAAAGAAAGAGACCGGGACCGACGATTTGCTGGAGATCGGCACCCAGGTGCGCGGCTGGCTCATCGATTACGTGTCGTCGGGGCCGGTGATGGCGTTCGTCTGTGAGGGCGTCCACGCCGTCAGCGTCGTGCGCAAACTGGTCGGCGACACCCTGCCGTACCGCGCAGCCCCCGGCACGATCCGGGGCGACTTCTCGATCGATTCACCGACCGTGGCGAACTTGATGAAGCGGCCGGTGCGGAATCTGATCCACGCGTCGGGCACCGTCGAGGAGGCACAATTCGAGATCCCGCTGTGGTTCCGCCCCGACGAATTGTACGAGTACGATCGGGTTGACGCACGGGCAATGTTTGGCTAGTCGGTTTTCGAGCCCTGATTGGGTAGCGCAGTCAGCGTCTCTCCGTGATTCAAGCGTGTAGCGTTGCGGCGGGCTCAAGGCGGCCCCTCGCTACGTGTCGGGCGGCCCGGACTGACTGCAGGCCTCACGCTCCCTCCGCTCTCGCCTGCCAAACACGACACGATGACTACTATGCCTCTGCCGCTCTCCGCAACCTGGCTGCGTTGGTGCGCTTTCTTCACGGCCTGCAGGTCTGTTGCCGCCCTCCAACCTTCGCTCGTGGGCCGCCCATTCGCCCGCCGTGTGCCCGTGGATTGAACCTCTAACCAATGCTCGTTGCGCCATAGTGCTTTGTACGTTAAGCCGCAATAGTGTAGCCTTTAGTTCGGTGACGAGTCTCAGAAGCAACTCGGGCTCAGGCCTGACCCTTAAAGGCTTGACAGTGGCGAAGCTAAGGAAGAAGCTTCCAGAGACTTTTGGGATTGCGGAGTGGTATGGCTTCCCGTTCGGATTGCTGTCCGCCGGGCAGCGCAGCCACTTTGCGGAAATTCAGTTCGCCACAAAGGATGATCGCCCATTTGTTCCTTGTCCATTCTTGTCGAGGCCTGGACGACTGATTGCGTGCTGGAAAAAGGGTGGAGTTTGTTCCCTTCGAAAGTACGGCTTGGTTGTTGATCAAGATGGCCGAAGGATGGGAGAGTTTCGCGATGAGCTGATTCGGACAACATGCCCCAGCCGTTTCCAGGACGCCGGAGAAATCTATCGGTGGATCGGGCGGGAGCTCCTTAACAAGGAGGACGCTGTCCCGATCGGACAGGTCCCATTCCTCAATCGGGTGCCACAGATGGGAACAACTGAAGACACCGACTTTGTGACTGGTAAGGAAGTAGGTCGGATTGACAACATTCTTGTTGTCCCCGGTACCAAACCCCTGGACTGGTGTGCCGTTGAGGTTCAGGCTGTCTATTTCTCAGGAGATACGATGGAAGGTGACTTTGAGTATGCTAGGAACTTTGTCGGTCCGGGCATTCCTTACCCCGCAGGAAGACGGCGCCCCGATTACAGGAGCAGCGGGCCCAAGCGACTCCTACCCCAACTTCAGATTAAAGTACCTACATTACGAACATGGGGTAAGAAAATGGCGGTTGTGGTGGACGAGAGCTTTTTCGGCGCCCTTGGGCAGATGAAATCCGCGGATGACCTATCGAACGCGGAAGTCGTATGGTTTGTCGCTAGGTACGAAAATGTTAACTCGGAACCCAGGCTTGTCCCTGGACGCGTTTTTCTCACCCGGCTCGAAGAAGCGCAGGCAGGTCTTGTCGCTGCTAAGCCCGTTACCTTACCTCAATTCGAGAAGCAAATCTTGTCGAGACTGCCGCGCACTTGAGCGGGCCCATCCGAGGTCCTTCCCAACAAGCAGTTCGCGCATGACCCGGTGGTGCGTGTTTTTCATGAGGAGAGTATGCGTCTCGAAGTTATGCCTGCGTGCGAGTTCCTTTATGGGCTCGGCCTCATCGTAGGTCATCAAGAAGTCGCCTTGCAGCGTGGCCGCAACCGCAAAGAGCCTCTCGTGATCGATGTTTGAATGCTTGTAGAGTCTCTTCCCGGCTACGGTATAGGGTGGATCGATGAAAAACACGGTGTTAGCGGACCGTGCAAGCTTTTCCATCCAT
>DASXUC010000080.1:0-43665 GCA_036505015.1 bacterium | reverse complement strand
TGCGCGCAGGCCGACTATTCATGCTTGGTCTGACGATCTCCATCTTCGCGGCGCTGACCCTCACCCCCCGCCCGGTAGGTGCCGTCCTGAGTGCGGTCAACATCTCGAACAATGCCGGCGCCTCAAGAGATCCCTCGCTGGGCCTCGATGGGACGACGCTGATCGCGGTGTGGCTGGACTGGACTCCCGGGGATCCCCAGGTCTTCATCGCCCGTGCGGCCGACACCGGCGCAACCTGGGGAACTCCCGTCAACCTCTCGAGCACCGGCGGTGCGTCGTCCGAATACGATTGGACTTTTGCCGGTCGCTACCTGTACGCCATCTGGACGGACACGTCACCGGGAAATGCAGACATCTACTTCCGGCGCTCGGTCGATGGGGGCGCGACGTTCAAGGCACTTGTCAATCTGTCTATGACCCCCGGCACTTCATCCCTGTCCCGGGTGGCCCTTTCTGGAGGCAGCTATGTGTATGTCGCCTGGCAAGAACGGGGAATCTATCGGGGAGACTCCAACGAGATCTACTTCAAAAGGTCCACCGATGCCGGACAGAGTTTCGGTTCCGCCGTCAACTTATCCAACTCGCCAGGCTCCTCCGAAGCGCCAGCCATCTTTGCCCTGGGGCCACACGTTTGGGTTCTGTGGACCGAAGACGTCGGCCTACATCATCAGGTCTATCTTCGGTATTCCTCCAATGGAGGGGCGACGTTCGCGGCACCGGTCAACGTGTCCTCGTCGGCCGGGGACGCCGCCCAACCTGCGATGGCCGTAGCGGGTCCGAACGTCTCCGTGGTCTATTCGGATGATGACCCGTGCGGATGGCGCCAGGCGAAGCTCCGAATCTCGTCCGATGGCGGTGCCTCGTTCGGCGCCGAGACCAACGTCTCCAGCTGCTTCGCCCATGCGGCGTTTCCCCGCGTCATCGTCGCAGGAAAATTCGTCTACGTGACGTGGATTCAGTCGGGTAACAGCGGTGTCCAGGATGTCTTCTACCGCCGCTCGATCAATAGCGGCGCGACGTGGGATTCGGTCAAGAACCTGTCCAACAATGCCGGGTTCAGCTTCGGGCAGCAGTTGGCGTGGACGCTGGCCGGCACCGAGCTGTACGTCGCATGGCCAGACCAGACGTCCAGCGGCAGCACGTGGGACATTTTTTCCCTCCGCTCGGGCAATGCGGGGGGCGGCTTCGGCAGTGTGCTCAACCTGAGTGCCAACGCCGGGGACTCGTTCGCGCCCCAAGTGCTTGCCGTGGGGCGCGATGTCTTCGCGGTCTGGTATGATCACACACCCGGTAATCAGGAGATTCTCTTTCTGCGGTCCACAACGGGAGGATTCGCGCTTGCCCGCGGGACTGGAGATACGGGGACAGGGTGGGCAGCCGGTACCAGCAACCCGAGCGTGCCCCGCTGGTGCAGTGGAACGACCCGGTTGCCGGCACGGCTGCCCAGCGGCTGCCTGCCGGCGGATAGTAAATGAACTGCGACCCGGGGAAAAACTATTTGAAATGCCAAAGCGTAGTTGAGGCTGTTGCTGGGGAGAAATGACCATGCGCGCACGCCGCTGCAAACGCTCGGGATGATCGCCGCCATTCTGGTGGCTCTCATTCTGACCACCGAACGGGCCGTGGCGGTGTCCGCGTGGGTCAATATCTCGAACAATGCCGGTGCTTCGACCTACCCTTCGCTCGGACTGGACGGCACGATGCTGATCGCCATGTGGGTCGACAACACACCGGGCAACGACGAGATCTTCATGGCCCGTTCGGCCGATACCGGCGCCATCTGGGGGACTCCGGTCGACCTGTCGCTCACATCGGGCGCGTCTTCGATGTACGACTGGGCCTTTGCCGGCCGCTACCTATACGTGGTCTGGGCCGATGGATCGCCAGCCGACATTGTGTTCCGGCGGTCCGTCGACGGCGGCCTGACGTTCAAGGCTGCATGGGACGTGTCGGTGAACAGCGGTCAATCGACTGTTCCCAGAGTGGCGCTGTCCGGAGGCAGTAACGTCTATCTCACCTGGCAAGACGATACGACAGGAAACGACGAGGTCTACTTCAAGCGGTCGCTTGACGCGGGCCAGACTTTCGGCAATGTAATGAACCTCTCCAACACGGCAGACTCCTCAGAAGCGCCCTCCATCTATACCTTAGGACCCCATGTGTGGGTGTTGTGGACCGAGGTGCTAGGCCCGTACTTCCACCCCGATATTTACCTCCGCCATTCTTCGAATGGCGGAGCGACCTTCGGATCGACCGTCGTCGTCTCTCCGCCGGCCGGAGATTCGGTGGATCCCTCCATGGCGGTCGCGGGGCCCAATGTCTACGTGGTCTGGACCGACTTGGACTCCATAACCACTTACGACCAGCCCATGTTCCGCGTATCGTCCGATGGCGGTGCGTCATTCGGCGCGGTGACCGTTCTCTCGAATAGCTTCTCTCATAAGCATCATCCATTCATCATGGTCGCCGGAACGTTTGTGTACGTCACCTGGGCGGATGGCGATTGGACCGGAGGCAACGAGATTTACCTTCGGCGTTCGATTGACAAGGGGGCAACCTGGCAGGCGGTCAGGAACCTGTCGAACAGCGCCGGATCGAGCATCGCGTCGGCATTCTCGTGGACGCTGGCCGGCACGCAGCTGTACGTCGCATGGCCGGATACCACGCCCGGCAATTGGGAGATTTTCTATCGAAAGTCAAATGACACGGGCGCGTCGTTCAACAGCACGCTCAACTTGAGCATGTTTGCAGATTAGTGGGGGATGAGGCTGCGCACGACCCGCGGCATGCGCTCCCCCGGGGCCAGCGGGATCGCCGACACGGGCTCGACGTCGATCGTGACGTCCGCTCCCAGGATCCGGCCCAGCGCAACCGTAATTCCCTGCGCGGCGCTCTGGCCATCTGTGTCGATGCGCGCCAGCAAAACGCGCACATGGTCGGGCCGCTCCTGAATCAGCTGGTACTGCATAATACCCGGAACGTCTTTCATTGCCCATGTCAGCGTATAGGGGTGGATGATCCGTCCGTCCGCAAGCACGAACGAGTCCACCCGCCGGCCCTCGATGACTTCGAGCAGCGGTAAGGCGCGGCCGCACGGGCAGCGGGCGGCGCTCCACCGCGCCACATCACCCAACCCCCCGTATCGGATGACCGGCGAGGCGAAGTTTGTCAGGTCCGTGAGGACTACTTCTCCCGGTTCGCCGGGGGGAACCGGTCTGCCGTCGCGGAGCAGCTCGACGATGGTGCGCGTCGAGATGACGTGCGCGCCGCGATGGTGGGCGCACTCGAGTGCCATCAACCCCCCTTCGGTCGAGCCGTACGCGGTGAAAAGTTCTGAGCCGAACACCTCGCGTACCAGTGCCCGCGTCGGGGGGTCGAGGACTTCCGCCGTCCAGATGATCGCCGCGGGTCGGTGGACGGTCAGACCCCGATCCCGCGCGTAGAGGGCCAGGTTCCGAAGCGTGCTGGGGTAGCTGACCAGGAGCTCCGGGCGGAATCGGTTGAGCTGCGTGATTTGCGCGGACGGATCGGCCAGGGCATCCGCTTCCTCAACCCTCAGCAGCGCGCGCGGCAGCGCCCTGACCATCGCCGCTTCGATCGTGCCCTCATCGCGCTGCAGCAGGGTCATCATCCGCCAGGCGCGCAGCGCCAACCAGCGGGAGACCATCATCGGGGATCCCCATCCCGCGACCGAGAAGAGGGCGTTGGTGTCTTTGTAGATCCGGGTCGGTTGGCCCGTGGATCCGGACGTTTCAGTGAGGAACCAGTCCTGCGGCGTGGTCTGCACGTCGAGCCGGTCCTCGGCGGGAACCTCGCGCAGCACGGATTTCGTCAGGATGGGGAGGCGGGACAGGTCGTCCGCCGATCTGATCTGCTCCGGCCGGACACCGGCGGCATCGAACCATCGCCGGTAGAAGGGCACACGCGCGTAGGCATGGCCGACCAGACGCTGGAGCCGGCGGTCCTGATACCGGCGAACGCGCTGAGGATCATTCGAGAGCCGGTCGAGGTACAGCGCGCCAACGACGTGGCCGGCCAGGGAGATCGTATTGCGGAGTCGGTTCAAATGGTTTCGTATTTCCATCGCGAGGTAAGACTTCCTTTATGATAGAGATGATGAGGTATCTCCTCGCCGTTCTCTGCGCACTCGGGCTGCTGGCGGGGCCGGTTGCGGGTGCGGCCGCCCCCCGGGCCGCCGGCGCCCTGGCCGTGCTCGACCTGACGCACACGCTCGACGACGGCGCGCTCGTGATCAACGGCGTGATCGAGAATCGCGGGCCGGCGGTGACGGGGCTCGTCATCGATGCGGAGGGATTTTCCACACAGGGCAATGAGGTCGTCGCCGGCAGCGACGGCATCCCCTGGACGATGCCTGCCGGCGGCAGGGAACGGTTCTCGATCAGACTCCCATTCCAAAAGACGCTGGTGCGTGAGTACGCGGTGCAGGTCGCGCTGGCGAAGCCGCCCTACGCGCCGCTGGCCGGCGCGCGGCGGAGTGTGGATCTCGTGCTCTACCGGCCGTTCATCCTCGCCCAGGTCCAGCTGCGCGCTGATCTGGCGGCCGGCTGGCTGATCGTCACCAGCCGCGCCGCGGGCCTGCCCGTGCTGCAGGTGACCGGGGACGTTACCGTGCTGTTCGTCCTGCGCAGGGGGACCCGCCTGCGGACGCTGACGGTCACGGTGCCGGCGGACGACGCGCTCACCGTTCCGCTCGGCACCGACGCTGTTTCGGTGGCAGCGGTACGCGTCACCGACGTCCTGCTGAAGGTCAGCTGGTAACTTGGACCGATTCGGTTACATCGCCTTTCTCATCTGGAACCCTGACCAAGCCAGCCAGATGATAAGAAGTACGATGCCGCCCAGCATCACTACATCCGCCGTCGTGAAGACGGCCAGGATCGAGAAGATCCCAGCGATGACCCCCAACCAGCCCGAGGCGCTGCTCAGTGCTCCGGTGGCTGCGACCGCCCAGCCAGCGATCGCGACGGCCGCCCCGGTGAACCCGTTACCAAGGCCGTCGAACGCGCCGTCGGCAGCAGCGAGCGCAGACCATGCATGCGTCGCTGCAACCTGATCCTTCAGCGCGGCGATCACGGCACCGCCTTTCCAGGCGGCGAGTGCGCCCAGCGCGTGTCCCGTCAGCCCCACGACCGCAAAGATCAGGGCCGCGGCGGCCCGGGTCGGTGCTTTGTCTCGGAGCCGATAGAAGAGACCGGTAAAGAAGACAAGACCAAAGGCCGCCGCGAGCGGACCAGCGACCCCGACGCCCATGAACGTGGACGACTTCTGCGTCAGCGCCGGAAGCGCCTTCGCCGGATCCATGAAATCCTGCGCGGTCAGGCCGCTGGTGGCGAAGAAGAAGAAGAGGACGACTAGAAGAACAGCGCTAGCGATCCCCGCCGATCCCGCGTTGCTCTGCACCCGGTTCATCTTTGCACCTCCTTCAGATAACTCAGACTGAGCCTGGCGAACAGCTAGTCTGACGAAGCATACGACGCCGGCCAAGCCGATGCCTCTGCGGGCCCGGGCTTGCACTTGGCGAATTGACCAGTCAGGCGTCATGCCGGTACCAAGTACACAAAGCGCCGGTTTCTGGTACCAGGTACTGATGCGGCCGGTATCCAGTACCGGGTAACGCGGAGTGGAGTTTTTGGAATCGAGTACTATTTCAGCAGGATTTTCGTACCTGGTACAGCCGCCGGAGGGGCATTCCAAGGAAAAGTGCTTTGGTTGCCAACGCTGGCTGCTATGCCTCGTCGGCTACGAACGCCGCGTATGCGGCCCGGCTCTTGGAGACATCAAGGCCGATCACGTGATTCGACATCAGGACATACGCAAAGATCTGGAACGTTAGGAACTCCTTTGCCCCGGTCAGCAGGTCCACATAGGCAACGCGGTCGGCATCGTCGCGGAAGATGTCCTCACCGTTATTGCCCCGGGCTCGGACGTGATAGGTACCGTCGGCGACCATGAGTCTCGGATATCGTGACATGTCTCGTCCCCCGGGCTGTACCTGGTACCGCGGGACCAGGTGTTCGGTAGCAGGGTACGCCTAGCGGCCTCATTCAAACGAATGGACGGGTGAATGTCGATCAATCAAATGGGCTGTTCTGGAACCGCCTGTAGACGATGCGTATAGTCGGTCACGCGGCACGTCGCCTCGCAGTCGTCGGCACAACAGGATCAGGCAAGACGACCCTGGCCAGGCAGATCGCCGGGCGGCTCGGGATCCCACACGTCGAACTAGATGCTCTGAACTGGGGGCCGAATTGGACGGAAGTGCCCCGCGAGGTCTTCCGCCATCGGGTCGCCGCGGCGCTGGAGGGAGAGGCCTGGGTGGTGGATGGGAACTATAGCAAAGTTCGGGACATCGTGTGGCTGTGCGCCGACACGATCATCTGGATTGACTTTCCGCTGTGGCTGATCCTTTGGCGCCTGTTGCAGCGGACGTTTCGGCGGACGTTTACCGGAGAGGAGCTCTGGAGCGGCAACCGGGAGCGGTTTCGAGATCAGTTCTTCAGCCGGAACTCATTATTCCTGTGGGCTCTGCGGACCTATCGGCTGCGGCGCCGGACTTACCCGCAGCTCCTCTCGCAACCTGAACATGCCCACTTGAGGCTGGTGCGGCTGCGGTCGCCCAGTGAAGCGATGGCATGGTTGGATCGACTGGCGCGCCCGGAGGGATTTGAACCCCCGACTTTCGGCTCCGGAGGCCGACGCTCTATCCGCTGAGCTACGGGCGCGCGAGACCCCACAATTATAACAACTTACGCCGACACGCGCCCGGCACACGAAGGCCCGGAGGTTCACCCGGGGAAAAGCGGCGAGCGCTCGAGTTCCTCCGGGCGCCACTGACTGTCATTTGTTAAACCAGCGGTTGTAACTCCGCTGGTCGCGGGCGCGGCCGAAGATTGCGAACCGCGGCACGCTGATCGGGTAGTTCGAACGTGCATCCGACGTGAACCCCGTCGCCACCCACAGAGTCCCGGACGGATTGAATGGTCTCACCCGCACGTAGTCGCCCCACTCGTCGGTCGCTGGCGGGTCGAGACTTGTCGCGAGGCGAACGATATCCAATGGGAAAGGTGGAATTGGGCCCATACCGCTGTAGTCGTCCGAGATACCCGCGTACCATCGGGGTTCATCGTTGCTGATGAAGTAGAAGAGTGAGAGGCCGACATGGCCGCTCACGTTCGGAGCCGCCGCGGCATAGAACCATGCCCCGTATTGGCTGGCGATGGCCGGGCGTCCGATCCGAGCCAGGGTGCTTTGACTGTAGAGGGCGGCTTCGACATATGGATACGGATATCCGCCTCCCTCCGCCACGTTCCAGAAAAATCCGATTGTGCCATCGACGGTCGTACCCGTGTAACGTCGTCCGATCCAACCGGCGGTGATGCGCTGGTCGGCCCGCGCGCACGGGTTCCGGTACCCGAACGCGAGCACGGGGCAGTGGGCGTTATGGTTGGTGAATGTGAAGTTGGGGATGGTCTTGATGTAGCCGGTCAGGACCGTCGAACTCTCCGGCTGCACCGCGAGGTAGAAATCGGTGTTGGACCCCGTCGCATAGTTGTCACCGATGTACATGGTCGTGTCCGCGCCCTGCACCGGTGCCCAGGACCACCCATCGGGTTTCGACCACCATGAGTATGAAAACCCGATTGTACACGTTCTCATCGCATCGAGCGGCCAGCGGAACAGCACCATACGAGAAAATACCGGGAACGGACCAGAGTTGTCGAACAGGTTCGCCGTCCAGTAGAGATAATTGTTACTCAGCGCTATCTGAGGGGAGTCAAAGTAACTCTCGACCCACAGCGTGTTCACGTTTTTGGGTGTCAGGACGTACCCGCACCAGGTGGCACCGTTATCGACGGACACGCTGATCTTGATCTGATTCTGATGGGTGAGGGTGCTGTAATTGCCCTGCCGGGACCAGATGAACACATCGCGCCGGCGGTCGTAGATCGCGTCCTGGTTGCAGCAGAAGGCCGGGAAATCGGCATACGGGCTGACGTAGGTCCAGTTCGAACCGCCGTTGATCGAGCGGGCGGCGTACCGGTTGTGGGTCAACCAGACGAACATGCCCGCCTGAGCCGCCGCTGGCGAATTGACGTTGGCCGTGTACGCGGCCGGCGCGCCGTTCACGACCTGCGATTTGAAGACCGTGAAGGTATTTGGGGGGGTCGCTATCGCCCGGCTGGGTTCAACGTCGGCGCCTGGGGGCAGCGGCGCGGCAGGAGATAGTATTCTGGGCCCCGGCCGTGCCGCCCACCCGCGGTCGCTCAATCGCATTTGGGCTTCAGCAGCCGCCAGCTGCGCGGAGGAGACCGCCGGTGGCGTGGCGCTGAATTGCGGCCTGTACACGGTGCCCGCGGCCATCATCGCGGTCCGCCCGGGAACGGCTTGGGCTCCTGCCTGACCGGTGGCATTGCTTGGAGCCAGCGTGATCAGTACGGGGACGACAAGAATGATCAGCAGCAGAGGAAGTGATCCGGATCTCACGGCGATCTCCTCTTCCCACGCCCTGGAGGACTGTGAGCGCATCAGTTCTCGCCGTGCGGCGGGGTTCCTACTTCTGCGAACCCGGCCGAGGAGCGACGGCTGACAGGGCGAGCTCGTCTATCGGCCAGCACTGAGTGGCATGAGGGAAGGAGGGGAACGGGGTGGAAGCAGGACCAGTGGAAGAAGCGGCGGCGATTGAGAAAGCGCTGATCAGCGGGTTTATCCGCGATCGCTTCCTGTTGGGGCGGGCCATGGAGGCCGGTTTTCGTCCCGATCTGATGCCCCATGCGCTCGGCCGCACCATCGCCACCGTCCTCACCGAAGTCTACGCCAACAAAGAGATGGCCCTGGAGCCGCTGACCGTGCGCGCGCTGCTGGTGGAGCGCGGGCTGCTGACGCCTGAGCTGCGCAAGTTCTTTGAGGCCGTGGTGGCCACGGCCGAACCGGACGCCGCCCAGGTGCTGGCGTATGTGGATATCCTCAAGGCGCGGACCGCCCGGCTGCAGCTCGTCGAACTCAATGCCCGCATCTCCGGCTACCTGGAGGAAGAGCGCTCCGGCGGCGTGGACATCGTGGAGTTTGTGGGTTCCATCATCCCGCCGCTGCTGCAGATCCAACAGCAGCGCGCCGCCCGTTCGACCCTTCCCGCCAGCGATCTCGGCGGTCAGATTGCGCGGGAAATCGTCGAGGGCCGATCCGGGGCGGCCCCCGGATACACCCTGCCGTTTGACCGCCTGAACGAAGCGCTGGGCGGGTTCCGCCGCGGGTTCTACTACGGGCTCGCCGGCGCGCCCCGGCGCGGGAAGACGAATTTCGGGTTGGAACTGGCCGTCGGCATCGCGGCGAAACACCCCGTTCCTGTGCTGTACTATTCGTGGGAGCAGACCAGCCGCATCCTGCTGGCGCGGCTGTTGGCGCGCGAGGTGCTGGTCAACCCCGCCGTGCTGCTGTCCGAGGAGGCGCGGGACCCTCACATCCAGCAGCGGGTGAAGGCCGTGTGGGAGGAGATGGAGTCGCGCCTGCACACGCTGTTCATCCTGGAAGCCGGGCGCCGGGACACCGTGGAGCACATCAAGGCGCGGGCCCATAATCTCATGCACACGTTCCAAACCGACGAATGCGTGATCTTTATCGACTACCTGCAGCGGGTGCCGCTGGACGAGGAGATCCACGATACGAAGGCGCGCACCGATCTGATCTCCGCGAAGCTGGCCGACCTCAGTCTCGAGTTGAACAGCCCGGTGTTCGCCATTTCCCCGCTGGATAAGGAAGGCTGCCGGCTCGACGAGAGACCCGCCGACGAGATGTCGGAGTTCTCCCGGCCGACCATGCACCACTGCGTGGGCAGCGGCGACCTCGAGTACGACCTCGATGTGGCGATGGTGCTGGCGAAGGACTGGGTCTCCACCAAGAACCTGGAAGACCTCTTGCGCACCGAAGCGAAAGCCGGGCGGGGGGATCCCGACCACCTGCCGCGCATCGACGTGATCGATCTGCACCTGGACAAGAACCGCGACGCGCCCGACAGCGTGGCCAACACGATTCAGTACGCGTTCTTCGTGACGCTGAACAAATACGTCGAGATCGGCTACAAGACATCGGAGGAGTTCACCACGGGGTTCCGCGACTTCGCCAAGATGCAGCAGATTCTCGAGAAGCTGCGCGGCGAAGGCCTGCTGGCCGTTCCCGTCGGCTAGTGCCGTTCCAACTTGACTGGCCACGTGTCGTTTAGCCAGCCGCTGAGCCGCTGTCTGACATAACGCTTGCCGCGGCCACTCTTCAGATAGCGTTCCCTGCGGTACGCATCCACCTTGCTCACGCAAGCTTCATAGTAGGCCAGCAGCATGGACGGCTTCGATTTCGTGAAGTGCACTTTGCCCGCGGCGTGATCTTGCATCCGGGCTCGGAGATTCTTGGTGACCCCAACATACCAGCGACCGTCTTTGGGACTGTAGAGAACGTATGTGTAGAACATGACTATCAAGTTGGAATCGGCACTAGGGCGTCGGGCCGGGGCCCAGATACGCCCCCTGCGCCAGCAAGATCTGCTGCAGCCGGCGCAGCAGAGCCGGTGTGCGGGCCATCGTTTCCGGCAGGCAGCCATCCTTGGCGCACACCGCTGCGGCGATCCCGGCGGCATGGCCCATCCCCA
Source organism: bacterium (assembly GCA_036505015.1). GTDB lineage: Bacteria > Sysuimicrobiota > Sysuimicrobiia > Sysuimicrobiales > Kaftiobacteriaceae > DASXUC01. Next base: position 33,008 of record DASXUC010000080.1, on the reverse strand, counting down.
TCGTCGTGGGAATCACGCGCGCGGACCCTGCGGCTTCCGACGTGGCGGAGAAAGACCGCGACGCCACGAGCAGCCCGTCCACCCCTTGGGGGACCAACGCGCGAAACGGAATCGTGTACATGTGCCGGACCGGAGCGTACGGGTTGCTCCAGTCGGGGCGGTACGGATGGATATCGATGGGATAGGATGCCACGGCGATGCGGTCGTCAAACTGCCGGCGCATCAGGATGTCCCGGACCGTCAGCGTATAGAAGCCGTCGACGTGCCGCGTTTCGCGCACATACAACGCGGGCGCATGGTCGACCAGGCGGGCGTTGTCATACCCCGGGATGGTTTCCCGCAGGAAGCCGACCAGGCGCGGCAGCTCACGCTGCGCCTTCACCATCCCCTGATCGAGCGAGGCCTGGGTGGTCCCGTCGACGCCAAAGATCTGCAGCGTGTTGATCAGGATCGAGCCGTCGTGCTGCAACGCCATGTTCAGACCCAGGACGCCGGCATCGGGCTGCGACGGCTTGTAGCCCCGCATCTCGTCCCAGAATCCCCACGCCGCCGTGCCGTTCACCCCCCAATGCGCCGGATCACCGGCACGCCGGTCCATGATCGCCCGGGTCACGGCGTCCCAGTTCACCCCGTCGACCCGGAAGATCAGCGTCGCCGGCTGCATCCACCGATCGCCGCGAGGTCCCTCGCGCCCCATCACCGCGCCGGCCCCGGCCGCCGCCGCAAGGTCGGCGTCGTCGGTGGCATCGATGACGATTTTCGCGCGCACGATCAGGGTGCGGTCGAACGCCTTGTCGTCGAACTCCGCGCCCACGATGCGCCTGCCCTCCATCACGGGCCGCAGCAGCGGGGCGTTCTCGGTGACGTTGACCAGCACTTCCCGGTACACCGCCCAGGTCAGTTTGGTGATCGCCTCCCCGAGATCGAAGCTCAACCCGAGGAGTTTGTAGTAATCCGAGAACACGCCGCGCGTGAGCTGGACGCCTTCCGGGGAGAGATTCATGTCGAACGTCGTCAGCCACGCCCAGGTGATCGGCCCGCCCAGCTTCGGCCGCCCCTCCACGAGATGCACCCGGGCCCCGGCCCTGGCCGCGCCCGCCGCGGCGGCAATGCCGGCCGGCGTCCCTCCGACGACGAGCACGTCGACGGCGACCTGACGCGGAGGAGCCGCGGCGAACGAGCCGCCGCTGAATGTGAGCAACAGCGCCGCCCCGAGCACGGCGCGCAGAAGACGCGCGGGCATGAATCAGGTTTTCCCGCGGTGCCGCCGTTTGTCCTCGCGGTCCTGGCAGGGCGGCGGAATCGGCGTGTGGAACACCTACCTGCTGCCCGCAGCGTGCCTCCGATGCGACTCGAGACCCTTCACGCCCTGGGACCACTCATCCTCGCCGCCGTGGTCGTCAACCTGCTGCTGGCCGGCTGGGCCTTTCTCGCCGGGCTCGCGGGGCGCCGCACACTCAATCGCGCGTTTTGGATTGTGCTGCTGATCGGCCTGGTGTTGGTGGTTCTCGAAGCGGCCGCCGGCATTCTCCTGGCTGCCGGCGGTGCGCGGCCGCGCACGCTGCTGCACATCCTCTACGGTGTGCTCGTGTCGGTGACGGCGGTCGTGCAGTTCGGCCTGCGCCCGGACGGATTTCTCCGCCGGACGATCCAGCGGGAGCCCCTCGCGTTCAATGAGCCGCGCGTGATGGCGCTGGTCTGCCTGACGCAGGCCGCGCTGCTGATGCGGGCCTACATGACCGGCGCTTTGGGACGCTGACTCTCGTGAACAATTCACGATTCACGGATTCACTGCAGTCTGGGGGGAGGTCGGTGAACAGCAGGGAGCGCCTCGAGCAGTACTTCAAGGACCACGGCGTGTCCTTCAACGTGACTCCACATGCCGAAGTCTACACCGCCCAGGAGGTCGCGGCGGTCGAGCACGTGCCGGGGATGTACGTGGCGAAGGTCGTGATGGCGATGCTCGACGGCAAATCTACGATGCTGGTGCTCCCGGCCCCGTTCCGTGTGGACATCCCGAGACTGAAAGCGGCGCTGCGCGCCCACGACGGACGCTTGGCCACCGAGGATGAGTTCGGCGGGCTGTTTCCGGATTGCGAGGTCGGTGCCATGCCCCCGTTCGGAAATCTCTACGACGTGCCGGTTGTTGTCGACCGCCGGTTGACCGAGGATCCGAAGATCGTGTTCAAAGCGGGCAATCACCGCGAGACAATGACGATCGCGTATGCGGATTACGACCGCCTGGTGCATCCGGCGGTCGCGGAGTTCACGCAGAGTCGCTAGCCACCCTCATCTGGAGGTGAGCAGATGGCAGTCGGACGCCGCATGATGGATCCAGGAGCCCGCCGGCGCGGATTTGTGATCCCCGTGCCGCACACCCGTTCAGGTCAAAAGCACGTGCAGACGTACATTCAGACGCTGCGTCCGATGGTGGCCGATATCGCGGCGACCCTCGATCTTGATCGCGATGCCCTGGCCGGCGCGAACCCGGATGCGATCGGGGCCGCGTATCTGGCCGCATTCCTCGACGATCTCCGCGGTCACCTCCAGACCTGACCCGGTCACTCCGACGGCGTCCCCTCGCGCCCGGGCGCCAGACTGCGGATCAGCCGGACGCCGATCAGCATCAGCAGGACCGAGGCCGCAAAAATCCACCGCACCCCGATCAGCGGGACGGCCAGCCCCGCCAGGAACGGGGCCGTGGCCGCCCGTACGCCGACCAGCGTGTTGTAGATCGCCAGGTAGTGGCGCACTTCCCCCGCCGGTGCGTACTGCAGGATCGCGGTCAGCCAGCCGAGGTCGATGCCGGCTGAGGTCAACCCTTCCGTGACACCAGCCAGCTGCACGACCCAGGCGCTCGTCGCCAGCGCGTAGATCAACGGCGAGATCGCGCCGATCAGGAAGATCCTCCCCAGCGCGCCGGCCGCGGTGCGCCGGTCGATCATCCGTCCCCAATAGACGTAGGCCAGCAGCCACATCGCCGAGGTGATCGCCCCCAGCAGTCCGACCTGGAAACTGGTCGCATGCAGCACATCGACCAGCAGGAGCGGGACCGCCGGTCCCATCAGCCACGCGCCGAATCCGAACACGAAGAACGCGACCAGAAACCGGCGGAAGGCCGGATTCTCCCGCAGCACCGCCGTGGTGCGGGCGAAGGTGGACCGCGCCGGCGGCGGTTCGGCGTCATCCATGCGCATCGCGCGGAAGACCAGCGCGCCGGCGAGCCCGAAGACCCCGGCCGCCGCGAACACCCACTGAAACGGGATGCGCTCCATGAGCTGCCCGCCGGCCAGCGCCCCCGCGATCCAGGCCACCGCCATGCCGACCCGTACGACCGCCATGATCCGCCCGCGCACGTCATCCGGGTAGACCGAGCGCATCACCTGCGCGTAGCCCAGCATGCCTACCGAGGCGATCGCGTTGTAGGCGACGATGAATGCGACGTAGATCCTGGGCGCGTGGATCAGGGGCATCAGGAAGAACATCGCGCGGCCGGCTGCCTGGGGCCAGACCACCAGCCGCACGGGATTCGCCCCCGGCAGCAGGCGGACCCACCACAGCGACAGCAGCAGCACGATCGCCGGGGCGGCCACCAGCAGGGAGACTTCCAGCGCCGATGCCCCCAGCCGGCGGCCCATCACCGGAATGAACGGGGTGGTGAGACCGCCGAAGCCCCCGAAGAGCACGGCGGCGACGAAATCGATCGCGGCGTTCCTGCGGACGGCCGGAGCGATCCACGGCCGGAACACTCGGTCGAGCAGCCTCATCCGTGGCGTATGTCTTCTGGGCAATCACAGGAAGGCCCTGCGCACATCCCGAAGGGTACCGCGTGTTCCGATTTGCCTGCGTGCTGGCCGTCGTCTGCCTGTCGGCGGCGCCCGCCCTCGCCGCGCCGTCGATCGACGATCAGGTGCAGGCCGTCGCGGCGGAATTGATGTGCCCCACCTGCGCCGGGCAGACCGTGGCCGAGTCGAACGCCCCGCTGGCCCAGCAGATGAAGCAGGAAATCCGCGAGCGCCTCCTGCGCGGCGAGTCCCGTCAGGACATCCTGGCCTTCTTTGTCGGCCAGTTCGGAGAATCCGTGCTGGCAGCCCCGCCGCCGCGAGGCCTGGGATTGGTAGTTTGGCTCGCGCCGCTGGCCGTCTTCGTGATCGGCGTGGTTATCCTCGCGCGCTTTCTGTCCCGGGCGCGGGTCGACAATGCCGAAGCCGCGGGCGCGGGCCCGGGGCCGTGATGTCGGCGGCATGAAGTACGCGATCCTCTCCGACATCCACGGAAATCTGGAAGCCCTCACCGCCGTGTTGGCAGACGTCGACGCGCGGCATCCCGATGCGGTGTTCTGCCTGGGCGATTTCGTGGGCTACGGCCCCGATCCCAACGCCTGCGTGGCGCGGCTGCGGCCGATCCTTGCCGGCGCGGTTGCCGGCAACCACGATCTGGCCGCGCTCGGCGATTTGGACATCTCCGTGTTCAATCCACTCGCGCAGGCCGCGATCCTCTGGACCCGTGAGCAGATGACGCCTGAGACGCGGGCGTTTCTGCGCAGCCTCCCCGAGCGGATCGAGCGCGATGGATTCGTGGCGGTGCACGGCAGCATGCGCGATCCGATCGAGGAGTACATTTTCGAGGCGTCCACCGCCGAAGAGAGTTTTCGCGCCGGGGCGTTTCACGTTTGCGCCGTCGGGCACACGCACGTCCCCGCCGTCTTCACGCACCAGAGCGACGGTGTGCGGGCGGGCGTGCTGGCGCCGGAGCATCTGCTGCATCTGGACCCCGCCACGCGCTACATCCTGAATGTCGGCAGCGTCGGGCAGCCCCGGGACGGCGACCCGCGGGCTGCCTATGTGTGGCTGGAGGACGACACCGCGCGCCTGCTGCGGATCGACTATCCGCTGGCCCGCACACAGGAGAAGATGATCGCCGCAGGGCTGCCGCCAGCCCTGGCGGAACGCCTAGCATACGGGCGATGAAACTTCGTGAATCGTGAGTGGTGAATCGTGAATCGACATCGCAAACCTACCCCTCGAATGAAAACCTGTATGGCTGTCGAATCTGAGCATTTGCGATTCACTATCCACGATTCACTATTCACGAATTTCTGAACAGGAGTGACGACCAGATGACCACCCGGAAGATCACCATTGAAGACCTACTCGCCTTGAAGTGGATCGGCGATCCGCAGCTGTCACCCGACGGCACCCGGATTGTGTATGTGCTGACGGCGGCCGACCGGGAGGCGAACACCTACCGCTCGCACCTGTGGATCGTGCCGGTGGGCGCCGGCGAGCCGCGGCAGTTCACGTGGGGCGAGCATCGCGATACCAACCCGCGGTGGTCCCCGGATGGACGCTCGATTGTCTTCATCAGCGACCGCGGCGCGAAGTCCGAGCCCGGCGCGAAGAAACCGAAGCAGCTGTTTGTGATTCCCACCGACGGCGGCGAGGCGCGGCTGCTGGTCGATGCGGCGTTTGCGCCGGCCGATCCGGCCTGGTCCCCCGACGGCGCGACCATCGCGTTTGTCGGCAAGCCGGAAGCATCGAAGCCCGACAGCGACGTCAAAGTGATCACCCGCATCAGATACAAGAACGACGGCGAGGGTTTCTGGGATGGGCGCTACAAGCACATCTTCACGATCCCCGCCGCCGGCGGCAGTCCGCGACAGCTCACCTTTGGCGACTTCGATCATCTTGATCCGGCCTGGTCTCCGGACGGCAGCATGCTGGCGTGCGCCGCTAACCGCACGCGGGAAGGGGATCTGACTAATATCGCCGACATCTGGGTCGTGCCGGTCTCCGGCGGTCCCTCGACTCCGAGTGGGGCAGGTGCCCCACGCCAGCTCACCGCGTCCACAGGTCCTGCCGCCACCCCGGCCTGGTCGCCGGACGGCAAGTGGATCGCCTATCTCGGACACGACAACGCCGCGATGGGGGCGACCAACACGGGGCTGTGGCTCCTGTCCGCCGGCGGCGGGGTAATGACGAATCTCACCGCCGCGTTCGACCGCAGTCTGGCGCACCACGTTATTTCCGACATGCGCGCGCACCCGAAGATCGGCGGTCCGCGCTGGTCGGCCGACAGCGCTCAGATTTTCTTCCTCATCGCCGACGGTGCGACCAATCAGATCGGGGTCATCGACGCTGCGGGCGGGTCCGTCCGAGTGCTCACCTCAGGCCGCCATGAGATCTTCGGGTACGCGATTGATCTCGCGGGCACGACCGGAGTGATCGCGGTGTCGGATCCATCGCACCCGGGTGACCTGTGGGTCGGGCGGATTAATAGCTCAGGCGCACTGGTCGATCAGCGGCGGGTGACGGCGGTCAACCAGGACGTGCTCGGCGAGCTGACCCTGAGCATGCCGGAACGATTTGAATACGAGGGCGCCGACGGCTGGCCGGTCGAGGGCTGGGTGATGCGTCCGGTGGAGTTCCGCGACGGCGACCGCTATCCGACGGTCTTGGAAATCCACGGCGGACCGCACGGGGCGTACGGCGAGGCGTTCTTCCACGAGTTCCAACTCCTGGCCGCGGAGGGATTCGCGGTGGTCTTCGTCAACCCCCGGGGGAGCCAGGGCTACGGCCAGCGGTTTACGGCCGCCACCCAGCACGATTGGGGCGGAAAAGACTACCAAGACATCATGCTGGGGCTCGACGCCGCGCTGGCACGGTACGCGTTCCTCGACCCGGACCGTCTCGGCGTGGCCGGGGGCAGCTACGGCGGGTTCATGACGAACTGGATGATCGGGCACTCGGACCGGTTCAAAGCCGCGGTGACGATGCGGTCGATCAGCAACCACCTCAGCCAGTGGGGGACCAGCGACCTGGCCTTCATGAAGGGGTTCTGGGAATTCCCCGGTGATCCATGGGAGGATCCGATCTGGTACTGGGAGCACTCGCCGCTGGCGTACGTGGAGAAGATCACGACCCCCCTGCTGATCCTGCACAGCGATGAAGATCTGCGCTGTCCGATCCCCGAAGCCGAGCAGCTGTTCGCCGCACTGTACAAGCTGGGCCGCAAGGTCGTGTTCGTGCGCTTCCCCCACGAGAGCCACGACCTCTCCCGCAACGGCAAACCGTCGCATCGGCTGGAGCGCCTGCGGTGGATCGTGCGGTGGATGACGGATCATCTGGCCACCGTCGCGCCGGCGCCGCCGAGGGAACCGATCGCGGCCGGCGGAGAGGCATCACTTTGACGAGGATCTACACGCGCGCCGGCGACCGTGGGGAGACGGGCCTCATCGGCGGCTCGCGCGTCCCCAAGGACCATCCCCGCGTCGTGGCCTATGGTGAGGTGGACGAACTCAACTCATACCTCGGCGTCGTCATTGCCGGACTCGAGGATCCCGAGACCGCGTCGCTGCTGCGCACCGTGCAGCACCGCCTGTTTGACGTCGGTGCCGAACTGGCGACGCCCAACCCGTCGGCGGAGTCGGCCAGTGTTACCCCCGATCAGGTCGCGGTGCTGGAGCGTGCCATCGACGGCGTGGAAGAAGCGCTCCCTGGGCTGCGCGAGTTCATCTTGCCAGGGGGGACGCCCACGGCGGCGGCGCTGCACGTGGCTCGTTCCGTGGCCCGGCGGGCGGAGCGGCATGTGGTGACCCTGGCGCGGGGGGAACCGATCAATCCGCAAATCGTGCCCTATCTGAACCGGCTCTCCGATCTGCTGTTCGTGCTGGCCCGGGCCGCCAACCACCGCGCCGGGCAACCGGACGTCCCCTGGCAGAAGGCCTCAAAGTTGAGTAGTGGGCCAGTTTGAACCACCATCCGCTTTTGCCGGGCTGGTGGAGGGCCGCTCCGCTCTCTGGGCGGCTCAATCTGCTCACGCCAGAAATTCGCTGCGCAAATTTCCGGGGACCCCGAGGCCTTAGCGTAGCGCTCGGGCTCGCCCCGCCACGATCGGCGGGGCTCACCCGGCCTGCACGACGGCCGGGCACGCTGCTCCGGGCCCCCCCGCACTACCGCGCGTTCTATCCTGCGCCGTGCTCCCTGGGCGACGCTGCATGCGGGGCCCCGCCCTACGCGACGCGGCCCTCGCGCACGGCGGCGACAGCTCGCCGCCACGTCGCTCCGCAGCCCTCCACCAGCCCCCGGGAGGGTACGCGCAGATGCTGGGAACGGACCAGAGGGCATGGCGGCGGGCGAGTGGGGCGGCCCCCGAGCGGAGATTGGCGGGCGGCAACCATAGCGCAGGCCGTGAAGCAGAGGATCGCCGCACCGATGCCGCGGTAAGCGGAAGGGACCGAAGTGATCCGTAGCTACAGATTGGCAGGCGAGCGCGGCAGGGAACGTGAGGCCTGCAACGTCAATCCGAGCCGCCCGACTCGACGCGAGGGGCCGCCCCCGAGACAAACCGCCGCCGCGGCCATTCAACTTGACCCACTACCATATCGCACCTGAACAGAGCGGGGAATTTTCTCTCCCCCCGGCGCGGTTAACCGAGTTACCCACAGCAGGAGTCGAGCATGAGTGATCGGACCCTTCAACCGGCATCTCCGTCCGCCCCCGGCCTTCCCTATAAGTGGAAGGTTCTGATCTCGGTCATCTTCGGGATCTTCATGGTCATTCTGGACACGACGGTCGTCAACGTCGCCTTCCAGACGCTGCGCACCGAATTTCGCGCGGGGATCAACGACTCCCAGTGGATCATCAGCATCTACGTCCTGGCCCTGGGCATCAGCACGCCGCTGGCCGGGTTCCTCGCCGACCGCTTCGGGATCAAACGCATCTACCTGACGGGCCTGACCACGTTTGTGACCGGATCGCTGTTGTCCGGATTGGCGCCGGGCCTGTGGTTCCTGGTCGGCTCGCGGGCGCTGCAGGGTCTCGGCGGCGGCATCGCCATTCCGCTTGGCAGCGCGATGCTGTTCGCCGCCTTTCCGCCGACGGAACAGGGCCTCGCGCTGGGCGTGTTCGGGATCGCCCTGCTCGTAGCGCCGGCCCTGGGCCCGATTCTGGGCGGGCTGCTGGTCGATTCGCACCTCTGGCGGTGGATCTTCTTCATCAACATTCCCATCGGCATCCTCGGCGTCACGCTGGCGTCGAGGTTGCTGCGCGAACGCCGTCCCCCGAGCGCGCCGAGCATCAACCCCGTCAGCATCGCGACGTCTGTCGTCGGCTTCGGCTCGGTGCTGTACGCCGCATCGTTCGCCGCCGAGGGCGGCTGGACGTCCGGCCGGGTTTTGCTGTGGTTTGGCATCGGGTTCGCCTCACTCGCGGTCTTCGCAGCCTACGAACTGTTCCGGGCGAGGTGGCCGTTGCTGAATCTGCGCTTGTACGCGAGGCGGAATTTCCTGCGCGCGAGCCTGGTCGGCTACGTCTCGGTCCTCGCGCTGTTCGGCGCGGAGTTCCTGATGCCGGTCTACCTGCAGGCGCTGCGCGGCCGCAGCGCGCTGGAGACGGGGCTGATCCTGCTGCCGCTGGCGGCCACCGCCGGCATCACCGCGCCGATCGCCGGCCGCGTGTACGACAAGACCGGACCCCGCATCCTGCTTGTCGCCGGATTCGGGGTGCTGATGATCAACACGTGGCAGCTCTCAGCGATCACGGCGGATACGCCGATCCGCTGGATCCTGTTTCTGCTCGCCCTACGCGGCCTCGCCCTCGGGCTGACCGTGCAGACCACGTTCGTCACCGCGCTGAACGACGTCCCCCGGGACGGGGTGGCACGGGGGTCGTCGCTGATCAACTCGACGCGGTTCGTGGTCCAATCCATCGGCGTCGCCGTCCTGGCCACGGTGCTGGCCGGCTCGCTGTCGCCACAGATCAAGGCGCTGCAGCGGACATTCCTGGAAGCCCCCGAAGCCTCGGTGCGGCGAACCGGGTTGTGCGAAGCTCGCAGCGCGCAGCCGGAGTCATCAATTGTCCCGGCCAGCACGACCCAACCGTCACCCGCGATGCTCTCGCTGATCCGGCAGGCCTGCGACGAGTACGTGAAAGGCTTCGAACGTGCGTACCGGCTGACGTTCTACGCCGCGCTGCTGGCGATGCTGCTGGGCATGACGCTGCCGGGATGGCCCGCGAAGTGGCACGGCCGCGGAGGCCTCGCCGGGCCGCCCCCGCCGCCGGCGGCCTGACCGACCAGCTGTCACAACGGTGCGGTCGCCAGGAAGCGCTCGCGCAGCCGTGCGTCGGGAATCGTCGCGGCGATCTCCGCGCTGACCGCGTCCGCCTCGGTTGTGGACCCCGCGAGCGCGAACAGCGATCGCAGCACCGGGCGTTCCTCTGCGGCCTGCGCCAACCCGATAGCTTCCTGCAGCAGCGCCGGCCGCGCGGAGGGGTCCACCAGCGCACGCACCCACAGGCCCCGGGCGGCGAATCCTTTCATCGCCCGCGGGGCAGCCAGCGCTTCGAGGTCGGCGGCATAGCGCAGCGCCTGATCGGCCTTCCCCAGACGCGCCGCAACAACACCGAGACCCCACAACCCTTCGGGAGGTCCCCAGAGCACGTAGAGGCTGGAGGCCGCTTCCTCAAAGACTGCGCGCGCGCCGTCCAGGTCGCCGAGGATGAGACGCGCGGTCCCGATGTTGCCCAGTGAAAGACCCTTTCCCGGCATCATCGACGTCACGCGGGCGATTGCCCCACGGGCTTCGGCCTCGCGATCGGCGGCGAGATCCAGCACGCCCATCTGCGCGTAGAGTTCGGCCAGTATCCCTCCCGCGTAGCCGATGACTTCGTAATCCCGCAGCGACCGGGCCAGCTCCAGCGCGGTTTCCCCTTCCTGTTGGGCGCGGCCGAAATCCCCAAGGCGCAGGCTGGCCAGGGCGATCGAGCGCCGTGCATACTGCTCGCGGTAACGATCTCCGCTCTGCACCGACAACTCCCGCGCGGCATCCGCGTGCTCCCGGGCCTCCCGCGGCTGCCCGGCCTGGATGAGAGCCTGCGCCAGATAGACGAGATTGGCGGCCTCAATGCGCCGCTCACCGATCTCACGCGTGCGGACCGCCGCGCGCCGGTGATAGGCGATCGCTTCGCCCAAACGCCCGACGTCCTGCAGCGCGAGACCGCGCATGGCGTGGACCGTGCCCCGCTCGTATCCGATCTGCGCCGAGATCACCGCCGCCTCGTCCAACGCCTCGACCCCTTCGTTCACCCGCCCCTGATTGTGATCGACGGAACCCAGATCGAGCAGGCAGTCGACCACCAAGCGCGGGATCCCGATCGCACGCGCGATCGCCAGCGCTTCGCGTGTGGTCTGGCTGTTGGCCTCGTAGTCTCCGCGGTGCCCCTGCACCCAGGCGATGCCCAGCAGCGCCCCCACCTCCCACTCGCCGGAGTCCTGGTCATGGGCGAGTCGCCGTCCCTCGGTGAGATCGGCCAAAGCGGGATCGTAGTCGGCCAGCCGCGCCAATGTCCAACCGCGCTGCACGAACACGTGCAGACGCTGCGCGGCGCTGACGGCAAACTGCCCCGCGAGGTCTGCGGCATGGCGGTAGTGCGCCAGCGCCGGGCGATAGGTGTCCAGCGCATACGCCCGGTCGGCGAGGCGCAGGACGTTGGTGAAGGCCTGCTCCCACGCCTGGGCCTGTTCATAATGATAGGCCAGCAGGTCGGCCAGTTCATCCGGCCTGTCGCCGCCGGCCACGGCCAGCCAGTCCGCTACCACCCGATGCTTGGCAGCGCGCTGGGATCGCGGCAGCGTGTTGTATGCGACGTCGCGGATCAGAATGTGCCGGAAGATGAACTCCTCCTCGCCGCGCACGGTGCTCCATGTTCGCGGCAGCACGATGTCTTTCTGTTCCAGGAGTTTGATCAGTTCGCGGACGTCGTGCTGCGACTGTAGCCGGCGCAGCGGTTCCACCCAGAAGATCCGGCCCACCACCGCCGCATCCTGGACGGTCTGCTTCTCCTCCGCCGGCAGCTGGTCCAACCGGGCGGCGATGACCCCCTGGACGGTGTCGGGAAGGCGCATCTCTGTGTCGCGCGCCTGCCATCGCCCATCGCGCCGCAACAGGCGCCCGTCGTCGATCAGCATCCGCAGGATCTCCTCGACGAAGAACGGATTGCCTTCGGCCCGCGCCAGCACCCGGTCGATGATGTCCTGCGGCGCCGGACCCTGCAGCAGCGCGTGGATCAGCTCCCGGCTTGTGTCCGCGGGCAGCGGATCGAGGTGGATCGAGAGCACATTGCGGCGGCCGCCGCCCCATCCCGGATGGCGTTCGAGCAGCAGCGGCCTCGCCAGGCAGACGATCAACACGGGCGCCGCTGGAGGACGGAGGGTGAGATCATCGAGCAGATCCAGCAGTTCCTCATCCGCCCAATGGATATCCTCGAGGCCCACCACCACCGGATCGGTCGAGGCGAGCGCACCGAGCAGCCGCGTCAGGGCCGTAAACAAGTCGCCCCGGGTGATGGGGAAGGCGGCGGGTCCCTCGGCAATCCCAAAAGCGGCGAACAAGTGGGTGAGCAGCCGCGGAAAGTCTTCCGCCGGTCCGAGCGAACGCTGCACGAACTGCCGCAGGCGGTCACGCGCCTCCTCCTGCGGGCCCGCGTCCTGGATGCCGGCCGCGCGCTTCAGCGCGTCGACCAGGGCCGAAAACGCGACGTTGGAGCCGTAGGGCAGACTGCGCCCCTGCAGGATCACCGTGCCGGCCGGCAGCGCGGCACGGAACTCGGCGAAGAGGCGGGATTTCCCCACGCCGGCGTCGCCGATGATCGTGACCATCGCCGCGCGGCGGTCCCGCACCACACGCTGCAGCACCGTTTGCAGCAGCTGCAGCTCTTCATCCCGTCCGACCAGCGGCGCACGCAGCGCCCGGCGGGGACGCTCGATGTCCGCGCTCACGGCGGTGACTGCCCAGGCGTCGACGGGCTGCGCGAACCCCTTCAAGTCCAGCGGCCCGATCGGCCGGGCGTCGACGATGTCCGCGGTGTTCCGCTGCGTGCGCGCGTCGATGATCACAGCCCCCGGATCCGCGGCGGCCTGCAGGCGCGCGGCGAGGTGCACGGCCTCGCCGGTCACCAGGAACTCCCCCTTCTCAGCGGCCCTGGGGTTGGCGATGACCTCGCCGGTGGCGATCCCAATCCGCACGCGCAGGTCGGGCAGCATCCGTGTCGATGCCAGGACCGCGTGCGCAGCCCGGACGGCCCGCTGCGGATCGTCGTCGTGCGCGGCGGGAAGACCGAACACGGCCATCACCGCGTCGCCGACGAACTTCTCCACGGTCCCGCCGAACTGTTCGATCGCCGCGCGCACCTGCGCAAAATACTGCGCCACAACGGCGCGCCACTCCTCGGGATCGCGGGATCCGGCGAGCGGGGTTGATTCCACAAGGTCGCAGAAGAGGATGCTGACGACCTTCCGTTCTTCGGCAGAGGAATCCGCGGCCACCGCGCGCACCTCCGGCCTAGGGCGGTGTCAGATCGCCGAGAATGACGCGGCGGTGGGCTCCGGTTGCCGACGGCAGGTTCCCGGGAGCTCCCCACGCCGTCTCCGCCCCGAGCACGGCAAAGGCAATCGCTTCTTTGAAATCGGGATCGACCCCGAACGCCGCGGTGGTGCTCACGGGCACGGGTGCCAGGGCCTCGCCGAGGGCGGCGACCAGCGTCGCATTGTGGACGCCGCCGCCGGAGAGAATGATCTCGTCGATGCCGGGCAAGAACGACCGGTAGGCGCGTGCGACCGTCCGCACGGTGAGCATCGTCGCCGTCGCCACCAGGTCGGCCGGAGCGACCCGCGGCCCCCACCGCCGGATGATGTCCTCGGCAAACGCAACGCCGTACTTCTCGCGTCCGGTGGTCTTCGGCGGGCCCTGCGCGTAGTACGGATCGGCCAGCAGTTGGGTGAGCAGCTGCTCATCGACCTGCCCGCCGGCGGCGATAGCGCCGTCGTTGTCGAATGGCTGCGCAAACATCAGCTGCGCCATCCCGTCGATGAGCATGTTCGCCGGTCCGGTATCAAACGAGATCACGTCGTCGGGCGCCGCCCCGGCGGGGATCCACGTCACGTTGCCGATGCCGCCGAGATTCTGCGCGGCGCGGCCGAGCCGCCCGTCGCGGAACAGGAGGTAATCGACATAGGAGACCAGCGGCGCGCCGCCTCCCCCGGCGGCCATATCCCGCGCGCGAAAGTTGCTGACCACCGGCAGGCCCGTGCGCTCGGCGATGACGGCGCCCGCACCGATTTGCAGCGTACTGTGTCCGGGGATGTGCCAGATCGTCTGGCCGTGCGAGGCGATGAGGTCGCAGTCGTCGGGATTCGCTCCGGCCGCCCGCAGCACGCTCAGCGCGGCACCGGCGAACCACTCCGCCAGGTCGAAGTTCGCCGCGCAGACCGCGTCCAGCGGCGCGTCGGGCCGGCACAGCATCAACACCCGGTCGCGTTCGGCAGCCGTGTAGGCGCGCGAAAACGTGGCCAGCGTGCGGACGCCGATGCCGTCGCCGCGGCGGGACACCTCCGCCAGCACGGCATCGATCCCGTCCGCGGACGTGCCGGAGATCAGTCCAATCACGCGCAGCGAATCTCCAGCCGCCGGCCAGGTGAATGTTGCCATCAGCGGCCCTCGATCGCGGCGCGGACGAACCCGCCGGCGCGGTCCAACCGCCGCTGGGCCTCGGCCAGATCGGCGCCGGTCGCGGCCATCACGATGGCGGCTTTCACGCTGCCGCCGGCGGCGGCCAGCAGTTTTGCGGCGTCGTCGGGGGCGACGCCCGCCGCCTCCGCCACGATGCGGCGCGCCCGCTCCAGCAGTTTCGTGTTCAGCGGCTGGACATCGACCATTAGATTGCCGAAGACCTTGCCCAGCTTGACGTTGACGGCGGTGCTGATCATGTTCAGGATCAGCTTCTGCGCGGTCCCGGCCTTCATGCGCGTCGATCCCGCAATGATTTCCGCTCCGGTGACGGCGACGATGGCCACATCGGACAGACTCCCAATCGGCGAATTGGGGTTGCAGGCGATCGAGACCGTGGCCGCGCCGATCTCCCGGGCCGCGCGCAGCGCGCCGAGGACGTAGGGTGTCCGGCCGCTCGCGGTGATCCCCACCACGACGTCGCGCGCCGACACGTCCCGCGCGGCCAGGTCCGCCGCCCCCAACTCCGCGGCATCCTCGACGTCTGCGGCGACCTCCACGGCGGCTCCGGGCCCGCCCGCGATGATCGTGCGCACCATCCCCACCGGGCTGCCGAACGTCGGTCCCCACTCCGCGGCGTCGAGCAGCCCGATGCGCCCGCTCGTCCCGGCGCCGACATAGATGACCCGCCCGCCGGCGCCGAGCCGCGCGGCGATGAGGTCGACCGCCCGGACAATGTCCGGCAGCGCCGCCTGCACGGCCGCGGCGACCTGCGCGTCCTGCGCGTTGATCAGTTCCACGACCTGCGCGGTCGTCAGCCGGTCCAGGTCGACGCTGGCCGGATTGGATCGCTCGGTGACGGGGAGATCGTCTTCAAACGACAGACTCACCGCATCGCCTCCATCACGGCGTGGTGAAACGCGATCCGGAAATCCTGGATGCGCAGGTCGTCGGCCCTCGGGTGCACGCGGTTCGTCAGCAGCACGACCACGAGGTCCCGATCCGGGTCCACGGCCACGGACGTGCCGGTGAATCCTGTGTGGCCGAACGCGCGCGGTCCCAGTGCTTCAAAGAACACCCCCCGATGATGCAGGACCCATCCCAGTCCGCGCGGATAGTCCCGCGCGCCGGCGCGCTGGTCATGCGTGGCCTCGGCGACGACGGTCGTCCCCAGATAGGCTCCGGGCCGCAGCCATTGAAACGCCACGGTCGCTACCGCATCCGCGGTGCCGAACACACCGGCGTGGGGCGCGATCCCCTCCATGCCGTAGTGCGCGTTGCCGTCATGCACCTCGCCCACCAGCACCTCCGTCCGCCACGGGAAACCGTCTCCGGCTTCTGCCGCCTTCTCACGTTCGTAGGCATTGCCCTGCTCGGTCGCCGCACATCGCGCCCGCATCGGAGGAGGAGGCGCGTAGCACAGATCCGCAATGCCCAGCACATCGGTGACGTGCCCGGCGACGAGCGCATCGATCCGGCGGCCCGTGACCCGTTCCAGGGCGAACCCCAACAGCAGGATACCGAGATCGGAGTAGTCCACCCGCTCGCCGACGCCGTGGGCCAGCGGCGTGCGGCAAATCTCCGCCAGCATGTCCGCTCGAGACCGGGCCCGCAGGTACAGCATCACCCACGCCGGCAGACCCGACGTGTGGGCCAGGAGATGGCGAAGCGTCACTGCCTCGCGACCGGCGCCGGAGAATTCGCGCAGGCACGTGGCGACCGGTGCATCGAGGTCGACCATGCCGTCCGCCCACAGCCGCATCGCCACGGGCAGCGTGCCGAGGACCTTGGTCAGCGAGGCAAGGTCGAAGACCGTGTCGGTCTGCATCGCACGAACAGCCGGCAGGATCTGGGCGTGACCGGCGGCATGGCGCCAGCCGATGATGCCCCCACGCGCAATCAGCGCCACGGCGCCGGGAAAAACCCCATCGGCGATGGCGGCGTCGATCAGCCGGCCGGCATCGGCCAGAGACGAAGGATCCAGCCGTGCCGCATCCGGCGTCCCGGGGCGCAGCGCCGCCGCGGCGGTGGTCATGATCCGATCCACGTGGGCCGCAGGCGCGGGTCGAGGATCTCCTGCAGCGCGTCGCCCACCAAATTGAACCCCAGCACCGCCAGCACGATCGCCAGCCCGGGGAAGACCGTCGGCCAGGGACTGAGTTCCAGATAGTTGCGCCCTTCGCTCACCATCAGCCCCAGCGAAGGGTACGGCGGCTGTGTTCCCAGCCCCAGGAAGCTGAGCGCGGATTCGAACAGGATCGCGGTGGCCAGGTTGATCGTCGCCTGCACAAAAATCGGTGTGCTGACGTTGGGCAGCACGTGCCGCACGGCGATGCGCCACGGATGCTGGCCCAAGGCACGGGCCGCTTCGATGTACGCCTGCTCTTTGACCACCAGCGTGGGCCCGCGGGCGATGCGCGCAAAGATCGGGATATAGACGATGCCGATCGCCAGCGCCGTCGTCAGCGTCCCGGGGCCCAGGATGACGACGATCGTGATGGCCAGCAGCAGGACCGGGAAGGCGAACAGGATATCCATCGCCCGCATCACCGCGCTGTCCATGCCCCCGCCGGCGATGCCGGCCGCGATCCCCAAACCGCCCCCGATCACCAGCGCGAATATGACCGAAAGGGCAGACACCGCAAGCGACGTCCGGTAGCCGAACAGGATCCGGCTGAACAGATCCCGTCCATAGAAATCCGTCCCCAGCAGAAACGGCCGCCCCGGCGGCGCGAACCGGGCGGCGGTATGCATCTCCGTCACCGGATACGGCGCCAGCGTAGGGGCCAGCAGCGCCGCGGCAACGATCGCCACCAGGATCAGGCCGCCGGTGACGGCCTTCGGATAGCGCAGCGACACCGCGGCCGCACTGCGCCGGCGGCGCGGGATCAGCACATCCTCACGCATAGCGGATCCGCGGATCGAGGAAGACGTACAGCAGATCGACGACCAGGTTGACGACCACAAACAGCGACGTCACCAGCAGCACCACGGCCTGCAGCACAGGGTAGTCGCGCTGCACGATCGCCTGCAGACCCAGGCGCCCCACCCCGGGGATAGCAAAGACCTGCTCGACGACGATCGCCCCACCGAGCAGGTAGCCGGCGACGATCCCGATCAGGGTCACCACGGGGATGAACGCGTTTTTCAGCATGTGGCGGCCGACCACCACGGGCTCACTGAGTCCTTTGGCCCGCGCCACCTTGACATACTCTTCCCGCCGCACCGACACCAGCGACGAACGCATCATCCGGGCGATCGCCGCGGCGTTGGGGATGGCCAGGGTGAGCGCCGGCAGGAACATTCCCCACAGGTTCGCAGCCGGGGCCTGCAGCAGCCCCGGATACGTCAGCACCGGAAACCAGCGCAGGTGCACGCTGAAGATGAGGATCAACACCGCGCCCACCCAGAACGCGGGCAGGGACAATCCCAGCAGCGTCAGCGTCTGCATGGAGGCATCCGCCAGCCGCGAGGATGTCGTGCCCGCCAGGGTGCCGACGGGCACGGCGATCAGCACCGCCAGGATCATGGCATACGCGGAGAGCTCGACGGTAAAGGGCAGCGCGTCGGCAATGAGGCCGCTGATCGGCCTGCCGGTCCGGACCGACGTGCCCAGATCGCCGCGCACGACCCGCGACAGCCAGCGCGCGTACTGCACGTAGACCGGCCGATCGAGCCCCAGCTCCGCGCGCACACGCTCAAGCTGTTTGGGATCGGTGTTCTCAAACCCCAGCAGCACCTGGGCGGGATCGCCCGGGATCAGGTGAATGAGGGAAAACACCAGCGCCGAGACGATGAACAGCACCGGCACCAGCAGGAGCAGTCGCTGGACGATGTAACGTTGCACCCGCCTACCCCTGAAGGTCGATTCTAGAAACTAGAAACTAGATGCTAGTCGTGCATGTTCTAGCATCTAGTCCCTAGAATCCAGTTTCGCCGTCTCGCTATTTGGCGAGCCAGGTCTCCGCCAGTGGATACATCGATCGCGTCGACGACAACGTGAACCCCTGCACCGGGTCGCGCGCGACCGCGAACAGGTCGGCGTAGGCCAGGAACAGGAACGGAACGCGTTCCGCGATCAACCGCTGCACCTGATCGTAGATCTGCCGCCGGCGCGTTGGATCGGCCGTGGTGCGCCCCTGGTCGAGCAGCTGGTCGATCTGGCCGTCTTTGAATTTGAAGACGTTGGTGCTGCCGTTGGACTGGATGTGCCGGGACAGCTGCACGTCCGGATCGATGGACCCGCCGTTGAGCGACACGAAGGTGTCAAACTGGCTGCCGCGCCAGCGGGCCAGGAAGGTGGCGAAGTCGACCTGCTCGATCTCCACGTTGAACCCGGCGGGGGCGAGCTGCTCCTTGAGCACCTGGGCCATCTGCACCGCCTCAGGCACGGTCGGAATCGGCATCATCTTGATCGCCGCGCCGTTGGGGAACCCGGCCTGCGCCAGCAACTGCTTCGCGCGGGCCACGTCGCGGCGGTAGTTGGGCAGCCGCGTCGCCGGGATCGGCGCCCATTCCTTGACGGTGGGTGGAATCGGACCGGCCTGGGCGGCGCGGCCGGAGTAGACGACCTGGATCAGCTGGGCGCGGTCGACGGCCAGCGCCAGCGCGGTGCGCACCCGCGCGTCGTTGAACGGGGGCTTGTCGTCCTGTGTGCCCAGCAGACTGTAGGCCAGGTCCGCGGTCGACATCACCTTCAGTCCGGGAACGGCGTCCAATGTCCGCGCCGCGGTGATGTCCACACCGAACCCGATGATCAGATCGAGCTCTCCCGCCCGGATCGCCGCGCGCAGCGTTGCCGGATCGGGGATCACCCGGTAGACCACGGCGTCGGCGTACGGCAGGCGGTTCCCCGCATCGTCCCGCCGCCAGTAGCGTTCGTTGCGGACCAGCCGCACGGAGCCGGGCCCGAACTCCGCCAACTGGAACGGCCCGCTGCCCAGCGTCTTGACGCGCGGATCGCCGACCTTGTCCTCAAAGTTCACCGGCACGATGCCGCGGCTGGGACCAATCAGCAGCGACAGGAACGGCGCAAACGGACGCTTCAGCGTGATCCGCACCACAAACGGGTTGACGATCGCCACGCTGCTGATCGGCTCCAGGAAGCTCGCCTGGGGGGATTTCGTGTTGGGGTCGAGGATGCGGTCGATCGTGTACTTCACGTCGCTGGCGTCGACGGTGGTCCCGTCGAAAAACGTCGCGTCGCGCCGCAAGTTGAACGTGTACGTCAGTCCGTCAGGCGAGATCGTCCACGACTGCGCCAGATTGGGCTCCAGTTCCAGCGTTTTGGGGTTCAGGCGCAGCAGGCTCTCGTAGATCAGGTCCATCACCTGGAACGACGAGAACGCCGTGGCGACGTGCGGGTCGAGGTTGAGGATTTCCTGGGTGATGCCGACGCGAATCGTGCCGCCCCGCTGCGGCGCCGCCCCCTGGGCGCTGACCATGCCCAGCGCCAGGCCCAGCACCAATACCGCACAGATCACTAATGTCCAGACTTTCCTCACGGACGCACCTCCGGTACGTTGGGCAGAAGTTGTGGGTCGCACTGTCCGCTATTCAGGTGCCTGTACAGTGATTCCTGCGCGGCGTCAGCGCGCGTAGACCTGGGTCCCGCCCACGAACGTGGCCGCCGGCTGCAGCGCGGCATCGAGGACGGCAAAATCCGCCCGCGCCCCGGCGGCCAGCCGGCCGCGGTCGCGCAGGCCCAGCACCGCCGCCGGCGCGGCCGAAGCCATCAGCACCGCATCTCGCAGCGGCGTGCCGATCGACACCACGTTCTTCACGGCCTCGCCCAGCAGCAGCGAAGTTCCCGCCAGCGTCCCGTCCGCCAAACGAGGCGCATCGGTCAGATCGAGCCGGCGGCCGGCCAGCATCCCCGACATCCCATCGGCCGCGGCCACCGCATCGCTGATCAGCGCGACCTTCCGCCATCCTTTCAGGTGGATCACCAGCGACAGGACCGCCGCGTGCAGATGCACCAGATCGGCGATCAAACCGACCACCACGTCCGTGCGGCGCAGGGCCGCGACAACAATGCCGGGATCGCGGTGGTGGAAGGGGCGCATCGCGTTGAACAGGTGCGTCACCATGGTGGCGCCGGCATCGAAGGCCGCGTCCGCTTCCTCGGCCGTGGCGGCCGTGTGGCCAAGGGCGACGACCGCGCCGGCCGCCCGAATTATCGGTATCAGCTCCAGGGCCTGGGGCAGTTCGGGCGCCAGCGTTACCATGCGCACCAGACCCGGAGCGACGTTGAGCAGCGCGTCGCACTCCGCGGGGTCGGGAGCGCGCAGCGCACCGGCTTCATGCGCTCCGCTGAAGGCGGGATTCAGGTAGGGTCCTTCCAGATGCAGCCCCAACACGGAGGGCCCGCCGTGCCGCCCGGCAAACAGGCGCCAGCGCTGGATCGCCGCCAGTAGTTCAGGCAACGGGGAAGAAATCAGCGTGGGCAGAAACGCGGTGACGCCGGCGGCGGCGAGACGCGCCCCGGCCCGCAGCACGTCGTCGTCATCCCGACAGGTGAGGAAGTCGACCCCGGTGGAGCCGTTGACCTGTAGATCGATCAGCCCGGGGATCAGCGTGCCGTCGAACCGCACCGCGCGGGCATGCCGGGGAGTGCCCGCACGCACCGCGGTGATGGACCGCCCGGAAACTTCAAGGTAGCCGGGACTGAGGTCCCGCCCGGATGCGACGACGCGCGGGGCGGCAAAGATAGCGGTGCGCGGGCGAGACACGTACCATCTATTGCGTCACGCCCGCGCGGCTCCCTGCGGTGAGAATCGAACCGGACCCGGCTGGGCTAGGCGACGCGCCGCCCGGTGGCGAGATTGTAGTTCCCTTCTACCTGCCGGCCGTCGCCGCGGGTGTGTACAGCGCTTGTCTGGCCACGCGGCAGGGCGTGTCGACGGTCATCATCACCTGCACCGCCTGGAAGCCGTCGCCTCGGCTGAGCAGAGGCAGCGCCTGCAGCGCGGCGGCCAGGCACTGGCGCAGCGCGGCGTTCTCCTGCTGGAGTTGCGCGGTGGTCTCCTTCACCTGGTCCGCCTGCTTGAGCGTATCCTGCAGCAGTGCGCGGGTCAGGGCGAGCATTCGCTGTGCTCCCCGCAGTTCCGCGCGCTGAAACGCCAGGGCCGCCTGCAGTGAAGCTGTGCGCTGGCGGAGCTCCGCCATTTCCGTCTCTTTGCTCGTGGCCTTCGCCTCGGCGGCATCTTTCAAGCGTGCCAGCTCGGCGTAGTGGCGATACCCGCTGGAGGCCGCGACGGCGCCGCCGCCGGCGAGGAGCGCGGCAACGATCCAGACCGCAATAACGGACACGCGCGCGTGCATGGTCGATATTGCTTTTGCCCTGAAGGCGCGGGGCGCAAACCGCGCGGAAAATGAAGACCGCTCACCCACCACCCATGCGGGCGAGCGGTCGGGCCCTGCCGGCAGGTCAGCGGGCGGCGGTTTCGGCCTCCGCGCTTTCCAGGGCGATCGCCAGAAAATCGGCCGCCTCGGCCAGCGCGCCCTGCTCTTTCAGCATCAGTCCGAGTTCGCGCGCGGTCTGCGCCACCCTCACCTGCATCCCGCGCTCCTTGAAGATCGCCAGCGCGTCCTTCATCAGCCGGGCCGCGCCGAAGGGATCTTTGCGCCGCATCCGGATCTTGGCGAGGATGGTCTGCGCTTCGGCCATCTCCACGGGATCGACCTCGCGCGATTGGGCGAGGGACTGCTGGGCGAAAAGCTCGGCCTCGTCGAGATTGCCGGTCTCCAGATTAGCGCGGCCGATGTCGGTGAGCACGGAGCCGCGGTCCAGGGGATTGGCGATCCGATCGGCGACGCGCAGCGCGTGATGCAGGTGACGCAGCGCCTCCTTGTGACGACCCTGCTCCATCTCGACCTGCCCGATGTTCTGGAGCACGCGCATCAGGTCCGGGAGTTCCTCGGCCTGCTCCATCGCATCCTTGGCGCGGACCAGATGTTCCCGCGCCCGGTCGTAGCGCCTGAGCTTACGGTTGGCCAGCCCCATGCCCCACAGTGCCCGCCCGCGAAGGACGGTCTCACGCTTGGCCACGTCCGAACTCGCGGCTTCCTCATAGCGTTTCAGCGCGTCTTCGAACCCGCCGGTATATGTCAGCGCTGTGCCCAGCAGGATGAGGGCCTCCACCCGCGCCGGGTCCCGGCTGGCTTTGGCACGTTTCAAGATTGTCAGGGCGTGCTCCAGCAGCGAAATGGCTTCGGGGAATTCTCTGACCCGGACTCTATACCGCGCCATCACCAGCAGCGTGCGTCCGAGCCGCCAGTGGTCCTGGGTCTGTTCGCAGGTGGCTTTGACCCGTTCCAGCAGCGGCCAGGCGTCGTCGTACTTCCGCTGGGCGACAAGAATGTTGGCCCGCTGCAGACTCGATTCGCGCGCCGCTTCGTCGATCCCATACGTCTGGGCGATGTAGTCGGCGGCGTCGAGCAGCCGCACGGCGGAGTCGAGTTCGCGCCGCTTCGCCGCCTCACGGCTGAGGGTGAGCAGACTCTCGGCCGCGGTCTCGTGCAGCCGCCCCTCTTGGCCCAGCAGCCCATCAACCGACGTCCCAAGCCGGCGCGAGATCAACGTCAGCGTCTCGACCGACGGACGGGTGCGATCCCGTTCCACCAGACTGATGAAACTCTTCGAGAGGTCGGTGCCCCCCAGCTGTGTTTGGGTCAGCCCCCGGGACTGGCGGAGTTCCCTGATGCGCGTGCCGAGCGACATGACAGCTCCTCCGGGTTCTCTGAGGATAAGTGCATCGAACCATTCGACCTGCCTCTCCCCACCACCTCCGAAAGCATATCGCCGCTCGACTTTTCCTGCAAGGCGCGGGCGCGCTCCGAAACCGTCTCCCTGCGACTAGCCGTTCCCGTCCGGGCCGTTGTCTCCGGCCATCTGCACGGTCAATGGCAGGCTGCCGTTGCCGTCCGGGCCGTTATCGCCGGCAACCCGCATCCCCGAAAATCCCGTCACCAGCATTGCCACACCGATAAGCACGATTGCCACGAGTCTTTGCATCTTGTCTCCCTCCGCGTCTGCGAGATGTCGATCACTGCGAGGGCGCGCCCGCGCCTCACACGGCCATTCTCTGAGTAGTTGTGCAATCCTCGTCTTTCAGAACGCCTTGCCCGTAGTGGAAATCTGGTTTAATATTGACGTACTTTTCTCTGCGCGGGGAACAGCCGGTGGCGGGCCGGATTGGCACGGTGGGGGAGCCGACGGCAGTGCTGTGGGCCAGACTGCGAGGGGTCATCGAGCGCGTGGGGGCAGGACGCCGGCAACCGGCGCACGCCGGCGACCCGGGCATCGCTCCGGGCGGTGACGCGGCGCAGGAAGCGGAGCGGCAGCGCGCGATCGCCGAGGCGCTGCGCGACACGGCCGAGGCGTTGATCGGTACGCTCGACCGCGACGAGCTCCTCGATCGGATCCTCGGCAACCTTGGGCGCGTGTTGCCGCATGACGCCGCCACGATCATGCTGACCGATGAAGCGGCGGCCCACGTCGTGCGCGTGGTGGGACACGTCGTGGCGAATCCCTCGGCGGAGGAGATCGAGCAGGAGCTCGTGGTGGCGGACTATCCCACCCTGGCGCAGATGCGGAAGACCCTGCGCCCGGTGATCATCGACGACACCACCCGATCCGAAGAGTGGGTGCGGGCGCCCGCGGACGCGCCCGCGCGATCCTACCTGGGGGTGCCGCTGCGGGCCAGGAACGAAGTGGTCGGGTTCCTCAACCTCGTCATCGCCGTCCCCGGCTTCTATACCCCCGAGCACGCCGCGCAGTTACAGGCCTTCGCCGACCAGGCGGCGCTGGCCATCGCCACAACCAAACTGCATGTCGCGACCGCGCAGCGTCTGGAGCGGCTGGCGGCTCTGCGGGCCATCGACATTGCGATCTCCACGAGTCTCGACCTGCGGGTGATCCTCGACGTGCTGCTGGACCAGGTCACCACACATCTCAGCGTGGATGCCGCGGTCGTGCTGCTCCTCAATCCACAGACGCAGCTCCTCACCTACACGGCAACGCGCGGGTTCCGGGCCCCCCAACCCAACTACACGGTGCGGGTCGGCCAGGGGGTGGCCGGCCGCGCGGTGCTCGAGCGCCGCACCGTCGGTTACCGTCAGGTCGCCGAGGCCGAAGAACTGACCGCCCTGATGCATGAAGAGGGATTTGCGGCGGTGTACGCGGCACCGCTGGTGGCGAAGGGCCGCGTGCAGGGCGTGCTGGAGATCTTCCACCGGTCTCCGCTCGCCCCCGATCAGGAGTGGCTGGATTTCTTCGAGGCGCTGGCGGGCCAGGCGGCCATCGCGATCGACAACGCCGCGCTGTTCGGCGACCTGCAGCGTGCCAACCTGGACCTCACCCTGGCCTACGATACGACGCTGGAGGGCTGGTCCCGCGCGATGGATCTCCGCGACAAGGAGACCGAAGGACACACGCAGCGCGTGACCGAGATGACCGAGCGCCTCGCGCGCGCGATCGGCATCGCCGACGCCGAGCTGGTGCACATCCGGCGCGGCGCGCTGCTGCACGATATCGGGAAGATGGGCATCCCAGACGCGGTGCTGCTGAAACCCGGCCCCCTGTCGGACCAGGAATGGCAGAAGATGCGCCGCCATCCGGAGTACGCGTACGAGTTGCTCTCTCCGATCGCCTACCTGCGGCCGGCCATCGACATTCCGTACGCGCACCACGAGCGCTGGGACGGGAAGGGCTACCCGCGCGGCCTGCGCGGCGCGCAGATCCCCCTGGCGGCCCGCATCTTCGCGGTGGTGGACGTGTGGGATGCGCTGACCTCGGACCGTCCCTACCGCCCGGCCTGGTCTGGCGAGCGGGCCCTGGCCTACATCCAGGCGGAAGCCGGGGAGCAGTTCGATCCGGAAGTCGTCCGCGCGTTCGTGGAGCTGCGCTACGCCGGCCAGTTGACCGGACCCGCCATGCGATTCACCGCGCTGAGCAGGCAGGGGCCGCCCCGTTAGGGCTGGAACAACACGACACAGACCAACCGCCATCCGTGCGGACCGCCGCATGGCCCAAATCGACCAGGAGAAGCCATGAGCACACGCGCGTGGGCAGGAATCATCGCCGTCACCGTGATGCTGATCACGGGCACGGTGAGCGCACAGACACCGCGAAAAGCGGTGATGGTCGTCGACTTTGCCGACCGGGCCGGAGGCTGGACCTACACGCGGGAGACTGTCACCGTACGGATCATCAACCGTCTGCGCGATGACCCGAACATCCGCGTGCTGTCGCGCGATCAGGTGCAGGATGCGCTGAAGCAAGCACGCCTGGAGACGTCGGGGATCCTGGACTGGCAGGACGTGCAGAAAGTGGCCAAGACGCTTTCGGCGGACTACGTGCTGATGGGAGAGGTCACCACCTTCGACCAGCAGTACACCGGCGGCTGCCTGCCGATCGTCGGCTGCGCGTACACGGTCACGGCCACCGTGAACCTGCGCGGCAAAGTGCTCGACGCTGCGGCGGGCGCATTCGTGGCCGAACCCACCGCCGAGTCGCGCAAACAGCAGTCCAGCATCTCGGTGTGGGTCGGCTACTGGTGGGGCAGCGTCAGCATCGACAACTTCGATTCGCAGCTGATCGGCAAAGCCACGCTGGAAGCCGTCGACAGTTTTGTCACGAAGGTCCGCCCCACCATCAAGTGAGCGACCGGCCGTGGGATTCGTCGACAGCCACCTCCATCTCGTCACAGCGGGGATGCTGCGCCGGATGCGCGACCGCCCGCCGGGGTATCGCCGCCGGGCCGTCGAGACCGTGCGTTTGCGCGGCAAGACGTTCGACGAACGGCTGGCCGAACTCGAAGGGCAGACGCTGGAAGATCACGCGCAGAGCTGGCTGAAGGAATTCGACGCCGCCGGCGTGGACGTCGGCGCGTTCATCGCGGTCGGGGAAGGCAATGAGGACCTGGCGCAGTTCGTGGCGCTGCACCCCGACCGCTTCGCGGGGTGGGGATCGCTGGCCGATCCCCGGCATCCTGACGCCTGGCGCACGGTTTCAAAGTTCCGCGAGCGGGGACTATCCGGGCTGAAGCTGTACCCGCCGACCCAGCGGTTTCTGGCGAACGACCGCACGTTCTATCCGATCTATGAGGCCGCGGCGGACGCGGAGCTGCCGATCCTCTTTCACTTCGGCATCACGATCGGCGCGTTCTATGACCTGACCTTCGCCAGCCCGCTGCCGTTGTCCGCGCCGGTGAAGGAGTTTCCCGAGGTGACGTTTCTCATCGCGCACTTTGGGGCGGGGTTCCTGCGGGAGACGATGTTCCTCGCCTATCACACCGAGAACGTCTGTGTGGACACCTCGGGCACCAACAACTGGCGCCTCTTTCATCCCGGTGAACCCTCGCTGGAGCAGGTGTTCCGCGACGCCCTGCGGGCATTCGGCCCGCAGCGCATCCTCTTCGGCACCGATTCCACGATCTACGGCGGCTACCGGCACCATATCCTCAAAGAGCAGCTCGACGTGCTCAATGGATTGGAACTGAGCGCCGAGGACCGGGCCGCAATCCTGGGCGGAAACGCGCGGCGCGTCCTGCGCCTGAGTGCGCAGTAAACCCCGCTCGAACCCGACTGATGCATGCCGCGGCCCCGCAATACTGACCTGTCGGGTTCGAACGGGGTAAACCGCGCTCCACGCCGGCACTATCTAATCGGGCAAATGCGCTATCTCGCGGCGGTGCTGCTGCTGCTCGCGGTGCGGACGGCCTCGCTGTATGCGGCCGACGTGACGGAGGTGCCGGCGGGGGTCAGTTCGGAGGCGGTGGCGGCATTCAAACGCGGGCTCGAACTCCACCGCCAGAAGAAGTGGGCCGCGGCAATTCCCGAGTACGAACGCGCCATCGCCCTCGGCGGCCGCTTCCCCGAAGCCTTCAACAACCTGGCCTACTGCTACCGGAAGACCGGACAGGTCGACCGGGCCATCGAGCTGTACAAGATCGCGATCGCGCTGCGGCCCCTGTTCGTGCAGGCCCACGACTACCTCGCGCGGGCGTATCTCCAGAAGGGGGATCGGGAGGCGGCGCTGCGCGAATACGAGATCGTGCGGCGCCTGGATGCGAAGCTCGCGGCCTGCCTGTGGGCGGCGATCCAGCGCAACGACCCCGATTACCACGACATGCCCTGGAACAGCCCCTAGATTTCGGATTGCGAATTGACAATTGCGAATTGAAGCTCGGAATCTTCGCTGGTGGGGCGCTCTCTTTATCAGGCTGGGTCCCGCCGTCGTCTTCCTGATCCATGGATACCTGAAATTGCTGGGGGGGGACCACGACCGGACCGTCGCGCTCTTCCTCACCGTGAATCTTCCCCAAAGCGAGCTGCTGGCATGGCTCATCGGCGTGCTGGAATCGGCCGGCGGTCTGGCCCTGCTGACCGGGATCTTGATACGGCCGCTGGCCGCGCTGCTGGCGATCGAGATGGCGGTGGCAATCTACAAGGTGCGGATTCCGCAGGGATTCATCGGGGGATGGGAATTCGAGCTCACGCTGCTGCTGGTCTGCCTCGGCCTGGCGCTCAGCGGCCGGCGGCCTGCCGGAGAGATGCTATCATAACGTCGCCGTGTCCAGTCACTTTGCCTGCATAGGGTTTCCGGTCACCGACATGGAGGGATATTGGGCGCTCGCGCGACGGGCCGCCGCCGAAGGCGTGCGAGCGGAAACCCCGGCCGGCGGCGCGCTGGTGCGGTGGACGGCGGGCAACGGTCCGGAGGTATGGGCTCAGGTTGACCCCGGCGGAGACGTCGTGGGCGCGACGCCGTACCTCTCGACGAGCGGGTCCTTTCGGATTTCGGTGACCGGCAGCGGCGAGGATCCCGAAGAGCGTATGGACGGGTGGATCGATGGCTGGCTGGAACCGGCGGAAAACGACGAGCCGTATTCCGGCGTGTTCCCCCTGCGGGTCAACCTCGTGGACTTTGCGCTGTCCAGCCGGCGGCTGACAACGTATCCGGCGCTGCACACGGTGGAGCTGATCGCGCTGGCCCATGAAGTGGATCTGTACGACGATGAAGCCGCCTACAGAGCGGCGCCGGGGGAAGTGTTCCGCCTCCCCGTGCAGTCCTTTGTCTCGACAGCCCATTCCAGCGTGGACGAACCGGCGCCGTTTGCCGAGGCGACCGCCCTCGCCAGCGGGATCGTGCGCGACGCGGCGCTCCTCGTCAACCCGGTGACCGATGCGACGTTCTGGCGGATTGCGCTCGCAACCCAGGGTGTCACGCTGCAGGCGTGCATAGCGCCCGCCGACGCCGGCGGTCCGGTCCGTAGGGGCCAGATTCTCTCCGGCGGCTTCTGGCTGCTGGGGCGCCTGCTAGACTGACGATCAGCGCGAAAGGGCAACCTCTCCCCGCCACAATCGCTGCATCTCCTCGCTCGTCTGCAGCAAATTGTCCAGGGTTCCTGCGGCTTCGACGCGGCCGTCCTTCAGCACGATCACCGTATCGGCGCGGCGCAGTGCGGCCCGCCGGTGTGACACCACCAGGCACGTCAGCTCCTTGCGCTCGAACAGCCGCTCCCACAGCACCCGCTCCGTCTCGACGTCCAGGGCGCTGGAGAGATCGTCGACGACCAGGAGTTCGGGTGCGCGCACGAACATCCGGGCCGCGGCGGCGCGCTGGATCTGCCCGCCGGAGAGCTTCACGCCGCGGGGGCCGACCAGGGTCTGTAGCCCGTGCTCGAGCGATTCGACGTCCTGCTCCATCACCGCGGCCCAGATGGCGTCGGGGAGATCCGCGCGATCCTCGGATAGTCCCATCAGCACGTTGTCCTTCAACGCCTCGCTGAACAACCGCGGCACCTGCGGAATGTAGGCGCTGCGCGGCGGCACGAAGAAGGTCGCCGGATCCTCGATGCGCTCTCCGTTCCAGATGATCTCCCCGGCATCTTGCGGCAGCAGGCCCAGCAGCACCCGGACCAGCGTGCTCTTCCCCGACCCGATGCGGCCGGTGAGCACCGTGAAGGACCCGCGGGGCAGCGTGAAGCTGATGTCGGCGATGCCGCGGCCGCTGAGCGGATCGCGGTAGGTCAGACCGCGCGCCTCCAGCACCCGCAGGGGTTCGACCGTGTCACGTTCCGGATGCGGCACCGGCGGCAGGGGACCGTCCAGGTAGACCGGACCGTACTCCAGCACCGCGGCAGCCGGCTGATCAGGGATCAGCTCGGTCAGACGCTCGAAGGAGATCGACGCCTGTTTCATGCGGGCCATCAGGTTGCCCACGAAGGTGATCGCCTGGTTCACCATGCCCAGGTAGAAGACGAAGAGCGCGAAGTCGCCGACCGTGAACGAGCCGGCGCGCATCGACGACGCGGCAAGCAGCAGGATCACGCCGGTGCCCACGTTAATGGTGTTCTCAAAGACCATCCCCATCAACTGCGAGAGCAGGCTGTCTTTCAGGGCGGCCTTCCGGCGGACCTCGTTGAGCCGCCGCAGGTGACCGATCACCTGGTCTTCGGCCGGGGCGACCTTCACGGCCTGCACCGCCCCGAACATCTCGCCGACAAAGTCGCTGACTTCCCCCGCGGCCTCGCGCGCGGCACGGCGGTAGCGGATGATCTGCCGGCGCACCGCGACCACGATGCCGATGATCCCGACCAGCGGTACCAGCACGACCGCGGCAATGACCGGGTTGATGTCGATCATGATAATCGCCCCGACGATCGCGGCCAGGACGATGCCGACCCCATCGACCGCCCACTCCAGGAGGTTGCCGAGTTCGTCGACGTCCTCCCGGAACCGGCTCATCGCTTCGCTGGACGAATGCGGCAGAGATTTCGCGCCCGGACGCCCGAGGATCCGCCGCAGCAGGTTGCCCTGGAGCAAGGCGTTCACGGAGAACCGCAGCGTCGCCCAGATGCGCACGCCGGCCGTGTTGACCGTGATACGCGCCGCCGTCGTCGCCACGAGCAAGGCGATGAGCGTCCAGATGTTGAGGGTCGCCTGCGCTCCTGCGGTCAGCGTATTGAACAGGGCGCGGATGATCAGGCCCGTGGCGAGGGGAAGCATCCAGAACAGTCCCCACAGCACGGCGTTGGCGGCATAGAGCGCCGGGCGGAAAGCGATCAGGCGCCACAGCAGCCGCGCGGCGTTCATGCCAGCACCTCCTCCAGTCCGGTGCGCATCAGTCCGGCAAACCGCGAGCCCGGGTCGCGTTCCAGGGCGGCGCGCTCGCCGTATTCGGCAACCCGGCCGTCGTCGATGATCATAATCTCGTCCGCCCTCCGAACCGTCTTCAACCGGTGGGCGATGATGATCGCGGTGCGGTCGGCCAGCAGCACGTCCACGGCCCGCTCGATCAGCGCCTCGGTGGCGGGGTCCAGCCGCGACGACGCCTCGTCCATGATCACCAGTCCGGGATCCTTGAAAAACACCCGCGCGAAGGCCAGCAGCTGCGCCTCCCCGGCGGAGAGCCCGCCCCGCGACGCGAGGACGGTGTCGAGCCCCTGCGGCAGCGCCCGGTACCAGCGGTACAATCCCAGGCGGTCCAGCACGTCGAGGATCACCTCGTCGGCGATGCGGTCGTCGAAGAAGGTGAGGTTGTCCCGCACCGACGCGTGGAAGAGCTGCACGTCCTGCGTGACGATGCCGACCCGCCGCCGGAGGTCGGCCAGCTGCAGTTCCCGCACGTCCGCCCCGCCCAGGACGATCGCGCCCGCCGACGGATCGTAGAGCCGCACCAGCAGGCGGCCGATCGTGGTCTTACCGCTGCCGGTCCGGCCGAGCAGCCCGAGCACGCGGCGCGGCTGAAGCTGAAACGAGATGCCGTGGAGAACCAGCTCGTCATCGGCGTACCCAAACGACACGTCTTCCAGCGCCACGCTCAGCGCCCCGGCCGGAAGCGTGCGCGTGCCATCGGCGGTGCTGCTGCGGAGCGCGAAGAGCTCTCCGACCCGGCCGATGCTCGCGCTGGCCCGCTGCAGCTCCTGCATCTCGCGCGTGATCTGTTCCAGCGGGCGGCGCAGCATTTCGGTGTAGTGAAACAGCAGATAGACCGTGCCGATGGTGATCGCCCCGGCGCGGAACAGGCTGGAGCCCAAACCGAACGCCAGCGCGTTGCCCACCGCCAGCAACGCGGCGGTGCTGGCCCACATCAAGGTGCCCATCGTCCACGCGCTGCGGGACCGCGCCAGGAGGTCGCGCACCGACTGGTAGTACCGCCGCATGACGTAGGCGACCGCGCCGCTGCTGCGGATGTCCTCGGTCCCCGACAGGCGTTCCTCCAAAAACCCGATCAGGATGGCGGCCGCCTGCCGCGCCTGCTTCCAGAACGGCACGGCGATCACGAGCAGCTGGCGCAGCGCAAGAAGCGCAAACACGGTAAACGCCACGTAGGCGATGCCCACCGTGCGGTTGACGCGGAACAACAAGACCAGCACGCCGATCAGCAGCAGCAGATTTCCCAGCACGCGGATCGCAAACTGCGAGAAGAACCGCGACAGGTTCGTCACGTCCCCGTCGATGCGTTCGATCAATTCCCCCGGTGTCTTGGCGTTGTGGAAGGACAGGTCCAGCCGCAGGCAGTGCATCGCCAGATCGGAGCGCACCTGGTTGGTGGCCGTCCAGCCCACGTTTTCGGATGCGTAGACTGCCAGCGCGGAGATCACCTGTCCCACGCACGCCACCGCCAGGAACAGCAGTGCGGTGCGGATCAGATCCGACATTGCCACGCCGCCGCGGACCGCGTCGATGAACCGGCTCAGCAGCTGCGGGCCAAGCAGCTGCAGTCCGATGCTGGCCAGCAGCAGCACGGCGAGCAGCGCAACGGTGGAGCTCTGCGGCCGCAGGTAGCGGACCAGGAAGCGGGCATGCTCACGAAACGAGGTCGCTTGGATCACAAAAGCCTCCCTGTCACAACGCAAACGGCGAACAAGCGAGCAGGCGAACCGTGACGGAATGAAAACGCCACGGGATAAATGCGCTCTCCGTGGCCGTCGCTAGACTGGCAAACTGCGCAGGTAACTTCTAGAGGGGCACGGGACGCACCCAGGTACTGACCGGAATCGTCGCGCCGGTCACGCCGCGGAAATCCTTGAACATCGGTGCGCCCCCTTTCTTGACTGAACAGCAGTCTAGCACTGAACGGCGAGAGCGGTCAAGAAAGGCGGGAACGGGGAACGGGGAACGGAAACTATTGAGCGACTTTTGCTCTCTGTTTCTGTTTTTCCTGTGCCGAGTTCCCTGTTCCCAGTTCCCTGTCCTTATCCAAACATCGCCTGCGCATCGACTCGCTCGTAGTCGTACAACTCGTCGGGGCGGAACCACAGCGGGATTTCGAATTGCGCTTCCTCGACCGTC
Source organism: bacterium (assembly GCA_036505015.1). Classification (GTDB taxonomy): domain Bacteria; phylum Sysuimicrobiota; class Sysuimicrobiia; order Sysuimicrobiales; family Kaftiobacteriaceae; genus DASXUC01. The sequence continues at coordinate 202 of DASXUC010000080.1, read as the reverse complement.
CCCGACGCATGAATCAGATTGCGCACCGGCCGTTTCATCAAGTTGGCCGCTGTCGGCGAGTCGATGGAGAAGTCGCCGCGGATGGTCCCCGGCGCGGCGCGGTAGGGCAGCGTGTCACCGACCAGTTTGCGCACCACGCTGACGGCGTGGATGCCCTCGCACACGAACGCCATCACCGGCCCCGACGAAACGTAGGCGAGGA
>DASXUC010000079.1:0-3492 GCA_036505015.1 bacterium | reverse complement strand
CTCCTGGTGAGCGGCGTCGATACGGACCCATCTCGCCGTCAGGCGCTGGCGCACGTCGGTGGATTGTCGAGTGAGTCGGTCCAAGAGTTGGCGGCCGCGTGCGATCTCGTGCTGGTCATGGTCGCCGACGATGCGCAGGTCATCGAGGTGTGCACGGGGCCCGGCGGGATCGTGCCGCACGCGAGGTCCCGCACGGTGCTGGTCATCTCGAGCACCGTCAAGCCCTCGACCTGTCAGCAGGTGGCGGCGGCCGCCGTCGTACGCCAGATCGACGTGCTCGATGCACCGGTGGCCAGGGGTCAGCGCGCCGCGGAGGAGGGCACGCTGACCGTGTTTGTCGGTGGCGGCCCGGACGTCGTCGCTCGATGCCGGCCGATCTTTGAGGCGTTTGCGCGGGAGGTCGAGCACGTCGGGAATGAGGTGGGTTCGGGACAGGTCGCCAAACTGGCGAACAACCTCATCCTATGGGCCGGCGTCGTCGCGGTGCACGAGGCGCTCGCGCTGGCGGAAGCCCTCGGGGTCTCGCCGGCGCGCCTGCGGGACGCACTGCAGCACGGCAGCGCCGATGGCTATGCGCTGCGCGAACTGCACCGAGTCAATCTCACCTGGCCGGACAAGGACATTGAACAGGCGCTGGAGGTCGCCGCGGAGGCGGGCCGGACGCTGCCGCTGACGGAGCGGGTGGGGGCGTTGATCCGGTCGCTGACGCGGGACGAGTTACGGCGGATTACGGGTACCAGTTAGTCATTGCGAGCGTAGCGAAGCAATCTCGGGATTGCTTCGTCCCGCCACGCCCTCACGGGCTCGCGGCTGCGGCTCACGCGCTCCTCGCAATGACCACAAAATAGGAGGAGTTGCCAAGAGAGTCATGTCGACCGCGGAATACGGTTCTGACATCATCGTCGATCTCATGAGGGCCTACGGCATCGAGTACGCCGCCCTCAATCCCGGCGCGACCTTTCGCGGTCTGCACGACTCGATCGTCAACTACGGCGGGAACAAGATGCCGCAGATTATCTTGTGCAACCATGAAGAGATCGCCGTCGCAGTGGCGCAGGGCTACGCCAAGGCGAAAGGCCGGCCGATGGCGGCGATCGTGCACGACGTCGTGGGACTGCTGCACGCCGCGATGGCAGTTTACACCGCGTGGCTGGATCGCACGCCGCTGCTGCTGATGGGCGGGACCGGACCGATGGCTCCGGAGGCCCGGCGGCCGTGGATCGACTGGATCCACACCGCCCTCGTCCAGGGCAACGCCGTCCGCGATTACGTTAAGTGGGACGACCAGCCTGCCAGCATCCCCGGCTTCGTCGAATCGTTCATCCGCGGCTATCGCATCGCCACCACCGAGCCCCAGGGTCCGGTCTACCTGTGCTGGGATGCCGCGCTGCAGGAGCAGCGGCTCGACGCGCCGGTGGCCATCCCCGACGTCGTCCGTTACGCGCCCCCGTCCCTGGCCCAGGCCGATCCCACAGCGCTGGAGGCCGCCGCGCGGCTGCTGGTGGAAGCGGCGCATCCGGTGATCCTGGCGGATTACGTGGGCCGGAATCCGAAGACCGTGCCTGCGCTGGTCCGGCTTGCCGAATCCCTGGCCATCCCCGTCATCGACACCGGCAGCCGCGTGAATTTCCCCAATACTCACCCGCTGGACCTCACCGGCGCCGAGGACGAACTGCTGCCCGAGGCCGACCTCGTGTTGGCCCTGGACATCGTGGACTTCGAGAAGGCGACGTCCACGGTGAATCGCACCACCCGGCTGCCGCAGTCGCGGCTTCGTTCTGACGCCACGATCGTCTCGATTGCGTTCAACGATTTCATGGTCCGCAGTTGGGCGCAGGAGTGGGGCCGGCTGCAGCCGATCGACCTGGCCATTGCGGCGGATACGTCCCTGGCGATTCCAGCGCTGGCCGACCTGTGCGAGCGGGCCGTGGCGTCGGATGGAGCACTCCGTCAGCGTGTCGAACGGTGGCGGGCCGTGCTGGAGCGGCAGCACCGCGATCTGCGGGCGAAATGGCGCGAGCAGGCCGAACAATCGCGGTTGGATCGGCCGATCGCCCTCGCGGCGCTGGCGGCCACCCTCGGCGAGATCGTCAAGGATGAGGACTGGACCCTGGTCAACCGCAGCCTGCGCGGCTGGACGCGCCGGCTGTGGAACTGGACGACGACAATCCCCTACATCGGCGCCCACATGGGCGGCGGAGTCGGGTACGGCATCGGGCATTCGGTGGGGGCCGCGCTTGCGCTGGGGGGCACTCACCTCTGCATCGACATCCAGCCCGACGGCGACCTCCTCTTCACGCCCAGCGCTCTATGGACCGCCGCCCACCATCGCATTCCGCTGCTGATCGTGATGTACAACAACCGGTCGTATTACAACGACGAAGAGCACCAGATCCTCATGGCGAAGTCGCGCCACCGGCCCGTCGAGAACGCCCACATCGGGCAGGCGATGAAGGATCCGCCGGTCGACTTTGCGGGGATGGCCAGGTCCTTCGGACTCGAAGCGTGGGGTCCGATCGAAGACCCTGCCGACCTCCGGTCCGCACTGGAACGCGCGATGCGCTACGTGCTGCGCGAGCGAAAACCGGCTCTGGTGGACGTGTTCACCCAGGTGCGATAATAAAAGGATCATGCAGGTCGAGTATCTGGCCGACATCCGCGAGGCGTCCGACGCGCAGCTCGCTGCGCTGAACGCGCTCACCAACGAGACCCGTCTGGAGCGGTTTCCCGACGATCCGGTCGTGTCGCTGGAAGAGGACCTGCGCCGCTGGCGGAACATCCCCGAGGTGATCCGTGTCGCCGAGTGGCTGGCCTGGGACGACGGTACCCTGATCGCCGAGGCCCATTCGGAAATCCTCATGACCGAGGAGAACCGCCACCTCCTGGAGTTCAACGTTTTCGTGACCAGGGAGCGACGGCGCCGGGGGATCGCGCGGACGCTCCTGGCGGGGATCGCCGAGCACGCGGCGCGGGAGCAGCGGCCGCTGCTGATCACGTTCACGTTCGGCAACGTGCCCGCGGGCGAGGAATTCATGCGGCACGTGGGGGCTCAGGTCGGTCTGGAAACCCACACCAACCAGCTCAACCTGGCCGATCTCGACCGCGACCTGCTGCCGGTCTGGCAGCAGCGCGCGCAGGAGCGGGCGGTGGGCTACGAGCTGGCGCTGTGGACGAATGGGTACCCTGAGGACGCACTGCCGCAGCTGGTGCAGGTATGGGAATCGATGAACAGCGCCCCGCGCGGCACCCTGCAGATGGAAGACTTCCACTGGACGGTCGACCAGGTCCGCGATTTCGCGGCGTCCGATCGCAAGCGCGGGAACGAGGTGTGGAGCCTTGTCGCGCGGGAGCGGGCGACCGGCGCGCTGGCGGGATTCACGGAAGTCGCCTGGCATCCCAACCGCCCGGAGATCGTCCACCAGCGCGGCACCGGCGTGCTGCCCCAGTACCAGAACCTCGGGCTCGGGCGCTGGTTGAAGGCGGCGATGCTCG
>DASXUC010000078.1:0-21547 GCA_036505015.1 bacterium | reverse complement strand
GGCCGGGTGAGCCCCGCCGATCGTGGCGGGGCGAGCCCGAGCGCTACGCTAAGGCCTCGGGGTCCCCGGAAATTTGCGCAGCGAATTTCTGGGGTGAGCAGGTGAGCCGCCCCGAGAGCGCAGCGGCCCTCCACCAGCCTGACAGCAAACGAACAGCGGTTCAAACTGACCCACTACCTCTGTCAGAAGGAGCTCTCCAGTTTGGCCTCGCCCTCTGAGGTAAGCGTCAGCGTCACCGTATCCGTTGGTTCCAGGGGCCGGGAGGCCCCCGTCGCCCGGATCACGACGTGATCGTCGTCCGCTTCTTCCACGGTGTACCGCCAGCGGGAGCCGGCCGGTGGTTTGAACCCCAGGTCGTCCAGGTTGTCGGTGAACGTATCGTGCCTCTGGAAGTAGGACCACTCCGACGCTTTGATCTCGTTGAGGATCGATACCGCCTCGGCGGAGTAGGCCTGCTTCCTCGTGCCCAAAAAGCGCGGCACCACGAGCGCGACGAGAATCCCCAGGATTGCCAGCACGACCATCAGCTCGACCAGTGTGAAGCCACTCTCGTGACTCGTGACCCGTGATTCGTGACTCGTCTCTCCCGAACCCCGAACCCTGAACGATGAACGTCTCATCGTACTACTTTGACCAGATCGAACAGCGGTAGGTACATGCTGACGACCACGAACCCGACGATGATTCCCATCGCCAGGATGAGCGTCGGCTCCAGGGCCGTCGTCAGCGTCTGCAGCGCGTAGTCCACTTCCACGTCCTGGAAATCCGCCGCCCGGTCGAGCATCACGTCGACGGTGCCCGCCTCCTCGCCCACGCTGACCATTTCCCCGACCAGCGGCGGAAACACGCGCTGGCGGGCGAGCATGCGGCCGAGCCGTCCGCCGGTCCGCACTCCCTCCTGGACCTCAAGCACGGATTCCTGGACCACCTGGTTGCCGACGGTGTTCGCGACGATGTCCAGGGCACGCAGCAGCGGGATGCCGCTGGCCAGCAGCGTGGCCAGCGTGCGGCAGAACCGCGACGTGGCGACCTGCTGGTTGAACCGCCCCAGCAGCGGCAGGGTGAGCGCGAGCCGGTCCGCCGCCGCCGATCCCCATGGACGGCGACGCGCAACCAGGACCGCCGCCACGACCACGGCGAGCCCGGTCAGCAGGACGGGCCAGTAGTCGCGGATGCCGTCGGCCGCGGCGATGAGCGCTCGGGTCTGCCACGGCAGCGTCGCCTGGAGTCCTTCGAAAATGCCGACCAGGGTGGGCACCACATACGTCATCAGGAAAGTGATGGCCGCCACCGACACCAGGGCCACGATGGCCGGATACACGGCGGCGGCGCGCAGCTTCTGGCGAAGCCCGTGCTCCTTCTCGAAGTGGGCGGCCAGGCGGGGCAGGATCACATCGAGCGCGCCGGCAGCTTCCCCGGCCTGCACGGACGGCGCGACGAGCGCGCTGAAATAGCGTGGATGGCGGGCCAGGGCCGAGGAGAGGGCGTGGCCCTCCTCGACATCGACCCGCACTTGACCAATCACGGCCCGCAGCCGCGGATGCGGAAACCGCGCCTCCAACACGCCCAGCGCCTGCGCCAGTGGCATGCCGGACTGCAGCAACGTCGCCAGTTGCCGGAACAGCAGGGCCAGATCGCGGCTGCTCGGGGCGCGCAGGGCGTCCTGCCAGCGTGCCAGGACGGTCGAGCCCCCCACCTCGCGGACGTCGGTCACCAGCACGCCGCGGACGTGCAGCCGCTCCAGCAGTTCGCGTGTGCTCTCGGCCGCTTCGACGCCGGCAACCGGCCGGCCCTGGGGATCGATGGCGCGATAGGAAAAACTACCCACGAAGGTTACTCTTCCGTGTACACGACGCGCAGGACTTCTTCCACGCTCGTCACGCCGCCGGCGGCTTTGGCCAGGCCGTCGGCGAGCATCGTCGCCATGCTCTGATCCAGCGCCTGCTGGCGAATCACCGTCGACGGGGCGCGCCGCATCACCAGGTCGCGGATGGATTCATTGACCACAAGCAGCTCGAAGACGCCGGTGCGGCCGCGGTAGCCGGTGTGCGCGCAGTGTTCGCAGCCGGTGCCCCGGAAGAACACCGTGGGCTGGTCCAGCATCGCCCGCAACCCCAGCCGCTCCATCGCATCGGCCGGCGGATGGTAGGGGACCTTACACCGCGGGCAGATCACCCGGACCAGCCGCTGCGCCAGCACGCCCAGCACCGACGAGGCGATGAGGAAGGGCTCGACTCCCATGTCCACCAGGCGCGTCACCGCTGACGGCGCGTCGTTGGTGTGCAGCGTGCTGAACACCAGATGCCCGGTCAGCGCGGCGTGGATGGCCACCTCGGCGGTTTCGTAATCCCGGATTTCCCCGACCATGATGATGTCGGGGTCCTGCCGCAGGAAGTGTCGCAGCGCCCGCGCAAACGTCAGACCCGCGCGCACGTTCACCTGCACCTGGTTCAGCCGCCGGATGCGGTACTCTACGGGATCTTCGATGGTCAGGATGTTCTTGTCCGGCGCGTTGATCTTCGCCAGCACGCTCGCCAGCGTGGTGCTCTTCCCGCTGCCGGTGGGCCCGGTGACCAGGATCATGCCGTGGGGGCTGAGGATCAGCGGCAGGAACCGCTCCATCGTGTCGGCGGCGATGCCCAGGGCTTCCAGACTGAGGAACCCACCGACTTTGTCCAGCAGCCGCAGCGCGACCTTCTCCCCCCAGATCGTCGGCATCGTCGAGACGCGGAAATCGAACTCCCGGCCGTCCACCTCCAGGCGGAACCGCCCGTCCTGTGGCAGCCGGCGCTCGCCGATGTCCATGCTCGCCATGATCTTGATCCGGGACAGCAGCGCGGCGTGGATCGACTTCGGCGGGGTCATCACGTCGTGCAGGACGCCGTCGATGCGGTACCGCACCATCAGGGTGTCGTCCAGCGGCTCGACATGGATGTCGCTGGCGCCCTGACGGGCGGCCTGGGTGATGATCGTCTGGACCATGCGCACGATCGGCGCGTCGATCGCGGCAACGGCCCCCGACGGCTCCTCGTCTGCGGTCAGGGCGCCGTAGTCGAGGCCGAGATCCGCCACCGCGCGGGTCACGGAATCCGGCAGCCCCTGGTATTTTGCCAGCGCGTTGAGGATCTTGCCGCCTGAGGCGACGACGACCTCGACATCCAGCCCGGTGATCAGCCGGATCTCATCGACGGCGAGGAGGTCCAGCGGATCCGCCATCGCCACGACCACCGACCGTGGGCCCTGCTCGATCGGGATCAGGGCATGCCGGCGGCACAGATGCGCCGGGACGGCGGCGACGGCCTTCGGGTCGATGGTCGCGGTCGCCAGATCGACGTAGGGGTGATGGTAGGCATCGGCGACCGCGCGGGCGACGTCTTCCGGAGTGACACTGCCCAAATGCGTCAGGATGTCCAGCGGTGACTCGTGGGTCTCGTCGTGCTGCCGGCGGCCGGCGCGGAGCTGTTCCGAGGTCAACAGGCCGCGGTCGACCAGGATCTGAGCCAACTGTTCGAACTGCGTCAACGTGTTCAAAGGCGTCTTCCCAGTCTACCCCGTCTACCAGTCTACCCCGCCAAACCCAGTTTACACTCTCTCCGGTTCTGGACCGGGAAGACAGGGTAGACGGGGAAGACAGGGTAGACGCAGTTCAGGGCGAGGGTGCCAACCTCGTCAGAATCCTGGGCGTAATGATCACAATCACTTCCGACTCGCGGACTTCGCGGTGCCGGAATTTGAACAGTTCGCCGAGGATCGGAATATCCGACAGCAGCGGAATGCGGGTCATCGTTTCCAGTTCTTCCGTCGTGATCAGGCCGCCTAACACGATCGAGGTGCCGTCGCGTACGGTCAGGGTCGTGTCGGCGGATCGTTCGGAGATCACAAATCCTTCGGCGCGGATCTCGCTGATGCTGCGCACCTGCGGATTGATGCGCGCCGTGATCAGCCCGTCGGTGTTCACCCGGGGGGTGATCGCCAGCGTGATACCGGCGTTGATCTCCTGCACGCCCACCGTGCCCTGCGGTCCGACCACCGGAACACTGATGGTCTTGCCGACGGTGATCACCGCTTCATGGCCGTCCAGCGTGGCAATGCGCGGCGCGGCCAGCACGCGTCCCTTGTTCTCCTCGATCAGCAGCTGCAGCCGCCGGAGGAACACTTCCAGCGTCCCCGTAGCAATCTCAAACAGAATCTGGCCAACGGGGGGAATCACGATTGCCGGCGGCGCCGCCTGGACCAGGCTCGACAGGCCCAGATCCTGCGAGGCGCCCTTGTTCAGCTCCACCACGCGCGCCTCGATCATGATCTGCGGCAGGGCGACGTCGAGCTGGGCGAGCAATCCCAGGGCGCGCCGCAGCATGTTCTCCGGTCCGGCCAGGACCAGCGCATTCGCGCGCGGATCCTCCTTGATGACGATGGCGCCTTCCTTGGCCAGCATGTCGCGCAGCAGATCGGCCGCCGGCTTGGCATCGAGGAAGTTCAGCTTGACCACCCGCAGGGGCACCGGCAGATCGACGCTGGCGATCAACTGCTCGATGATGACCTGATCCTCCGGTGGGGCAACCACGAACACGGAGTTGGAATCCGGGTCGGCGACGGCCAGCCCGCGCTGCCCGGCCGCCTGCCCGGGCCGGCCGCCGACCGCCTGCTGCTGCAGGGTGTTGATCATGGCGGCCACATCCGCGGCGTTCGCGTGCTGCAGGCGGTAGGTCTTCGCCACCGCGTCCGGCGCCGGCAGCCGTTCCAGCGGCATCACGACGACGCTGCGGCCGATGCGCAGCGCGCCCAGCCGGTTGGCCTCCAAAATCAGGCGCAGCGCTTCTTCGAAGGTCACATCCACCAGCCGCATCGTCACCCGGCCCTGGACGTCGCTGCCGACTACGATGTTGACGTTGGCGAGCTCCGACAGGGTCCGGAAGACGTCGGCGATGTCGGCGTTGCGAAACTCCAGCGTGAACCGCTGCGTCACTCCGGCGACCGCGCCGGTGGCGAACCCGAGGATCAACACGGAGCGGCCGTTGGCATAGGTGACGTCATAGGCCGCATCGCGGCGCAGCAGGATGGTCACATCCACCGCATCGTTGCGCGCTTCCGCCCGCGCGGACTTGATGACGTCGACGCCGCCGGCCCCCAGCGGCGCGGCCAGCGTCGCACCGTCCAGATGCAGTTCCACCCGCAGCGGATTCCGGCGATTGGCGAGGGTGTAGGTCAGGGGGCCGGTGGCGATCACCGCCACCTGCTCCTTCCCAGGAAACTGCTTGACCGTGATCGCGGTAATGGTAACAGACGCCGCCCGGATGGGCGTGGCCGGCGCCAGCAGCGACGCCAGCATCACCACGGTCGCCAGCAGTCCAACGAGCGCGCGCATGAGGACCTCTCTCCTCCTTGCCTCACCGGTGGAAGTCTTAGTCACTTCCACGCATCGTCCCGCGCTCCCTCTTCGCGCTCTTCCGCGGAACCGGGAGGGAAGTCAATGTGCCATCTGAAACCTGACACCTGACACCTGACTCCTGTCATTTCGAGGAGGACCGACGTGCAGCGAACTCGCACCGCAAGGATGTGGGTAGGACTTGTGATCCTCGTGCTGTCACTGACCCTGTTCGGCACCGGGGCAACGACCATCCACCCAGCCTCGGGGCAGGGGAGACCGGATCCCGCACTGACTCAGCGCGGGCTGATACTCACCGCGGGGGCGTTTCGCTGGGCGGCTCATGCGTCATCCAACGTCTGGCTCCGGCAGACGACGCGGTTCCAGGCGCTGCGGCAGACGGTGCGCGAGCGCGCGGCACGGCTGCGCGGCGCGGGGCTGCCGCCGGCCGCGGGCGTCCCGCTCTCGATGAAGATGTTCAACAAAGACCCGTTCCCGCTGCCGCAGAACGAGACGACGGTCGTCGCCGATCCGGTCAACATCGCGCGGGTCGTCGGCGGGTACAACGACTACCGCGGCCTCCTGGTCGATAACTTCACCGGCTGGACCACCTCCACCGACGGGGGCAATTCCACGGCGAGGGATGGTCAGATCCCGCCCACGACCGTGCTGGGAACCGTGGTGCCTTCCCAGGGCGACCCGGCCCTGGGGGTCGATGCCGCCGGCAACCTATTCATGGCCACCTTTCATTTCGACTCCGACGACTTCAGCCCCAACGGCATCACGATCGCGCGCTCGCCGGCCCCGGGGAATCCCAAAGGGGTTTTCAGCGCGGCATGCGGCGGCGGGGCCGATCCGGACTGCTGGCCCGTGATCAAGGTCGTCACGGCCAACACCTGCACCAGTTCGAGCGGATTTTTCGATGACAAGCCCTACATCGCCGCAGACCCCGGGTCGTTCCTCGCCGGCGGCGCCGTCTACGTCACCTGGACGCGGTTCCCGTGCTCCGGCAGCGACCTCAGCTCCTACATCATGATCGTCAAGTGCAACAACGCGCTGGCCGCCTGCTCCCCGCCGCTGACCCTCGAATCCACGACCGGGTTGGGCTCGAACTTCGATTTCGTGCAGCTCAGCCACCTCACCGTGGGGTCGGACGGGAACATCTACGTCACGTGGGTCAAGCACAGCGGCGACGACTCCTTGTCGGAGGTCGACAGGATCCGGTTCCAGGCGATCGGGCCGTTGTCCGGCACCTCGGGGGTGGGAATCCTTGCCGGAGGCCCGCGCACCGTGGCCACGGAATCGCAGCCCATCCCCTGGGGGACGGCGCCGTATCCGGCGTACTATCGCTCCGCCACCTATCCGCACGTGGGCGTCCGGCCCGGGGGCCGCATCGTCGTGGTTTGGGACCGCCGCACCACCGCCGACACGCTGTTCGATTTCTGGTGGTTCGACTACGGGGCAGGCGCGTCGATCGCGGCGAAGTACAGCGACGACTTGGGACGCAACTGGAGCGCGATGCAAACGGTGAGCAACGCGTTGGGCCACCAGGATCAGCCCAGCGTCTGCATCAGCCCGACCGGGCAGGTCGTGGTCGCGTACTACTCCAACCAGAACGATGCCAGGTGGTCGCACGCGCAGGACGTGTACGTCTCCACGTCCCCGAACGGCGCGGCGCCGTACACGGCGCTGCGGGTCACGGCCGAGTCCAACGACACCGAGGCCGACCCGCTGCTGTCGGACCTGTTCATCGGGGATTACCTGGAGGTGACGTGCCGTCCCGGCCGCGCCTACGTGCACTACACGGCCAACTACGCCGCCAAATCGGCCGCGCTGCTGGGCGGGGCGTTTCCGATCAGGCAGCAGGATAACTTCCTGGCCCGGCTCTCGCTGCCGTAGGTGAGACGCTTCGCACTCTGTGTCCTGGCCGCCCTGCTCGCCGCGGGCTGCCGGCCGGGCCCGCCGCGCGAGCCGGCGCGCAGCGCCCCGCCCATGACACAGGTCAGCGTGCGTTCGGGCGATCTCGAGCTGAAGATGAGTGTCTCCCGCCCGGAGATCGCCCCGGGAAGTCCGCTGATCCTGACCTTTCTCCTGCGCAACGTCGGCAGCGCCGACCGGATCATCCGGTCATTGTCGCCCACGCTGTTTGATTTCGCCGTGTACGCGGCCGACGGGCGCGCGATTGTGAAGCCCTCAGTCCCGACGAAACCGCTGCTGGCGCGCCCGGCGCTCCGTGTGCTGCACCCCGGCCAGGCCGCGGCGGCAAGTATCGCGTGGACCGGAACGTCGGCCGTCGTACCCGGCAAATACTTTCTGGAAGGGTACGCGGTCTGGACGGGGCCGGGCGCCCCGCTGCTGACCACGCCCCGGCTGGCCATCCAGATCCGGCGGTGAGCGCAGGGCGGAGGAGAGACGCTAGATCCTGTCGGGCCAAAATACAAGGCCGGCGCCAGGAGGCGCCGGCCTTGTCGCTTACGGGACCTCGGTTCTACTTGTTGTTCCAGTAGCTGAAACTCCGGAGGTCCCGCCCGCGGCCGAAGAAGACCAACCGCGGCGTGGTGTTGTTGCTTGACCCGGTCGACGTAAAGCCCGTGGCGACCCACAGGGTTCCCGGCGGGTTGAACGGCCGGACCCGCACGTAGTCGCCCCACACGTTAGCCCCCGGAGCCCCGGAGCTGGTCGCGACATAGGCGACCTCCCACCCCGGAGGCGCCGCATTGTAGTCATCGTCGATCCCCACGTACCAGTCAGGGTACCTCGACGACGAGAAGAAGAACACCGACACACCCAGGTCGCCGCGGCTATCTGGTGAGGCCGCCGCGTAGAACCAGGCGCCGCTGCCGCTGTAGATGTAGGGCCGCCCGGTGTAGGACAGGCTGCTCTGGTTGAAGGTGGCGGCGTTCACGTACGGATACGTGAACCCGCTGCCTGCCTTGACGTTCCAGAAGAATCCGATCTGCCCCACGCCTGTGACGGCATCACGGACCCAGCCGACCGTGATGCGCTGGTCGGCTCGCAGGCACGGGTTCCTGCCGCCGAGCACCGTGCAGACGGCGTCCCGGTTGGTGAATGTGAAGCCGGGGATTGTCCGGGCGTATGCCGTGAGGGTCGTTGTGCTCTCCGGCTGCACCCCGATGTAGAAGCTGGTCGTCGTGGACGAGTTGTCGCCGACATACATCGTGGTGGTCGCGCCCTGCACAGGGGTCCACGACCAGCCGGTGGTCTTGAACCAATACGTGTACCCGAACCCGGCACAGGCGGCCATGGAGTCCAGCGGCCAGCGGGCCATGAGCATGCGCAAGAAGGAACCCGCGCCGCTGAACATGTTCGACGTCCAGTACAGGTAGTTGTTGGACACCGCGAGGTGCGGGTAGTCAAACCACTGCGATGTCCAGGCGCCGTTCACGCTGGTCGGCTGAATGGTGTACGTGCACCACGAGGCGCCGCCGTTGATCGACACGCTGATCTTGATGTAATTCTGGCCGGCGGGCGTGCCGTAGACTCCCTGCCGGTACCAGATGAACATGTCGCGGGCCTTGTCGTAGATCGTGTCCTGGTCGCAGCAGAATGACGCGAAGTCCGCGTACGGGCTGACGTACGCGAACGTTCCACTCGCGCCGCCGCTGGTGGACCGGGCGGCGTACCAGTTGTGCGTGAACCACACGAACTTGCCGGACTGCGCGACGGCAGGCTCGTTGACGTTGGACTTGTACCCGGATGGCGCGCCGTTGACGAGCGAATTGCGAAACAGTGTGAACGTGTTGGGCGCCATCGCCCGGCTGGCCGCGGTATCAGTACCGGGCGTGGGACCCGAAACGGCAGCGGGGGAGGAAGGTCCTGGTCGAGAAGCCCAGGCACGCTCGCTGAGCTGCATCTGAGCTTCAGACGCGGCGAGTTGCGCCGCGGACGGCGCCTGCGGCGAGGCACTGAACGCCGGCGTGTAGCGCGTGCCGGCGGCCATCGTGGCACTGTTTCCCGCAACGACCTGTGCGCCTGCCTGACCCTGCGCAACGCTCGGGAACTGCGTGAGCAGCCAGGGGGTCAGGACCAGGACGACGATGAGGGGAAACGCGAACGCCCGCCAAGAGCGGGTTGATTTCATAATTACCCTCCTAAGGACTTGATCGATTTTCCTTCCGCCCTGCCTTCGCGAACCGTCGGGAATTCGCGCCGTACCCTCCCTCGAGGTTGTCACCTCCTTGGCGATTGCCCTGAGATATGATGAAACTTTACTCACGTAAAGCGAACTCCCCGAGGAACCCCGTTTTCCCTCGGGGAGGGACAGAATCCTTTCCGCTCTGACCAACGTATTCTTGCGGGCGGCGAGAACTCCTTCCAGGATCATCCGAAGGTCATCATCACGCGGGTCGATCTACGCGCTATCGGGGGTGGTGCGATGGCAACGCGAGAGCGGGGGCCGAAGCCCCCGCTCTCCAACTGCAACCGTCGGTTCGATCTAAAGTCCGATGAAGCGTAGAATCCCGAACCGGTCCCGGTCACGCCCGAAGACAATGTACCGGGGCTGGGTGTTGTTGCTCGAGCCGGTCGAGGTGAAGCCGGCCGCTACGAAGCCGGTGCCCTGCGGCGCATGATAGCGCACGCGGCTGTAGTCGCCCCACACATTCGCCGCCGGCGCTCCGGTGCTGCTGGCGCCGAGGAACAGCGACCAGGGAGCAGGGTTCCCGTTGTAGTCGTCGTCGATGCCCAGGTCCAGCTTCGGGTTGACGGCGGTGTTGAACTCGTACACGAGGAAGCCCAGCGCGCCGCGCACGTTGGGGGAGCCGTAGAAGTACTGGAACGCGGTGGTACCACTGTTCCACATCGGCGCGTAGGCCAGGTTCGCGAGCGCGGACGTCACGTTGAAGAGAAACACATAGACGTAGGGTTTGGGGAACGACCCGCCCTGCTTCACGTTCCAGGCGAACCCGAGCTCGACCACGTTCCGCTCGGGATTCCACCGTACCCAGCCGTTCGTGATCCGCTGGTCGGCCCGTAAGCACGGGTTGGTACCGGTGGGACCGGGACACAGTCCATCGCGGTTGGTGCCCAGGAATGCTGTAATCGTGCGCGAGACCGCCGTCAGGGTCGTCGTCGCGTCGGGGATGGACCCGATGTAGAACGTTGTAGAGCCGAAGCTGTTGTCGCCCAGATAGAAGGTCGACCTGCCGCCCTGAGCACCGGTCCAAGACCACCCTGTTGTTTTTGTCCAGTAGGTGGTCGAGACCGCAAGGCAGGCCCGGATGGTGTCCAGCGACCAGCGTCCGACGAACATCCGCAGGAACGATCCCGCGCCGCTAAACATGTTGGAGGTGAAGTACAGGTAGTTGTTGGTGAGGTAGACCTGCGGGTAGTCAAACCACTGGGTCGTCCATGCCCCGTTGATGTTGACGGGGCTAAACGTGTACGTGCACCACGAGACCCCGCCGTTGGTCGAAACGCCGATCTTGATCCGGTTCTGCCCGGCCGGGGCCGGTGCCGTGTTGTAGATGCCCTGCCGGTACCAGATTATGATGTCCCGCCCGCGATCGTAGATCGCGTCCTGGTCGCAGCAGAAGTCTGCCATGTCGGTGAACGGGCTCACGTAGGTCCACGTCACCCCGCCGTCGGCGGAGCGGGCCGCGTACCAGTTGTGCGTGAGCCAGGCCTGTTTGCCGGACTGCGCGACGGCCGGCTCGGCGACGTTGGACTTGAAGCCGGCGGGCGCGCCCGCGACCGCGGTGGTGCGGAAGATCGTATAGGTGCCGGGGGCATTGGGGCTGATCCCGGCAGCGGGTGTCTCAGGAACTCCTTGCGGAGATCCTGCTACTCCCGGGTCCTTGCCGACGGTGCGATTCCGCCATGCCGCGTCGATCCGGTTCCGCTCGGTTTCCACGGCGGCAAGCTGTGCCGCCGACGGCGCCTGCGGACTCGTCGAAAAGCGCGGTGCGTAGCGCGTTGGAGTGAGGGATGGAGCCGATTGCCCTGCGATCTGCTCTGCGCCTGCCTGGCCCTGCGCCACCGCCGGGAATTGCGCCAGCATGAACGGGGTGAGCAGGAGTGTCACAATGACGGGAAATACTAACGCCCGCCAAGAGCGGGTTGACCTCATAAGCGCCCTCCTAGGAATAACCGATCGATTTTGCCATCCTTGCCTCGCGAACCGTCGGGAGTTCGCGTTCTACCAGCCTTCGAAGTTTGTCACCCCCTTGGCAGTTCATGTCCGAAACGATGAAACTTCGCGCTGATACGCAAACTCCCTGAGGATTCCAGAGGCGTCCTCAGGGAGCAGACCTGCGTGTGCTACTCACTCCGGGGTATTCGCTCGCCTGGGAAGAACTCCTTCCCCCATGGTACACTACTGCTACTGCGGGCACCCTCATGCGTACGGCTACCCCTCTGTCGTCTGAGCGCGGGGCCCGTTCCAAGTCGACTACTTGGCGGTTCATGCCGGAGAATCGTCCGGTCGACTTGGAACGGGCCGGGTTTACGATAATCGAACTGATGACCGTGCTTGCACTGGCGGCGATCGTCCTGGGCCTGGCGATTCCCCGGTTCTCCGGCGTGCTGGCCGACGTCCGTCTGGCCGGCGCCACGTCGGCACTGGTCCGTGACCTCCGGCTTGCGCAAAGCACCGCCCGCGCCAGAGCCGAACGGGTGGCGGTGGTCGTGTCTGAACGCCGCTACGAGGTGCAGCGTTACGGCGTGCCCACCATCACCGTGTCCCTTCCCCGCGGCATCGTCGTTAGCGCAGTCACCGGTTCCCATGTCATCTGGTTCTTCTCCGATGGCAGCAGCTCCGGAGGTTTCGTGACCCTCCGCGGCGCCACCGGCGCCAACACGGTCGTGGTCGCGGCCGCGCCCGGCCTTGCTTATGCCATTCCAGGGGGTCTGCGATGATACCCCAGTCGTTGGTCGTTGATCGTGGGTCGTTGATCGTCGACGGCTCCCCACTTCAGCCGACCTCGCGCCAGAGTACGTTGTCCGACCAACGACCAACGACCATCGACCAACGGGGTTTTACGATTATCGAAGTCCTGGTCTCCCTCAGCTTGGTGGCGCTCCTGTTCACGGTGCTCATCGTCGCGGTGTCTGCCGGCATGGCCAAGGTGCGCGAGGCCGGCGAGGACACGCCGGTTGTGGCGTGGGTCGCCAGCGCCATGGACGCCGCGATGGCCCTGGGAATCAACGGCCTGCCGCCGGGTGGACGCTACGATGCCCGGCGAATCCTGGGCGGGGCGCCGGAGTTGCCGGCGGGGGTGCGTCGCGCGGATCTGACCGTCGCGCAGATTTCCACAAAGCCGATTCTGAAGGAAGTCACCATCGCCGCCTTCCGCGCGGGATCGGCGGAGCCGGCATTCGCCTTGACGACGATCGTCGGTCCACGACCATGAACTCCCGCCCCGTTCCAACCGGCCACGGCACGCTTCGGCTCGGGCGACAATACACCTGGCCGGTTTGGAACGGGGCCCGGGGGTTCACCCTCGTCGAATTGCTGATCGCGCTGGCGCTCGGGGCGCTCGTCCTGCTGGTGCTGTTCCGCGCGTTCACCGCCGCGGTGGCCGCGGAGGAAGATACGCAGGCGCAGATCGCAGGTCACCAGCAAGCGCGCGCGACCGCGCAGTGGATTGCGGGGATCGTTCAGGGGAGCGCACAGGTCCGCGCGGGCACGGCGTCGGCGATCGAGCTGGCCGGCATCTACTCCCCGCTGGGCGCGGTGGAATGCCGCGGTGTGTACGCCGGAAGGATGGGCGGGCTCCGCGGGACTGTGATCTATGAGCAGCGGCGGACCCCGTGTCCCCAGGGGGCCACATCCCTGGGGGGACCGGCCGTGGTGGTTTCGGATCCGACGGTGTCGGCCGTCGTCGCGTTCGGCTACCTGGACGACCACGGCCGGGCGGTCGAACCGAAACTCGCCCGGATGGTGAGGATTACCGTGAACGTCGACGTGAATCGCGACGGGCGTCCGGAGTACGCGCTGATCCAGCTGGCCGCCCTGCGCAGCGTGGTCCAGAGATGAAATTGCTGCGCGGCGGCGAACGAGGAGTCATTCTGATCTCCGTCATCTTCACATGGGTGATCGTGTCGTTGATCATCGTGAGTGTCCTCAGCGCGGTGGCGGATGACTTTCGGCTGCTGCAGCAGCAGAAAGAATCGCTGCGCGCGCGCTACGCCGCCGATGCCGGCGCGGCCGTAATCCTGGCGATGATCGCCGACGGCCGGGCGGACGAGATCACCCCGGCGGGGCGTGCGATTGCCGTCGGCTCCGGCAGCGCGCTGTTCCGCCGCGCGGCGATGACCGCGGAGGTCATTCAATATGCGATCACCGGCCGTGCGGGCCGCGGCGTCGTGGTGATTGATCTGGTCGTGGACCGCGTGTCACATCACGTCCGGTCCCAGACGGTGCGGCCGTGACGCGCCGGTCCCGAGAGAGCACCGGCGGCCGGGGCGTGGGGCTGGACGTCGGGCATTCCACGGTGGCCGTGCTGGAGATGCAGGAGACGAGCGTGCTGCGTTGGACGACCGTGCCGCTGCCCGCCGGTGCCGTGGCATCCGGCGTGGTGCGGGACGATCGGGCCGTGGCCGAGGGGGTGCGCCGTGCGCTTTCCGCGATCGGCGCCGCGGGCCAGGCGGTGGTGTCGGCCGCATCAGGCGCCGCGTGTTTCATCCGCCGCCTGCAGTTTCCCGACCTCGCCCCCAAGGATCTGCTGCGGGCGGTGCGATGGGAGGCGGAGCGATTGCTGCCGTATCCATTTGACACCGCTGCCGTGGACTTTGACGTGCTGACGCGCCGCAGCGAGCAGGGGAGGCCGGTGATCGAGGTCGTCCTGGTGGCAGCCCGCACGGACGTCGTCGAGGGTCTGCGACGAGCCGTCGAAGCCGGCGGCGCGAAGCTGGCCGCGGTGGATGCGGCGCCGCTGGCCCGGCTGCGTATCTACGCGCGGGAAGTGGCACCGCCCGGGATCCTCCTGGTCCACCTCGGGAGTCACTGGGCCGAGCTGACCGCGTCGGACGAACACGGGCTGGTCTTCACGCGGACCGTCGCGATCGGGACGGCGGAGCCGGCCGCCGACCTCGCGCCGGATCTGCCTCGACCGGTGCGCGGCGCATCAGGCGTCCGCACCCTTCTGGAAGAGGTCGTCCGATCGGTGCGCTTCTTTGAAACCCAGGCCGGCACGCAGATCGGCAAGATCGTGCTCACGGGCAGCGGCGCGGAAGATCCGAACGCGATCGCGATCTTCGCCGCGGCCGATCTCCCGCCGGCGGTCGTGATCGATCCCCTCGCCGGGCTGCCACGCGGCGCTGCCGTCCCGCCGCCTCCTGGGCTGCGGCTGGCGACCGCGGCGGGGCTGGCCATGCGCGCCTCACAGGTTCCGGAGCCGAAGGAGACGCCGTGGCGGTAGACCTGCTGCGTCCGGCCCTTCGTCCGGCCCGGCCGAAGGTGACGACCGCGCGGCTCGTCGCCACCGTTGATCTGGCCGTCAGTGGGATCGTCCTGGCCCTCGCGCTGGCCATCGGCGTGCAGTGGTTCCTCGTGCAGCGCACGCTGGACGGTTATGACGCTGAGGCGGCCGCCCTGCAGCCGCGATGGAGCGCCGTCCGCTCGGACGTGCAGCAGATCCAGCGCCTGCGGCGGGACGTCAACGCCCTGCAGACCGCCTTTACCGCGCCGGAGTGGATCGATGTGTTCGAAGCGGTGCGTGCGGCGATGCCGCCGGGGCTGTGGCTGTTCAAGGTTTCCGTGATCGATACCGGGGCGCTTGAGGTGACGGTGCGCACGACGCAGCCGCCGGCGGCCGCGCAGTTCATTCAGCGCCTCCAGGCCACGCCCGGCCTGCGCGACGTCCGGCTGGTGCTGACCGAGACTGTCCGCGCGGCGGGGGCCGATGTCTCGCAGGCCACGATCGCCGCGCAGGTGGCGCCGCGATGATCAGCTCGCTCTCCCCGCGCGACCGCAACCTGCTACTCTACGCGTTGTGGCCGGCCGCGCTGCTTGCCGCGCTGCTGTGGGGAATCGGCCCGCTCGCGGCGACGCTGGCATCCCAGCGCGGACTCGTCGAGCAGCGGCAGAATGAGCTCACGGTCATGCGGGATGCGGCGAATCGCGCCGGTGACGTGGCCACGGTCCTGGGCCGTCTCCGGGCGCAGGATGCGGCGCTGCGCAGTAAGGTCATCACCCCTCAGCGGTCGGTGAACGCGCTGGTGTCACTGCAGCGGCTGCTGGCCGAGACCGGCAACACGGTGTTGACGGTTCGGGTGGGCGAGATGGAGCGCCCGCGGAGGCCCGAGAAATCCAGTGGGCCGGCCGTGCTGACGCGCATCCCCGTCGATCTGACCGCGCGCGGATCGTACGCGAGTCTGAATCGGTTTCTGCGTCGGTGGGCGATCGATTCCATTCCAATGAAACTGGTCACGGTTGAGGCGTCCCGCGGCGAAGACAGCAGCGCATTGGAGATTGCCATTACCGCCGCATCGATCGTGCCCGCACCTCCGCCGGTGAAGGAGAACCGCTGATGCGGCGGGACAGGCTGGTCTGGATCCTGGTGTGGCTGGCGATGTTCGTCGCCGCCTGGGTGTATGCCGGGACGTTCAGAGCAGCATCGTCCGCGCAAATCACCCTGCTGCCGACGGACATCACGGTCCGGGCGTCACCGCTCAGCCCGCTGCATCCACTGTTGGGCCTCGGAGCGCCGGCTGATCCATTTACGCCGCAGGTCGGAGGCAGCCCGCAGCCGTCGCTCTCGCCACCGCCACCCGCCGTTCCGCTGCCCCCTCCGCCGCTGCCGGAGCCGCCGGGAGCCCCACCACTCGCGCCGCCCGCCCCGGCAGTCGAAGCGCCGCCCTTCAAGCTCACCGGGGTCGTGTTTGGTGCGGTCAAGCGGGCGGTCCTGGAGAGCAAAGAGACCGCCTATATAGTGAAGGAAGGCGATGTGGTCGAGGGGTGGACAGTCGTCCGCATCGAGCCGCGGCGGGTGGTGCTCCGCGGCCAACTCGGCGAGGTCATTCTGGAGTTGGAGTCCACCACGCCATGACTGACCCTTCCGCGCGGGCAACCGACTCCCGCACCGTGCCGCAGCCGGTCGGTGTCGTCGGGCTTGGCTACGTCGGCCTGCAACTGGCCGTCGCGTTTGGGCGGCACGTTCCCACCGTGGGATTCGACATCGATGCCCGCCGCGTGCAGGCACTCCAGGAGGGTCGGGACTGGTCGGGGGAAGTTGACGGCGCTGTCCTGCGCTCGGCCCGCCGGCTCACGCTGACATTCGATCCCGCGGCCCTGCGCGGTCTGGGTGTCTACATCGTCGCCGTGCCCACGCCCGTCGACGCGGCCCGCCGGCCGGATCTGGGCCCGCTGATCGCGGCCAGCGAACTCGTGGGCGAGGCCCTGCGTGACGGCGGGCGTGACGGGATCCGGCCGATCGTGGTGTTCGAGTCCACCGTCTATCCCGGCTGCACGGAAGAAGTGTGCGTCCCGGTGATCGAGCGGGCCTCGGACCTGACCGCCGGCGAGGGGTTCGCCGTGGGGTACTCGCCGGAACGGATCAATCCCGGCGACGCGGAGCATACCCTGCAGCGCATCGTGAAAGTCGTCGCCGGGCAGGACCGGGACACGACCGCGGCGCTGGCGCGGCTGTATGGCGCGGTGGTGGATGCCGGCGTCTACGAGGCCCCCGACATCAGGACCGCGGAGGCCGCCAAGGTGATCGAGAACGTGCAGCGTGATCTGAACATTGCGCTGATGAACGAGCTGTCGCTGCTGTTCCACCGGCTGGGCCTCGACACGCAGGAGGTCCTGGCGGCGGCGCGCACCAAGTGGAACTTCCTGCCCTTTGAACCCGGCCTCGTCGGCGGACACTGCATCCCGGTCGATCCGTACTATCTGACGCACAAAGCGCAGGAAGCCGGATTTATCCCCGATGTCATCCTGGCCGGGCGCCGCACCAACGACTCCATGGGCTCGTACGTCGGCCGGGAAACCGTGCGCCTGCTGATCCGCGCCGGCCGGATCGTGCGCGGTGCACGGGTGCTGATTCTCGGGGTGACCTTCAAAGAAAACGTGAAGGATACGCGCAACACAAAGGTGGCCGACATCGTGCGCGAACTCGAGGCGCATGACCTCACCGTCGCCGTCTACGATCCCCTCGTGGCGCCCGCGGACATCGCGCGGCTGGGACTGCTCCCCGCCGCCGATGACCCGTTCGCCGGCGGCGAGCAGTATGACGCGGTGATCCTGGCCGTGGCGCACCGCGTGTTTTGCGATCGCCCGGCGGCGGATTTCGCGCGCCTCATCCGCAGCGACGACGGCTCCGGAGTCTTCATCGACATCAAGGGGGTGCTGCCGGAGATGGTCCGCCGGAGAGTGCTCTACTGGCGGCTCTGATGCTGAACGTTCGGAGGAAGTCCACGGACGGCACAGAACTACCCACTGACGCGTCCTTATTGCCGCGCATTTATCGATTCGGTTTCCATCGCGGAACAGTGGTTGGCCGTCCATCGAACGGCGACACGCGACCATGAGCGGGTCATAGAGGTGAGATGATGCTCCGAGGCACATGGCCGGCGGCGGTGATGCTGGCATGCGTGCTGGCGCTGACATCGGCGCCGGCGATCGCGCAGCAGCCCTACCTCCTGGGCCCGGGTGATCTCATCGAGGTGACCATCTTCGGCTACCCGGAGCTGTCGCGCACGGTGCCGATCATGCCGGACGGGAAGGTCAGCCTGCCGCTGGTGGGATCGATCGCGGCCGCGGGATTGACGGTGGATCAGTTGACCGCCCAGCTGGCCCGCGCCTACGCGGCGTTCATCCGCAACCCCCAGGTCAGCGTGACCATCAGGGAGTTCCGCCGGCTCAGCGTGTCCGTGCTGGGTCAGGTCGCGAGGCCGGGAACCTACGCGCTCCTGCCCGGCGCACGGCTGCTCGACCTGATCGCGGCGGGCGGCGGGCTGACGGATGCCGCCGACCTGCACGAAGCGCATCTGGTGCGTTCCGGCGAGCCGCCGCAGCCCATTGATCTGGAGAAAGTCCTCGCCGGCGACCCCGCGGCCAACATCCTGCTGACCGGCGGTGAAACGCTGGTCGTCCGCGAAGATCTGTTCAATCTTGTGAATGTCGTCGGCGAAGTGGTCCGCCCCGGGCAATACCGGCTGAGAGGTCAGATGCGGGTGCTCGACGTGCTGCTGATGGCCGGCGGCCTCACCCCGGCGGCCTCGCTCACGCAGGCCACGTTGGTGCGGCGGACGGGCCAGCGCGAGCCGCTGGGCCTGGACCGGCTGCTGCTGCGCCAGGACATGGAGTTGAATGTGATCATCCGACCCGGCGATACCCTGATCATTCCGCTGGAGACCAACGACAAGTTCTTCGTCCTGGGGGACGTGCGGGCCCCGGGCCAATTCGTGATCCGGGGAGAAGTCACGCTGCTGCAGGCCGTGGCGATGGCAGGCGGTCCGATTTCACGCAACTTCGCCACGGCGCGCACCGTGTACCTGGTCCGGCGGAAGGGGACGATCGATCGGCCTCCCGCCGGCGCCAAGGTGGAGAAGCTTGACGGCGGGATCCTGATGACGATCGCCCTCGCCGATGTCCAGCGGGGCGGGTCGGCCGGCAATTTTCTGATCGAACCCGCCGACGTGATCGTGATTCCTGAGAGCGGGCTCAGCTCGATCCAATCGATTCTCAACATTCTGTCGGGGTTGCAGCGCGTGGTGCCCTGAGGTCAGGAGAGCGATGGATTCCCACCCATTGACCCATGAGGCCCTCCCGCAGGCAAGCCTGCGGGACTACTTCGATCTGCTCCTGCGCCGCTGGTGGCTCGTTGCCGCCGCGGCCGCGGCGGGGCTGCTGGTCGCCGGACTGATCAGCGTCACCTCGGCGCCCGTGTACCAGGCGTCGTCGCGATTGGTGGTCGACCGCTCCTCCCAGACCCTGCTGGTCGAGGATTTTACCGGGCTGACCCAGCAGACGGTCGTGGATACCCTGGCGGAGATCGTGAAGAGCCGCGCCGTCGCCGATCTCGCCCTGCGGTACCTGCCGGCGAACGAGCATCCCAACCGCACGCGGACGGAACTCCGCAACGGACTCGAGGTGCAGCGCATTCGTGGGACCGACGTGATCATTATTACCGCTGAGGGCGGCACGCCGGAGCAGGCCGCGGCGAATACCAATGCCATCGCCAGGGGGTTCGTCGATTGGGACCTGCAGGCACGCCGGTCTCAGGCGTCCGCGGGGGCGCAGTTTATCGAAGCACAGCAGGCCAAGATCGGGCAGCAGCTGCGGGAAGCGGAGAACGCGCTGGCCGCGTACAAGGTGGCCGGAGGCCAGATCTCGCTGTCCGAGCAAACCACCCTTGCCGTGGAGAAGGTGGCGGATTTCGAAGCGCAGCGCCGCGTCGCGGCCGCGGAACGCCTGGCGGTGGACGCCAGTCTGCGCCGGGCGCGTGTCGTGCTGGCGGCCCAGTCTCCGCAGGTGCTCGGCGCCACGGTCCTCTCCGAGGATCCCGTCGTCAGCCAGCTGCGCGCCCAGCTCGCGCAGCTGGAGATCCAGCTGGCCGGACTGCTCGAGCAGTTTACCGACCGGCATCCGCAGGTCATTGCCGTAAAGGCGCAGATCGAGCAGGTCAAGGCGCGGCTGCGGAACCGCACCGCGCAGCGGATCTCCACGCAGACCCTCGCCGCCAACCCCGTCCGGGAGTCGCTCGCAAACCAGATGGTGACCCTGCTGGTGCAGCGTGAGGCACTCGCGGCGCGGGAGAGTGCATACGCCAGCATCGTCGACCGGTACCTGCGCGATGCCCGGTCGCTGCCGCCGAAAGAAATCCAGCTCGCGCGGTTGACACGGGACGTCAGCGTGGCCGAGCAGACCTTCCTGCTGCTGGCCCAGAAACTGCAGGAGGCCAAGATCGCCGAGGCGTCGATTGTGGGAGACATCCGCATCGTCGATGCGGCGACGCCGCCCAACCGCCCGATCAGTCCGCGGCCGATGGTGGACGTCCTGCTGGGTCTGGCGCTGGGTCTGCTGCTGGGCGTCGGGGCCAGCTACGGCCTGGAGGTCCTCGATACCTCGTTCAAGTCTCCCGAAGACGTGGAACGGCAGTTGGGGTTGCCCGTCCTGGCCGTCATCCCGCAGTGGCGCAAGACGAATCGGGCGGACGTGCTCCCGTTGATCATGGAAGAGCAGCGCCGATCACCATTCGCGGAATCCTTCCGGCACCTGCGGACCAGTCTGCTGTACATGAGTCCGGACCGTCCGCTGCGGACGATCGAGGTCACCAGCCCGGGTCCCGGCGAGGGGAAGAGTACGACGTCGGCCAACATTGCCGCGGCGTTTGCACAGTTGGGGAAGCGGGTCTGGCTGGTGGAATGCGACCTCCGCAAGCCGAGCCTGGCCTGGACATTCCAGCCGAAATCCGCCTTCGGATTGACCGAGCTGCTCGTCGACGGCCTGCCCGCCGGCGGTGCCGCGCAGGAGACCTCGGTGAAGAACCTGTGGATCATTCCCAGCGGAACGAAGCCCCCGAATCCCGCCGAACTGCTCGGCAGCCAGAAGATGCGCGCGCTGCTGGAGCACGGCACGGACGGCGCCGAGATGATCGTGCTCGACGCCCCGCCGGTGCTGCCCGTTACCGACGCCACCGTGCTGGCGCCGTCGGTGGATGGAGTGGTGCTGGTCGTGCATATCAGCAAGACCCCGCGGGAGGCCGCCCGCCGGGCGCGCCAGCAACTGGAGTCGGTCGGCGCGCGGCTGCTGGGCGTGGTGGTCAACGCGATGCCGCCGCGAAGCCGCGGCCATTCGTACTACTACTCGTACTCCGAGTACTACGACACCGACGCCGGTGGCACCGAGGCCAAGGCCAAGGAGCCTGCGGCGCCCGCCCGCGGCCCGGCCGCGCCAAAAACCTAGCGCGTTCGCATGGACACACTCCGCCAGCGCGTGCGGGCTGGCATCCACTTCACCCTGCTCAACCGGGTGGTCGTGAACGGCGTGCCGGCGCTGGTCGCCCTGGCCGCTGTGCGCGTCGTCCCCACCGTGGAGTTCGGGCTGTACAACGTCCTGCTGGCGCTGAGCGGGCTGGTCGGGAAGATGACGTCGCTGGGGTGGCCCGAGTCGATCGCCCGGTACGTGCCCCGTCTCGATGCGCGGCAGGAGCGGGAGCAGCTGGCGGGGTTTCTGCTCCGGGCGCTGGCCTCGCGATTCGTCCTCACCGCCGCGGT
>DASXUC010000077.1:0-19246 GCA_036505015.1 bacterium | reverse complement strand
GAAGCTGGGAACGGATCTAGGGGATGGCGGCGGGCGAATGGGGCGGCCCCCGAGCGGAGGTTGGAGGGCGGCAACCCTATCGCAGGCCGTGAAACATAGGATCGCCGCACCGATGTCGCGGTCAGCGGAAGAGACCGCAGTGATCCGTTGCTACAGATTGGCAGGCGAGCGCGGCAGGGAACGTGAGGCTACCCAGCACGGCCAGCACGAATCATGGGCTGTCATTCCCACTTGAACCGCCACACGGCCAGCGCGAATGTGACCGCACCCCAAGCTCCCAGATATGCCAGGCCCGCCAGATAAGGGGTCACCGCGTCACCGCGTGTGGCGATCCCGCGCATCGCTTCCACGAGCGGGGTCAGCGGCAGCAGCGCGATTACCGGCTGCATGAACGCGGGCATGAAATCACGCGGCCACAGTGTCCCGGCCAAAAATAGCATCGGGAAACTCAGCACGCTGCCCAGCAGGTTCGCGGACTCCGGGGTCTTGGAGAGCGTGGATACCATGAACCCGATGCCGATGAACGCCAGCGCTCCGAACAGGGCGACGGCCCCCAGCATGGCCAGGCTGCCGATGATCCTGGCATGGAACACCCACACGCCGACGATCACGACGATGGCGAGCTGGAAGGCATTGGTCACGGCATAGCGTGCGACCAATCCGGACAGGAACACGAAGGGGTGGACCGGGGTGGCCAGCACGCGCTTCAAGATCAGCCGCTGCCGGTAGCCGGTGATGACCCATGTCACACCCTGCAGCCCGGTCTGCATCACCGTCATCGCCAGGATGCCCGGCAGCAGGAAGTCGAAGAACCGGATCTCTCGCGCCCCGGCGATGCCGGTGGCCTTGATGGTCACGGCGCGCTGCCGTACGCCGGCGATCTGCAGGTTGGCCTCGGCGACGAAGCGCTCCAGGATCACCAGGGCCGTGCGCGAGTCCTGCACCCGGGCCTGATCGAAGTACACCTGCACCGGCTTGCCTGACCCGAACGGCGGCACGATGATGACCAGCGTGCGCTGCCCTTTCCGCAGCAGCTCGATCGCGTGCTGCTCATCGGGCTCGTCGGAAACGATGAACACGGAGACCTGCGCGAGGCCCGCCCGCAAGCCCAGTCCCAGCGGGCCGCTGCCCTGATCGACGTACGCCACGCGAAACGTCAGCGTATCGCTGCGGCCGAAGGCCAGGCCGATCAGGCCCATCAGGATGAGCGGGAACGCCATGCCCCAGAACAGCGACGACCGGTCCCGGAGGTACATCCGGAATCCCATCACGATGGTGGAAAAGAAGGCTCTCATTCGCGCAGCCGGTGCCCCGTGAGCTGGAGGAAGACGTCTTCCAGTGTGGCTTCTTCAACCCGCAGCTGCTGAAAATGCACCTGCCCCTGCCGCTCCAACTCCATCAGCGCGTTGACCGTCTTCATCGGATCGGTGGTGGTCATCACCACCTCGCCGTCAATGGATTCCGCGCGCTGCACACCCGGCAGCGCCGCGTAGGCGGTCTGGCCCTCCAGGATCGTCAGGGCCACGGTCGTGCCCGGGGTATGCTCGTGGATCAACTCCCGCGGGGAATCCATCGCCGCGATGCGGCCGTGATCCATGATGGCGACACGGTCGCACAGACGCTGCGCCTCTTCCATGTAATGGGTCGTGAGGATGACGGTGCGGCCTTCATCGCGAAAGCCCGCGATCACATCCCAGAGGTTGCGGCGGGCCTGGGGGTCCAGCCCCGTCGTAGGTTCATCGAGGAAGATCAGCGGAGGGTCGTTGATCAGCGCGGTGGCGACCGACAGCCGCTGACGTTGCCCTCCGGACAGGGTCTCGACCCAGGACGCGCGCTTCTCGGCCAGCTGGAGCCGCGCGATGACCGTATCGACGGGCAGCCGGGTGCGGTGGAAGGACCCGAACAGCTCGAGCGTCTCGGTCACGCTCAGCCGTTCGAAGAACCCGGCTTCCTGCAGCTGCACGCCGATGCGCGCCCGCACCCCGCGGGGATCCGCCCTGACGTCGATACCATCGACGATCGCCTTCCCGCCGTCGGGCGGCCGCAAACCCTCGAGCGTCTCCAGGGTGGTGGTCTTGCCGGCGCCGTTTGGTCCGAGGATTCCGAAGATCTCGCCGCGGCCTACAGTGAAACTGATCCGGTCCACGGCCAGCACGGGACCGTAGCGCTTGGAGAGATCGGTCACGCTGACCATGGCCTCGCGCGTCGCGCTCACACCCGCCAGCATACTACGGGACCGTCGGGATGCGCATCAGAGGAATGTATTGGAGGGAACGGAATGTTCCCCACATCTTTGGGTCTCCTGAGATGGTACACATCCGCCGGGCGACCGCCCGCGACATCAAGGAAATCCTTCCGGTGTGGGGGGAGCTGGCGGTGTACCATGCCGACCTCGATCCGGCATTCACGCCTTCACCCGAGTGGCCGTACGAATACGGCGCCTACCTCCGTGCATTGATCGGCCGCGAGGACGCTCTGGCGGTCATCGCCCGGGACGGCCCGCGTTTGGTCGGCTACGCGGTGGGCCGGATCACCAGCCTGCCGTCGTTCTTCGAGCACCGCTCCCGTGGGTACATCCACGACGTCTACGTGCGTGAGACCCATCGTCACCGCGGCATCGGCCGGCGTCTGGTGGAGGAGATCCTGACCTGGTTTGCGGGGCGGAACGTCACGCTGGTCGAGTTGACCGTGGCGGCAAACAACGGCGAGGCGGCATTATTCTGGCACGCCCTGGGGTTCGAGACCTATATGCACCAGATGAAACGACTACTCTAACTGCGAGGTGACGAGTGCGTCCCGATCGAGTGATGAGCGCAGTCAGAGACGCAGGGCTCGATGCGCTGCTGGTCCTGACGCCCGCCAACACCTATTACGTCTCGGGGTTTCGCGCGATTACCTACTCACGGCCGGTGATGGTCCTGCTGTGCGATGATCCGGTCCTGATCATTCCCGAGCTGGAACATTCCCATGCGACCGAACGGTCGGCCATCCCGCAGATTCGCACCTACTCTGACATGACGCTCGGCGGGCTGTCCGGGAACTCGCCGTTCACCCTGGCCGCCGATCTGTGCGTGAACGCGATGCAGACCGCCGGGCTCCACGGGCGCCGCATCGGGTTCGAGGCAACGGGTATCACCGTCGAGGGCTTCACCTATTTGTCAAAGAAGTGGGCGGACCCCCTTGTGCCCGTGAAAGGGTTGATTGAGAAACTGCGGATGGTGAAAGATGCTGGCGAACTCGGCTTCATCCGCGCCGGCGCGGAGCTCGCCGACCTGGGGATGCGGGTCGAGGTCGAAGCGTCCACGCCCGGCACATCGGAAATCGAGATCATGGCCCGCGGAAACGCCGCCATGCTGGTGGAAGCGTCGCGCCGGCACCCTGACTTGAATGTCACCGCGGGCTCGCGGCCGGTCTCCGGCGAGAAGACCGTCCTGCCGCATTCGATCCCATCGGGAAAGCGGCTGGCCCCCGGCGACGTGGTGATCCACGGCACCGGATGCGTGTGCAACGGGTACTACTCGGAGGACGAGCGTACCATCTTCGTCGGCGAGCCCGGCGCAGAGCAGCGCCGGGTGTTCGACGTCATGCTGCGGGCGCAGGAAGCGGGGATCGCCGCGATCCGCCCCGGCCGACCGTGCTCCGACGTGGACCGCGCCGCGCGCGAGGTCATCGAGGAAGCGGGCTACGGCGCCGCGTTCATCCACCGGACGGGTCACGGCATGGGGATCGACGTGCACGAACTGCCCTTCTTTGCGGCCGGCGACGAAACGGTCATCGAGCCCGGGATGGTGATGTCGGTGGAGCCCGGCATCTATCTGCCGGGCATCGGCGGGTTCCGGCACTCGGACACCATCTTCGTGACCGAGGACGGATACGAAGTCGTCACCAGGTACCCCAAGACCCTGCCTGAGGTCACTGTCGCCTGATGGCAGGGCCCCAGGTCCACGTTTCGACGTTTTCGATCGCCGCGATTGATCGCACGACCGGCGAGATCGGGATCGCCGTGGCCAGCAAATTTCTCGCCGTCGGCGCCGTGGTGCCATGGGCGAGAGCGGACGTGGGGGCCGTGGCCACGCAGGCATGGGCGAACCTCAGTTACGGACCGGACGGACTCGAGCTGCTCGAGACCGGACGCTCCGCCGAAGACGTCGTGCGCACGCTGACGGCGCCGGATGAGAAACGCGAGCACCGCCAGCTCGGCGTGGTGGATCGCCTCGGCGGCGCCGCGGCGTGGACCGGGAGCGAATGCTACGATTGGGCCGGCCACCGCACCGGCGATGGATTTGCGTGCCAGGGGAACATCCTCAGCGGACCCGGAGTCGTGGACGCGCTCGCCGCCACATTCGAGCAAACGTCAGGACCATTTCCGGAGCGTCTCCTGTCGGCGCTGGATGCGGGACAAGCCGCCGGAGGGGACCGACGCGGGCAGCAGTCCGCCGCGCTGTACGTCGTCAAAGAGAAAGGCAGCTACGGAGGCTACCTGGACCGGTACATCGACCTGCGGGTGGATGACCACCCATCACCTGTTCCCGAGTTGAGAAAACTGCTGGAGCTGCACCGGCTCTATTTCGGCGAAACCGCGCCGGGAAATCTGATCCGTCTCACCGGACCCATCATCGACGAGGTTCAGGACATCCTGCGCCGTGCGGGATTCCTCGACGGCGGGGAGCGGGGAGGATACGACCCGGCGACGCAGGCGGCGCTGCGCCGGCTCTGCTCGGTAGAGAACTTCGAGGAGCGCTGGCGTGAGGATGACTTCGTGGACCGCGAAGTCCTGCACTTCATGAGGAAGCGCTTCGGCAACCGATGAGGCGCGAACAAGCGAGCAGGCGAACAGGCGAGCACAAACGGCCATGAACGCACGCGAGCGCATGCGCGCGGCGATCGACGGCAAGCCGGTCGACCGCGCGCCCGTCGCCCTGTGGCGGCATTTCCCGGGCGAGGACCAGAAGGCCGAATCCCTCGCGGCCGCCCACGTCAACTTCCATCAGCGATACCAGTGGGACTTTCTCAAGGTCACGCCGGCCAGCGGCTACTACGGCGACGACTGGGGGCTGCGCGCGACCTACAAACCCAACCGCGAGGGCACGCGGCATTACAGCGATCGTCCCATCAAAAATGCCTCGGACTGGGCCCGGCTGAAAGCGCTGGACGTGACCGCGGGCGCGTATGGGCGAGAGCTCCACACACTGCGGCTGGTACGCGACGCGCTCCGCGATACCGTGATCCTCTCGACCATTTTCAGTCCGCTGAGCGTCGCGCGCACGCTGTCCGGCGAGCAGGCGCTGATCCGCCACCTGCGGGAGAATCCCGACGCGCTGCACCGCGGCCTGGAGATCATCACCGACGTCACCGCGCAGTTTGCCGCCGAGACGCTGGCCGGCGGCGCCGATGGATTATTTTTCGCCACGCAGTGCGCGTCCGTCGGCTACATCACGGTGGAAGAGTACGAAGAGTTCGGCCGCCCGTACGACCTGCGGGTACTGGCCGGCGCACGGGGCAGCGAGGTGACCGTCCTGCACCTGCACGGGCAGGACATCATGTTCGATGAGCTCACAGACTACCCCGTCGACGTGATCAACTGGCACGATCGCAAGACCGCCCCGACCCTCGCCGAAGCCCGCGCGCGGTTCTCCGGCGCGCTGGCCGGCGGAATCGACGAGTGGACCACGCTATCGTCGGGCAGCCCGGAACAGATCGCCGCGGAAATCGCGGATGCGATCGCCCAGACCGGGGGCAGCCGCTTCATCGCCGCGGCCGGCTGCGTGACTCCCATTGACGTCGGCCCCGAGCGCCTGCAGGCCGTGCGCGACGCGGTGGAGCGCTGAAGGAGACCCTCCCCGCGCCGCAAAACGGTACTGCAAACCACCCGTTCGCATCCGGCCGAGCACAGCTTTTCCCCCGGCCTGGCAGGAGGGAACAGGATGAAACGCACGCTGCTGCTGGTCCTGGCACTCACGCTTGCCGTCTCGACGGCGTCTGTGGCCGCCCCCAGGAGGGGCGGGACGATTCGGGTCGGGCTCGAGGCCGATCCACCCAACCTCGATCCCCATCAGTCCACCGCCGCGGTCGACCGTCAGGTATTCCAGAATCTATGCGACAAACTCGTCGATTTGAATGAAAACCTGGAAATCGTGCCGATGCTGGCCACGTCGTGGGCCGTGGCCGATGGTGGCCGCACCTACACCTTCAAGCTCCGGCCCAACGTCGTCTTTCACGACGGCACGCCCTTCAACGCGGATGCGGTGAAATACAACTTCGAACGTATGCTCGACCGCTCGTTCGGTTCCCCCCGCTTCAGCGAGGTCAGCCTCGTCACCGAGGTACAGGTCGTCGACAACCTCACCGTGCGCGTCAGATTGGAGAAACCCTTCAGTCCGCTTCTGGCGATCCTATCCGACCGCGCCGGCATGATGGTCTCCCCCACGGCGGCCAGGCGGCTGGGCAAGGACTTCGCCCGGGAACCTGTCTGCAGCGGCCCGTACAAGTTCGTGGAGAAGCGGCCGCAGGAGCGGATCGTGCTGGAACGGTTCGACCGGCACTGGGACAAGCAGGCGGCGTGGGCGGATCAGATCATCTACCGCCCGTTCACCGATCCGAACGCGCGCACGGCGAACCTGCTGGCCGGGGAACTCGACATCGTCAACGTCATTCAGGCTGTCGACGTGCCCAAGTTGAGAACGGCACCCGGGATCCGGCTGATCGAGCGCACCGGGTTGGGATGGCAGGGGATCTGGCTGATGGTGCAGGGACCACCGTTTAACAATCGGGCGCTGCGGCAGGCCGTGAACGCGGCCATCGACCGCCGCACCCTCGCCAGGGTCGTGTTCGGGGAGTCCGTGGAGCCGGGGAATGGACCATTTCCGCCGGGGATGTTCACATACGACATCACACAGAACTCGCGGATTCCGGAGCGCAACCTCGACCTGGCACGCCAGAAGCTCCGGGAGGGCGGACAGCCCAACGGATTTGCGTTTACCTTGAAGATTACGCCGGGAAGAGAGGAACAGCAGATCGGGCAGGTGATCCAATCCATGCTCGCCGAGGTGGGGATCCGCGTGACCATCGAGATCGTGGAGTTCGGTGCGCTGCTGTCGCAGCTGGATGCCCACAAGTTCGAGGCGGCACGCCTGGGCTGGAGCGGCCGGCCGGATCCTGATCCCAATATCTATGGGTTCTTCGTAACCAATGGTGGGCTGAACAACAGCGCCTACTCCAATACCAGGGTCGACACGCTGCTCGATGCCGCGCGCATCCTCACCACCAACGACCAGCGCAGGCGTGCGTATGCGGAGATCATGAGCGTCCTGAACGAGGATCTTCCGTACATCTTCCTCTGGTGGCCCAAGAACAACATTCCGATGTCCGCCAAAGTGCAGGGATTCGTCTACGTGCCAGATGGGATGCTCCGCCTACGGCAGGTCTATCTGAACCCGTAGGCGTCCGGCGGGAGGAGTGCACAGCGCTCCTCCCGCTCTCCACACTTCTGTGAGCTTCTTTCTCGTCCGGCGAGCGCTGCTGACCATCCCGGTGCTGTTTTTCGTCAGCGTCATCGTCTTTTCACTCATCAGCCTGATCCCCGGGGATCCCGCGCGCATCATGCTCGGGGAGGAAGCGAGCCCCGAGGCCCTGGCGGTGCTGCGCCAGCAGATGGGACTGGACCGTGCGATTTACGTCCGCTACGCGCTGTGGCTGGGACGGGTGCTGCGGGGTGATCTCGGGAAATCAGTTCGCGACGGCCGGCCCGTGCTGGACACCTTGCTGCTCAAGTTGCCGGTGACGATCGAGTTGGCGATTGCCGCGCTGCTGGTCTCCTGGGCCATTGCGATCCCCACCGGGGTGCTGGCGGCGTGGAAACAGCGCACGCTCCTGGATTATGCCGCGACGACGGTCGCGCTGGCTGGTCTGTCGATCCCCAACTTCTGGCTGGGCATCATGCTGATCTACCTCCTGGCCGTGAACTTCCGGATACTGCCGCCGTCGGGATACATCGAGCCGTGGATCGACCTGTCCCGTAACCTGAGACTGATGGTGATGCCCGCGATCGTGCTGGGGACCGCGCTCGCCGCGCTGGTGATGCGCCTGCTGCGGTCCAGCATGATCGAAGTGCTCGGCACCGATTACGTGCGCACGGCGCACGCCAAAGGTGTTTCCGATCGCGGCGTGCTGATCAAACACGCGATGAAGAACGCGATGATCCCGGTCGTCACGATCATGGGACTGCAGCTGGGCGGTCTGCTCGGCGGTGCGGTGATCACCGAGACGATCTTCGCCGTGCCGGGCCTGGGCCGGCTTGTCGTGGAGTCGATTTTGACCCGAGACTACCCGATGGTCCAGGGTGTCGTGCTGTGTGCCGCCCTCGCGGTCGTTGCGACCAACCTGGCGGTTGATGTGATCTATTCGTTCCTCGATCCGCGTATCCGCTGGGAGGAGCGGGCCTCGTGATCCGCCGGCCTGCTGCCGTCCCTGCCGCGCGCGGCCGCCCTCTTGGAAGCACGCCGCGGGGGCGGGACGTGCGCCGGTACGGAATGCGGTACTTGCTCGACCGGTACGCGCGCAATCGCCTGGCGCTGGCAGGACTCGGCGTCGTGCTGGTCATCGTGATCGCCGCGCTGTTTGCGCCCTGGCTGGCCCCGGACAGTCCAATCAAGCCGGACTTCGATAACCTGCTGCACCCACCGGGCGCGGCACACCTCATGGGCACCGATGATCTGGGCCGTGACGTCCTCAGCCGCGTCATCTTCGGCGCGCGCACGTCGCTGCTGGCCGGCATCATTTCCGTCGGCATCGCCATCGCCATCGGCCTGCCGTTGGGCCTGGTCTCTGGTTTCTACCGGGGCCGGCTCGACGATCTGCTGATGCGGCTGACCGATGCGCTGCTGTCGTTTCCATTTCTGGTGCTGGCGCTGGCCATGGCGGCGGTCCTGGGGGCCGGGCTGGACAAAGCGATGATCGCGATCGGCATCGTCTTCACGCCAAGCTTCATCCGCCTGGCCCGCGCGCAAGTGCTCAGCGAGCGGGAACAGAACTACGTCGAGGCCGCCCGGGCGATGGGCGCCGGCGATGGACGGATCATCTGGCGCCACATCCTCCCGAACATCGTGTCTCCTATCCTCGTGCAGGCGTCGTTGTTCACCGCCGCGGCGATCACCGCGGAGGCGGCGCTGTCGTTCCTCGGGCTGGGCACGCAGCCTCCCACCCCATCGTGGGGCTCAATGCTGAACATCGCGCAGTCCTACCTGAGCACGGCGCCGTGGCTGGCGATCTGGCCGGGGCTGGCGATCTTCGTGACCGTGCTGGCCATGAATCTGTTGGGCGACGGTTTGCGCGAAGCGCTCGATCCCCGGCTCCGCTGAAACGGGCGAGGAGTCCCTCGGTGAGGCCGCGGCGGCGGCCAACTGCTCCCCCTCGGCCTGGTAGGGAGAGGGCAGGGTGAGGGGGCTGAGGAATCAAGCCAGAAATCCGACTTATCCCGCAGTGGAGGAGAGCAACATGAGGCGCCTGCTTGTCCTTGCTCTGATCGCGATGCTGGCGTCGGTGTGGACACCGGCGGCATTGTCCGCGCCCACGGTGCGGCTGTCCATCGTCACCGGAGGGACCGGCGGCGTATACTTCCCGCTCGGCGGCGGGCTCGCGCAGCTGATCTCCAAATACATCCCCGGCGTGCAGGCCACCGCCGAGGTCACCCCCGCCTCGGTGGACAACATGCGGCTGATCGGCGCGAAACGGGCGGAAGTCGCGTTCACGCTCGCCGACACCGCTTTTGACGCCTACAAGGGCCTCGACGTATTCCAGGGCAACGCGGTCCCGATCCGGACGTTGACGCCGCTGTACAACAACTTTAACCATCTGGTCACGATCGACGGCACCGGCATCACCACCCTCGCCGATGTGAAAGGCAAGCGCGTGTCACTCGGTTCGCCCGGCAGCGGGACGGAAGTCACCGCGCTGCGGATCCTCGAGGCCGGCGGGATAAATCCGAACACCGACATCCGCAGGGAACGCCTGGGGGTTGCGGAATCGGTGGACGCGATCAAAGACCGCAAGATCGACGCCTTCTTCTGGAGCGGCGGCCTGCCGACGTCGGCGGTGCTGGACCTGGCCACCACACCGGGCGTCCGCATCCGCCTGGTGCCGCTGGAGTCCACGATTGGCCCGCTGCAGCGCAAGTACGGCAACCTCTACTTCCGAGCGGTGATCCTCAAGGAAATCTACCCTGGGATGCCGGCGAACGTGGTGACGGTCGGAGTTGCGAACCTGCTGGTCGTGCACCAGGACTTCAGCGCGGAGCTCGCCTACCAGATTACGAAATTGATCTACGAGCGCCGGGGCGAACTGGCCTTCGTCCATAAGGAGGCCAGCAACATCACCACGATCGGCGTGGCGGGCCGGTCGCCCGTGCCGTTCCATCCCGGGGCGATCCGTTACTTCAAGGAGCGCGGCATCGAGGGATTCTAGAAACGGGGATCGCGGGATCGCGGGATCGCGGGATCGCGACGAGATCGCTCCTTGCAGCTGTACTCGTCGCATTGGCGGGCCTCGCGGCCGCCGCGGTCATGCCTGCGTATCAACTGGTCGTTACAGCCGAGGACGGGCGCGTGATGTGGCGCGTGCCCGTCGGGGTCGGCACGCCGGTGGTCCTCGTCTACACGAACTCTATCTATCGCGCGCCGACCGAGGAGCGCCTGCTGGTGACCGCGACCGGGTTCGAGCTGGTGGAAGTCCGCAGCACCAGCGAAGCGGTGCTGCATTACAACGCGCTGTCCCCACCCTACGCCCGGCAGGGAGGATACATCGCCGCCCGCACCCGGATCGCACTGCCGCCGGTGCTGCCCATGCGGATCGGCCAAACCGGCCGGCAGCGCCTGATCGTGGCGGGCCGTCTCGTGCCCCTCTTTGCCGCCGGCGTCGGGACCCGGGTCACCGTTGAGCTCGCTCACATGCCGCTGCTCGCCACGTGGCTGAAATGGCGGTAGAGAAACTCCCGCAGACCCCCGAAGCCGTCGAGGAACTGGTCGAGAAGTTCGAAGGCCAGACCCGCCATCCCACCGGACGCGCCGGGCAGTTCATCACGGCCATCCTGGTCATCATGTCGCTGTACCACCTGTACTCGGTGGACGCCGTTATCGTCACCCAGATCCACCGCACCATCCACCTGATGTTCGTGCTCTTCCTGGTGTTCTTGCTCTATCCGGGCTGGAAAACCGCCCGCGCCCGCATCCATCCCATCGACGTACTGCTCTCGCTGGCCGGGCTCGTGACGATGGGGTGGATCCTGTACGATTTCGACCGGTTCATCTACCGGGCGAGCATTCCAAACACGATCGACATCGTGCTCGGCGTGCTCACGGTGCTGCTGGTCCTGGAAGCCACGCGGCGGGCCGTCGGCAACGCGCTGGTCATCGTGGTGGCCGGTTTCATCATCTACGCCTTCGTGGGACCGTACCTGCCGGCCCCGTGGACGCACCGGGGCTACGACATCTACCGCCTGGTCGGGCAGCTGTACATCACGCTGGAAGGGATCTTCGGCGTCCCGCTCGCGGTGTCGTCCACGTTCATCATCCTGTTCACGATCTACGGGGCCTTCCTCGACCAGTCGGGGGCGGGCAAGTTCTTCGTCGATCTCGCGTTTGCGCTGACCGGGCGGCGCCGCACCGGTGCGGGCCAGGCCGTGACCGTCGCCTCGTTCCTGCTGGGAGGGCCGTCGGGCAGCGGCGTGGCCACGACCGTAACCGTCGGGGCGATCGCCTACCCGCTGCTGCGGCGGGCAGGGTACGACAAGGAGTCCGCGGGCGGATTGCTGTCGGCCGGGGGGATCGGCGCGGTCATCTCCCCGCCGATTCTCGGCGCGGCCGCGTTTCTGATCGCGGAGATCCTGAAGGTATCCTACCTCGAAGTGCTGATCATGGCCTCGATCCCCACGGTGCTCTACTACTTCTCGATCTTCCTGATGATCGAACTCGACGCGCGGCGGTTCGGGCTGCGCACGGTGGACATCAAGGCGGAGAAGACAAGCACGCTGGTCGTGCGGTACTGGTATTTGCTCACCTCGCTGTTTGTCATCCCGGCCTTCATGGTGTACGGGTTCACCGCGATCAAGGCCGTCTTCTGGGCGACGATCGCGGCGTGGCTGGCCAGCTACATTCGCCGGGACACCGCGCTGGTACCGAAGAAACTGGTGGCCGCGCTGGCCAACGGGTCCAGGCAGGTGCTGGGGATCGCGGCGACCACCGCCGCCGCGGGCATCATCGTGGGCATCACCAACCTCACCGGGCTGGGGTTGAAGATGTCCGACATCATCATCAGCCTGGCGAGCGGAAACCTGATCCTCACGTTGATCTTTGCCGCGATCGCCCTGTGGGTGCTGGGGCTGGCCCTGCCGATCACCGCAACATACATCATTGCGGCAGTAATCGTCGCGCCGGCGTTGACGAAATTGGGCGTGAACGAGCTGGCCGCGCACATGTTCATCTTCTACTACGCGGTCCTGTCCGAAGTCTCACCGCCGGTGGGATTGTCCCCTATGGCGGCCGCGGCGATGACCGGCGGGAACCCGTTTAAGACCATGATGATGGCCTGGAAGTACACGCTGCCCGCTTTTGTCGTCCCGTTCATGTTCACGGTCCATCCCGACGGCCTGGGACTGCTGCTGAAGGCGCCGCTCCCCGACGTGATCAGGGTCTCGATTACGGCACTGATCGGGCTGGCCGCGATCGCGGCGGGCATCAATGCCTGGCTGATCCATCGCACGAATCTGCTGGAACGGGCGGTACTGATCGTCGCCGGCCTGCTCCTCATCTACCCCGCCACCTCCCTCGATCTGGTCGCGGCGTTCATGATCGCGGCCGTGCTGGCGAGCCAACTGCTGATCAAGCGACCGGCCCCCCAGGCCGAATAGACGACGGAATCGATGGTAGATTGTAGATAGACCGATGGAGCAGAAGTCTCCGGAAGATGAACAGCCGTCGGTGAGGGAATCCACCGGCCCCGCCGCCGAGCCGATCGACGCGCCCGGGTTGGTGCGGTGGTGCATCAGCCTGCTGGCCGCGCATGCGTGGCAGTCGATGGGCCTCATTCCCAATCCAGCCACGAACAAGATCGAGCGCGACCTCGCCGATGCCAGACTGGCCATCGATGCCGCCGGCGCGCTGGTGGATCAGGTCAAACTCAGGCTCGACGACTCCGCGCGGCGCGAGATGGAAGCGCTCCTGACCGATCTTCGAGTCAATTACGTGGAGCAACAGGCAAGAGCAAATGCGTCTTAGACGCCCTTGAGTAATCGCCTAGCCTCCGAGCCGAGCGCATACCTGCGCAGTGCGTCACATCAGCCGATTGAATGGTACCCGTGGAGCGAGGACGCGTTTGAACGCGCCCGGCGGGAAGACAAACCGATCCTGCTGGACATCGGCGCCGTGTGGTGCCACTGGTGCCATGTGCTCGACCAGGAGAGTTACGACGACCCGGAGGTCGCGCAGATCGTCAATGAACATTTCATTGCGATCAAAGTCGACCGGGACGAGCGGCCGGACATCGATGCGCGATACCAGGCCGCGGTGGGCGCGATCAGCGGGCAGGGCGGGTGGCCGTTGACGGGATTCCTGACGCCGGCGGGGCGCGTGTTCTTCGGCGGCACGTACTTTCCACCCCAGGATGCGTTCGGCCGACCCGGATTCAAGCGCGTGCTTCTCGGCGTGGCGCAGTATTACCGCGACAACAACGAGGAGGCGACCGGCGCCGCCGACCAGTTGTACCGCCAGTTGCTGGCGACCGCCGTACCGGCCGCGTCGCGCGCGCTGGATCCTTCCATGGTCCGCATGGCCGTCGAAAGCATCGGCCGCGCCTTCGACATGGCCAACGGCGGGTTCGGCAACGCCCCGAAGTTCCCGCATCCGGCCACGATTGACCTCCTGCTGCGGCAGCATGCCAGGACCGGCGAGGATTGGCTGCTGACGATGGTCACCCGCACGTTGGAGAAAATGGGGCGGGGAGGCATTCACGATCAGATCGGCGGTGGATTTCACCGCTACTCCACCGACGCGCGGTGGATCGTTCCACACTTTGAGAAAATGCTCTACGACAACGCGGGACTGTTGTCCAATTACGCCCACGCATTTCAGGCCACGGGGCTGCAGTCGCTGCGGTCTGTCGGGCTTGATACGGTTGACTTTCTGCTCGGGGTGCTGTCCGGTCCCGACCATAACGGCCTCTACGGGAGTCAGGACGCCGATGCCGCGCCAGGGGACGACGGCGGCTACTTCACGTGGAGCGTGGAGGAAGCCCGGACCGTGCTGACCGGTGAAGAGTTCGACGTGCTCAGTGCCCACTACCATCTCGACGGCCGGGGGGAGATGTCGCACGACCCCGCGCGGCACGTCCTGTTCGTCGACAAGGATCCCGACGTCATCGCCGCCGCCGCCGGCCGCAACGTCGACGACGTCGTGCGCCTGATCCAGCAGGGCCGCCGTAAGCTGGCCGCTGCGCGGGCCGCTCGTCCTGCGCCGTATGTCGATACGGCGCTGTACACGAATTGGAACGGAATGGGGATTACCGCCCTGCTGGATGCATCGATCGCATTCGGGGAGCAGCGCTGCCGGGACGCGGCGGTGGCAGGGCTGGATCGGCTGTTGCACGACGCGTATACCCCCGGGACCGGGTTCGCCCACATCGCCGGGACGCCGTCGGCGGTCCGTCTGCTGGACGATCAGGCCCAGATGGCGCAGGCGGCGGTAGCGGCATATGAGGTTACAGGTGACGAACGCTATGTCGTGATCGCCAGGGACCTGGCCGATATCATCCTTCGCGATTTTGCAGACAGCGGCGGAGGCTTCCGGGACATTCCGGCGAACACCGCCGGGTCGGGGGTAGATGCTCCGCAAAAACCGATTCAGGACGCGCCCACACCGTCTCCCAACGCCGTCGCGGCGTCGGTGCTGCTGACGCTGGCCCGCATGCTCGACTCCTCAATATACCGGGATGCCGCCGTCCGCACCCTCGAGACGTTTGCTCCCGGTCTCACGTCGCACGGATTGCTCGCTTCTTCGTTATTCCTCGCCGTCGATGATGCGCTGCACGAACCAGCCCATGTCACAATCGTGGGCCCCCGCGCGGACGCCAGGACCCAGGCGCTGCTCGCGGCGGCGCTGAGTACCTACCGTCCGGACAAGATCATCTCGATCCATGACGGCGCCGGCGAGGCGGTGGCACTGCCTCCGGCCGTGCGGGCGATGGTGACGGCCGGAACTGAACCGCGCGCCTATGTCTGCGCGGGAATGGCCTGCGGCCCACCAACAGAGGACCCCGAGGTCCTGGCTGAGACCATTCGCACGTTCGGCCGAAGGCCCTGAGCGAAGCTCTGGCGAGTCGAGTGGGCCGGTAATGTCGTACGTCGACCTCAAGCACGCTCTGGCCGACCTTACGCTGGAGGCCGTCGCCAACCCCGAAGGGGCGCGCTGGGTTCCCCTGCTTTTCGAGTGCGCTCAGAATCCCAATATGACGTCAG
The DNA here is from genome assembly GCA_036505015.1 of bacterium. Lineage (GTDB taxonomy): Bacteria > Sysuimicrobiota > Sysuimicrobiia > Sysuimicrobiales > Kaftiobacteriaceae > DASXUC01. The sequence goes on along the minus strand of DASXUC010000077.1, from coordinate 3,747 downwards.
AAGGCATCGAGTGGGGGACCCTGCGGAAGGCCGCGGCTCAATTGGGAGAAAACTTTGGTTGGGAAGTGTCCGAACGAGAGCTGCAGTACCTCGAGCGTGCCCACCTGCTCGCCCGGCATGATCATCACGTCGCAGTTGCCGCCAGATTCCAGCCGCATCGAGAATACATGGCAAGACAGACGCTGGCTCTGTTGTCGTTTCTCTCCATCTACATCTATCATCGCGAGCCGCCTCTACCGACAATGCCTCGTTCATTGTGGCAGGGGGTGCTGTTGTTCAACAACGGCTTGTATTTCGAATGTCACGAGTTGCTCGAAACCGCCTGGAAGCAGACCGCCGGATCGGAGAAAAACTTCCTTCACGGGCTCGTCCAGCTCGCGGCCGCCTTCTACCACCATGAGAAACCCAACCCGCACGGGTTTCGGACCCTGCTGGGCAAAGCATCCCGCAGGCTGGACCCGTATCCGTCGCCGTACATGGGGATTGAGCTGACACGCCTGCGGCGATCGATGACACGCTGGAAAGAGTTCCTGGCGACGGACGGTGGAGAGAAGGCTCCGCCCATTCCGGTCATTGCGGTGGCTGCAGCGGGAGTCGATAACAAGGGAACTCCGCGGGGGTAACGAGACGACGGCGGGTTAGCTCGGCGGGGGGCGGAGTTCCCTTGTTATCGAGGGGATGCCCTGTTCCGACTCGCCCTAGACCGAGTCCCGAAAGGTTCTTTTGAGACCGTGAAGTTTGAGGAAAGCCGGAAGATAGATCTGAAGAAGAATCCCCTCACCTTGCATCCTCTCGCCCTGCGGGGGCGAGGAAGAAGAGGATTAGGCCGCCTATGGCAGCCTCCCACCATGTTTGGCGGAGGGGGTGGGATTCGAACCCACGGAGCAGGTTTTGCCCGCTCAACCGCTTAGCAGGCGGCTACCTTCGGCCGACTCGGTCACCCCTCCGACTCGTCCATCCTAGCAATTTCACAGCCCCTCCGTCACCTGCTTCCAGGTTCCGGGAGCATACACGATGATGGCCATGACCCGCCCGGACATCGAGCGGATCTTCCCGACCTCGAAGGAGATGCCGAGGGAGTCGTAGATCAACGTGATCGAGGCGTCGTCTTCGTCCGTTGTGAAGTCGCGGCCGTAGGCGCTCTCCACGGCGCCGCGCTCGCTGCCGCCGGTGATTCCCTTGTCCGTGCGATAGACATCGGTGAACGCGACCAGGATGAGTACCACGCGGTTGGTATCCTTCTCGGCGATCACCAGGTGGGGCCGCAGAGGCCAGTCGTAGACGGTATGTTTTCCGCCGCGGGTGTCCGTCCGGTCCACGAGCGTGCCCAGCTCATTCACCGCGTCGTTCACGTTGCCGCCGATGCGGATCCCACCGATGGACTGCCCGGGAACGATCGCCGTATTCGTCTGCGCCGCTGCCGGGACGGTGAGCACGACGAGACCTAGCATCAGAGCCAGCAGGATCGCCTTCACGAGACCACTCCCGATCCACTCGGTTTTGATAACCTTCTAACTCTAACATACCCATTCGACTCCGCTCGCATCCTGCGAGCCAAAGGGCGCAGGACCACCGGCGGAGGCGGGGAATCCGTCCGCGGGCGAGCCTTGAGCGAACGCACCGAGTCGAGGGGTGAGCATCGGCATGCGGGTCATGATCTGGGCCGACGTGGAAGGTGTCGCCGGCATCAACGCATGGGAGCAGACCGGCGGGAAGTCGCCGCTGTATGAAGATGGCCGCCGTCTGTACACCGAAGAGGTGAATGCTGCCGTGCGTGGGTGCAAGACGGCGGGCGCCAGCGAGATCATCGTCGTCGACGGGCACGGCGGCGGCTACGAAGGTGCGCGAGGGTTCATGACCCTGATTCCGGAGCGGTTGGAATCAGGTGCGCAGTACGTGCTGGGTCACCCTTGGGCCCGATACGTGGAGCCTTTCGAGCGGGGCTGCGATGCCGTCGTGTTCGTCGGCGCCCACGCGAAGGCCGGCACAGCGGACGGCGTGCTCTCGCATACGGTCTCATCGGAATCCTGGTACCTGGCGACGATCAACGGCACCCCGGTCGGGGAGTCCGGGATCATTGCCGCGATCGCGGGATCGTGGAACGTACCCGCGGTGTTCGTGGCCGGCGATGAGGCGACGTGTTTAGAAGTGCAGCAGCTGCTCGGCTCGGCGGTGGTAACCGTGCCGGTGAAAAAAGGGCTCGGACGATACTCGGCGCTGCACGTGGCCCCCGTCGACGCGCGCGCCCGGATCGAAGCCGGCGTGGCGAAGGCACTGAAGGGCAAGGATGGCTGGCCGCAGCCGCTGCGCTTCGACGCGCCGGTCACGTTTCAGGTGGAGCTCGCCACGCCCGACCGGGCGACGGCGTTCATGGGGCGCACGCGGGTGGAAATCGTCGGACCGCGCACCGTGCGTGCGAGCGGGCAGAATTTCTGGGAAGCGTGGGACGCCATCTGGTATCGGAACTGACGGGAGCCGCGTGCTATAATTTTATGTGCGCGCGCGCCCGTAGCTCAGCGGATAGAGCGTTGGCCTGCGGAGCCAAAGGTCGTGGGTTCAAGTCCCCCCGGGCGCGCCAGTTCTGAACTTCTCGCATGACCGCTGCTGCAGTTGCCCTTGTCCTCGCCGCGGCGGGCATCCACGCGACGTGGAACCTTCTCACCAAACGCACCGGGGGCGGCGGCGGCGCGTTTGTCTGGCTGGCCGGGAGCATTTCTGCGCTGGTGTACGCTCCCGTGGCGGCCGCGGCGGTGGTGCTCCAGCACCCGCACTTTGGCCTCATCGAGATCACCTTCATCGCCGGCACCGCCTTCCTCCACCTCGGGTACTTCATCGCCCTGCTGCGCGGATACCGCGCGGGGGACCTCTCGTTGGTCTATCCGCTGGCGCGGGGCACCGGTCCGGCGCTGGCCACGATCGCCGCGATCGCCTTCTTCGGTGAGCGACCGACGGCGGTCGCCCTCGCCGGAGCCGGGCTTGTGATTGCCGGCATCCTGACCATGACCGGCGGCGCCAACATCTTCCACTTCCGCCGTGCGACGGAGACCGTGCGGCGGGCCATCGGGTACGCGCTGCTCACCGGGGTGACCATCGCCGTCTACACGCTGTGGGACAAACATGCCGTCAGCGTGCTACTGATCCCGCCGCTGATTCTGGAGTGGTTCGGCAACGCCGGGCGGGTCGCGTTCCTCACGCCGTTCGCGCTGCGGCGCTGGAGCGACGTGCGGCACCATTGGGCACACCACCGGCTGGAAACGATCGGCGTGGCGATCCTCTCTCCCCTCTCGTACATCCTGGTTCTCACGGCATTGGTCTTCACGCCGGTGAGTTACGTCGCCCCGGCGCGGGAAGTGAGCATCCTCATCGGCGCGGGTATGGGGACCCGGTTCCTGGCGGAAGGCGACGCCCGGCGGCGCATGATCGCCGCGACGGCACTGGTCGCGGGAGTAGTGGCGCTGGCGCTGGGATGAGTAGACCGCTAGGCTGCCCGGCGCTGGCCGGGTGCCTCGGACCGCCTGGCCGGCTGCGCGTGGCGGGCAGACACGCTCAGGCCAACCAGCCATACCGCAAGCATCAACACCCATCCCAGAGCAGCGATGGTGGGCGGGAGTTCCGAGCCGAGCACCGCGTCGAGTGAAATCGCTCCCGGACCGGCGAGGCCGATAACCGAGACGCTCGAGATCCTGCTGGTCATTCCAGAGAATTGATGAGGACCTGGCGGGCCCGGAGGGAATCGAACCCCCGACC
>DASXUC010000076.1:0-1788 GCA_036505015.1 bacterium | reverse complement strand
TTCCAGGAGAAGGTGACTTGTGACTCGTGACTGGTGACTGGAGCGTCCGGACAGGTTTCTGGGAGGGTCTTGGCGAGTCACGAGTCACGAGTCACGAATCACGGGGTCTGTGATGCGCGTCCTGTTCTGTACCTCAGAAGCCGTCCCGTTCGCCAAGACCGGCGGGCTGGCCGACGTGTCCGGCGCACTGCCGCCGGCGCTGGCGGCCGCGGGCTGCGATGTCCGCGTCGTGCTGCCGCGGTACGGTTCCGTTCCACTGAGTGACCTCAGGCGGGCGGGCAGTGTGGAGGGGCAGGTCGCCGGGACGCCGCTCAGCGGGACGATGTACGAGGGGCGCCTGCCCGCCGGCGACGTGCCCGTGTGGCTGGTCGACCGTCCGGATTACTTCGACCGGCCGGCGCTGTACGGTGAAGAAGGCCGCGACTACCCCGACAATCTCGCGCGGTTTACGTTCTTTACACGCGCCGTCCTCGCCTGGGCCGCCGCGCAGGCGTGGCAGCCCGACGTCATCCACTGCCACGATTGGCAGGCGGCGCTGATCCCTGCGATCATCGCTGCCGGCCAGGCCGCGCCGGCGGCCACGGTGCTCACGATTCACAACCTGGCCTACCAGGGGCTGTTTCCTGCGGCGGAGTTTCCGGTGACGGGGTTACCGCCGTCCCTGTTCACGATGACCGGGATGGAATTCTGGGGTCAGGTGAACGTGCTGAAAGGGGGACTCGTTTTCGCCACGCTGCTGTCCACCGTCAGCGAGACCTATGCGAAGGAAATCCAAACCCCCGAATACGGGGCGGGTCTCGACGGCGTCCTGCGCGACCGCCGCGCCGACCTGTTCGGCATCCTCAACGGGGTCGATTATCGCGCGTGGGATCCGGCCGTCGATCCATTGATCCCCGCCAGGTATTCGACGGCCGATCTTCGCGGCAAGGCCGACTGCAAGCGCGCGCTGCAGGAGGAGTTCGGCCTGCGCGCGGACCCACGCGCGCCGGTCATCGGCATGGTCACGCGGCTCGTCGATCAGAAGGGGCTGGACCTCGTGGCGGCCGCCATCGACGAGTTCCTGGCGGCGGGAGCGCAGTTCGTGCTGCTGGGCACGGGCGAGCCGGTCTACCATCAGCGGTTCGCCGACTTCGCCGCCTCGCATCAGGACCAGGTCGGGGTGCGCCTGGGTTTCGACAACCGCCTGGCCCACTGGATCGAGGCCGGGGCGGACATGTTCCTGATGCCATCGCGGTACGAGCCGTCGGGACTCAACCAGCTGTATAGTCTGCGGTACGGGACGGTCCCGGTGGTGCGACGTACCGGCGGGCTGGCGGATTCGATCATCGACGCCACGCCGGCGGCGCTGGCCGACGGGACCGCGAATGGGTTTGTCTTTGACGACGCCACGCCTGCTGCCCTGCTGGCGGCGGTCCGGCGCGCGCTTGCGGCGTTTGCCGATCCGGCCGTGTGGGCCCGGATTGTCGGCGCCGGGATGCGGGCGGACTTTTCCTGGGCGAAGGCGGCGGCGCAGTACCGCCGGCTCTACGAGCTCGCCGTCTCGCGGCACGCCCCTGCCCGGTGGTAGGGGATGAAGGTGCCGCCGCGAATTGTCCGGCGGCTGGAGGTAGCGACGAGTGCCTGAGTTACGGAAGGACCCGATCACGCGGCGGTGGGTCATCATTGCGACCGAGCGCGCCGCCCGCCCGACCGATTTCCCGCACGACGAGATCGCGCCCAACGACATGGAGAAGTGTCCATTCTGCGAAGGGCGCGAAGACCGCACGCCGCCGGAGATCTTTGCGATCC
>DASXUC010000075.1:0-13069 GCA_036505015.1 bacterium | reverse complement strand
GCTCCGGCCACCGGCCGGCGTGCCCCAGTGAAGTTCTCTACGGTACCGACAACCACGCCAACGGGTGGAGCCGTTCCGGCCCCCGCCCAAGCGGCGATGCCGAGGATGAGGAGGAGCGCAGTCAGCGCCGGCCTCACCGGCGAGCTCCTTCCGGGGTCGGTGCGGAGACCGCGCCGCAGCCCGGGCAGAAGTTGGCCGCCGCGGGCAGCGTCTCGCCGCACGCCGCGCACCGCCGGGCGGCGCGGGCCGCCGCGATGAGCGATTCGATCTCGGCGTCGAGGTCCCGGTCTGCGGCGGGGCGCCGGCCGGCGCGCGGCGGTCCGGTGACATGCGCCTCGGTGCGCTCGGGCCAGAATGCAATGAGCGTCCCGGCGATCAACAGCGCGCCGCCGGTCCACATCCACAGCATCAAGGGATTGATGATGACGCGGAGCGCCGCGCTGCCGTCCTCGCCCACGCCGACGAGGATGACGTAGAGGTCCTCCCACAGCGTGGAGCGGATGGCGACCTCGGTCATCGGCTCATCCTCGCGGCCACGGTAGAGGTTGCGGTGCGGGATCATCTGCCCGATCGGCGTGGCCCCGGCGGAGACGCTCAGCGTGGCCGAGGTGACAAGCATGTTGGGGGCCGAGGACGTGTCGGCCCCGTCGTAGCGCAGGGTGTACTGCTTGATCGACAGGGACTCACCCCGCTGCAGGACGGCTTCGCGCTGCGTCGACATCGCCGCCCCCGCCATCCCCGCAAACAGGAGGATGATGCCGGCGTGCACCACGTAGCCGCCGTAGCGCCGGTGGTTCCGGGCCACCAGCCGCCCCAGCGCGAGGGCGTACGCCTCGCCATGGCCGCGCCGGACCATGGCGCCGCGGTGGACGTCGGTGGCAATCGCGGCCGTGACGAACGCGCTGAGCGCAAACGCCGCCACCGCCACCGGCGGAACCGGTCCAAAGCCGACCAGCACCGCCGCGGTGGCGCCCGCGACCGCGGCAGGCACGAGGAAGTGGCGCCGCAGCTCGGCGGCGGCGGTCTTGCGCCAGGCCAGCAGCGGGCACAGGCCCATCAGCAGGAGCAGGCCCAGCCCGACGGGGATGTTGATCTGGTTGAAGAACGGCGGGCCAACGCTGATCTTCATTCCGGAGACCACTTCCGACAGCATTGGGAAAACCGTCCCAAGGAACACCGAGACGGCCGCCCCGAGCAGCAGCAGATTGTTGAACAGGAAGCCCGATTCTCGCGAGACGATGGAATCCAACTCGACCCGGGTGCGCAGATCGGGCAGCCTGAGGATGATCAGGCCCACCGAGATTACGGCGATGACGACCAGGAAGGCGAAGAACAGCGGCCCCAGCGACGAGACGGCAAAGGAGTGCACCGACGAGAGCACACCGCTGCGGGTCAAAAACGTCCCGAAGACCGAGAGGATGAACGTCAGGCAGATGAGGACCAGGTTCCACACCTTGAGCATGTCCCGCTTTTCCTGGATCATCGCCGAGTGGAGGAAGGCCGTCGCCGTCAGCCAGGGCATCAGCCCGGCGTTCTCGACGGGATCCCATGCCCAGAACCCGCCCCAGCCCAGCTCGACGTAGGCCCACCACATCCCCAGCAGCAGGCCCAGCGAGAGGAACGCCCAGGCCGCCAGCGTCCAGCGCCGGGTGGCGCGGATCCACTCGCTGTCCAGCCTGCGGCTCGCCATCGCAGCGATCGCAAACGCGAACGGCACGGTGAATCCCACCCACCCGAGGTACAACGTGGGCGGGTGGAAGAACATCCCCGGGTTCTGCAGCAGCGGATTGAGCCCCGCGCCGTCGGGCGCGGCGAACGCCGCGCGCTCGAACGGGCTGCTCACGAAGACCAGCAGCATGGTGAAGAAGGCCAGCGTGCCCATCAGCGTCGCGATGACGTACGGCATCAGCGCGTCTCGCCGCGCGTGACGCCACACGACCACGCCGCTGAAGATGGCCAGCAACAGCGCCCAGAACAGGAGCGAGCCGGCCTGGCCCGCCCAGAAGGCCGAGAGAGTGTACCAGAACCCCAGCGCCCGGCTGGTGTACGAGGCGACGTAGGTGTTGGTGAAATCGCGCGTCAACAGCGCCCACAGTAACGCACCCGAGGCGATGACCAGCAGCCCCACCACCGCGAAGACCGCGCGCCGGGCGCTGTGGATGAGCTCGGGGCGCCGCCTGGCCGCGCCCAGCAGGGGCGCGATCGTCCCGAAGACCGCGGCGAGGAAGGCCAGGGTGATCGCGGCGCTGCCGAGATCAGCCATTGAAGCAACCCCCGGGGGTCGGTGTTCGGGGTTCGGTGTTCGGGAAGACCGCACTCGCGTCTCTCAAGCACTGCCGAACCCCCAACCCCGAACCCCGAACCCCGTTCATTGTTCTTTCGCCTCGAACTTGGACGGGCATTTGGCAAACAGCCGCACCGCGGTGAAGGTCGTCCCGTCGAAGCGCCCTTCCACCACGACGTCGGCGCCGGGTTTAAACGTGTCGGGCACGATGCCGCGATAGGTGACCGGCAGCGCGTGGACGCCGTCGGTCGCGTCGAACCGCAGCAACCCGCTGCGCTGATCCCGCTGCACCGATCCCGCGCGAACCTGCCCGCTGACCCGCAGATCCGCGGCCTGCATCGACTCGCCGCGGTCCAGCAGCTCGCCCACGGTCAGGTAGTAGGCCATGCTGGAGCGCGCGCCGCTGTAGGCCAGGTAGCCACCGACGGCGAGCATGACGAGCACGGCGACGAGGAGCTTCACCCGCATCGGGATCACCGCCGTTCCGGCGCTGCGCGCCGCAGCTCGGCGTCAATCGCCCGGCCGATGCGGTGCAGGCGGATGACGTAGGCGAACAGACCGCCGACCACGATGCCGTATCCAAGGAACATCGCACCAAGCGGTGACATCACGGCACCCCCAGAGGAGCCGCCGGGACCGTGATCCCGGTCGGCTCGAATGACTGGTCGCGAAGGGCGACCAGCGCGTCGGCCGCCGCCATCTGTGCGCGGCGGATACTGAACAGCGCGACGTACAGCAGCGTGAACGCGGCGAGGTTCACCATCAGCGTCTGCAGCATGGCCGGATGGAGCCCGGACCCCAGACCCTCCGGTCGGACGACCACGGGCAGCGGGTGGAGTGACCGCCACCAGACGACCGACAGGTGAATCAGGGGAATGTCCAGGAACCCGACGATGCCCAAGACGGCGGCGAACCGGGACGGCTGGTTGCCCGTGCCGCCGTAGGCCCGTACCATCAGCGACACGACGTAGATGAACCAGAGCATGAACGTGGTGGTCAGCCGCGGGTCCCAGCTCCACCAGGTGCCCCAGGCGTAGCGGCCCCACACCGCCCCGCTGGCGATGGCCAGGGTCGTGAACACGACGCCGACCTCGGTGCTCGCCGCCGCCGCCAGGTCGAACTCCCGCCGGCGCGTCGCCAGGTAGGCGATGCTGGCGACGAAGACCACGCCGAAGGCCAGAAAGCCGATCCACGCCGACGGCACGTGCAGGTAGAAGATCCGCTGGGCATCGCCCATCGTCTTCTCCTGCGGCGCGTACAGCGTCGCCATGAACAATCCGATGATGGCAAGGATCCCGCTCGCTCCGATCACCAGCGCGCGCCAGTCCCATCGTTTCATCGCTCACTCCTCCAGGACATACTCGAAGACCAGGTAGCCGATGACCGCAAAGATCACGTCGAACGCACCGAGGATCCGGATGCCCGGCAGCACGTCGGTCCAACTCCGTCCGGCCAGCAGCCCCTGCATCGCCTTGGTGGCGCTGATGAGCACCGGTGCGGCGAGCGGGAGCATCAACACCGGCAGCAGCACCTCACGGATGCGGGTGTGCACCGACATTGCCGAGAACAGCGTTCCCACCACCACGAGTCCAATACTGCCCAGTGCGAGGACCGCCAGCAGCGGGAACAGACGCGGGAGGAGCGACACGCCCGAGATCGCCGCCAGGGCGGGCAGCAGCACCACTTCGACCGCGAACAGAAACAAGAGATTGGCGACCGCCTTCCCGGCGTAGATCGCGCTGCGGTCGAACGGGAACAACCGCAGGCCCTCCAGACATTCCTGATCCCGCTCCAGCATGAAGGACCGTGACAACCCGAGGATGGCCGCAAACGCGAGCGTCACCCAGAGCATGCCGGGCAGGAGGCGGACCGCGTCATCCGCCGATGGTGAGAACGCGAAGCTGAACACGACCGCGACCAGCACGGAGAACACCGCCATTGCGGTGAGGATCTCCTTCGTCCGCAGCTCGAGGACCAGATCTTTCCAGACCAGGAGGCGGATGGCCGTCATGCGGTGCCCCGAACCTGAGCGTCGCGAATGGTTGGGGCCCGCGCCGCCTCGACGCAGTCGAGGTACAGGCGTTCCGCGTCCCGCGGGCTGCCCAGTCCGTCCGTCCCCTGATAGGCAAGCGTGCCGCCGACCAGGATCGCCATGCGGTCGGCCAGGGTGAGACCCTGTTCGATGCTGTGCGTCGTCATCACGACGGTGCGCTGTCCTCGCAGGCGCTCCAGCAGTCCGGTGAGCATGCCCGCGGCGTGGCGGTCCAACCCCGTATATGGCTCGTCGAGCAGCAGCAGCGGCGGGTCGTGCATCAACGCGCGGGCGATGGCCAGGCGCTGGCTCATCCCCCGACTGAACGTCCGCACGAGATCGTGGGCCCGGCCGGCCAGACCCACGGTATCCAGCAGGACCGCGGTCCGCTCACCGGTGTCGGGGACACCGTACAACCGCCCGGCGAACACGAGGTTCTCAGAGGCGGTGAGTCCGCCGTAGAGGTACGTCTGGTGCGAGACGACGCCCAGCGTCCTCCGCAGAGTGCCGTCGGCGAACGGGTCGGCGCCGAACAAGCGCAGGCGGCCGCTGGTGGGCCGCATCAGGGTGGCCAGGATCTTCAGCAGCGTGGTCTTCCCTGCGCCGTTTGGTCCGAAGATGACCACCGACTCGCCGGACGCGATGCTCAGACTCACCCCGCGCAGCGCGTGCACCGGCCCGAACGCTTTGACCAGCCTGTCAGCCTCAATGGCACGCATCTGCCGCGCCCCGGGGTGTTCGGAATGTTCGCTTTCCTCGCTCAGTCTATGGACGCGCCGGAGGCTCAGGTATCGGGCGCCTGCCCGATTCGTGGTCCTCTGCCCCCCTGATGCACAAAGCGCACAAATGGTGCAGTTGCATCATGGGCAATTGCGCGCATTGTTCTCTATGATGCGAGTGGCGGCACGGGCCCGCGCACCCATGGCAGAACCGCACCGATTGCTCAGCCGGCACGAAGTGGCGGCGATCTTTGGCGTGTCGCCCCACACCGTGTATCGGTGGGCGCGGGAAGGCCGGCTGCCGGTGCGGATGACCCTGGGCGGCCGCCGACGGTACCCCGCAGACGAGGTGGAACGGTTGGCCGCCACGCAGGGCTACCCAGTGGGCGGCCGCAGATCCAGAGGAGAGAGACGATGAACCGGTGGACTACCGTCAGCGCATCAGTAGTGATCCTCGTTCTGGTGGCTCTAATGATCTGGTCGCCGGGGGCCACATCCGGCCGCGTCGAGGCCCAGGTGTCCCCGGCCATCAGAGCGGCCGGACTGTTCACCTTCCCCGGCGATTGGTCGAAGATTCCGGCCCAGACCATTACCGTGTTCTTTCCGGGTCAGGCAAGTTGGGAGTTCCTCACCAGTGCCAAGCATCCGGGCAGCCAGCAGATCCTCGGCGGGACCGCCTGCCTGGCGTGTCACACCGGTACCGAGAAGACGCTCGGTGAACGACTAGTCAAGGCCGGCGCCCTGGAACCCGAGCCCATCATCGGCAAGCGCGGGTCCGTGGACGTGTCGGTCCGCGCCGCGTTCGACGACCAGTACATCTACTTCCGGTTTGAGTGGGCGGCTGCTCAGCCGGGTGCCAGCCACGAGTTGTGGCGCTGGGACGGGACCCGCTGGGTAGCGTGGGGTGGTCCCAAGCCTGAAGCGACGAGAGCCGGCATCCCGCCGAGTTATGAGGACCGCCTCGCGCTGATGTTTACCGATCGCAACGTCCAGGCGGCCGACGGGGTCAGGACCGGATTCAACCAAGTCGGGTGCTTCATGGCCTGCCACACCAGCATGCGTTACATGCCCGCGGATGTGGTCGGCGACCGTGTGCGCAACCATCCGTACTTCGGGACCACTGGACTGAACGCGACGGATATGCGCCACTACCTCCTTCTCACGCGCACTGCAATCGATGAGACGGGTGGCTGGGACAAGGTCAAGACCAGGGCTGAAATCGATCGATTGAAGGCCGAGGGGTCGTTCCTCGATCTGTGGCAGTGGCGGGCCTACCGCTCGAGCCCGGTTGGATATGCCGGTGACGACTACGTGCTGGAGTACCGGCTCAGCGACGCGGGCCGCTCCACGTTCACCACGCCGGCGCGCGCGTCGTTCATGTACGACCAGTCGAAGACCGGCTTTCGGGCGATCCCGGAGTCCCGGTTTAGCGAGCTGCGGGCACAGCTGCCGCTGGTGGAAGGCCAAAATGCGGTCCCGCTCGACGCCGCGGCGCGGTTTGCCGCCGGTGACCTGCTGCCTCGAAACGTCCTGCGCCTGCCTGCTGGAAGCAGCGCGGACATCCTGGCCAACGGATCGTGGGGCAACGGCCGATGGGTCGTGGAACTGCGCCGTAAGCTCGTGACCGGGAACCCTGACGACAAACCCTTCAAGCCGGGACGAGTCTACCGGTTTGGGATGTCGTTGTTTGACGACAACGTCACGGCCCGCTGGCACTTCGTCTCCTTCGTGCAGACGCTCGGCCTTGGCGCCGAGACCCGGGCGGCCGTGCGGGCCGTCCGGATCAGGCCATAGGGAGGCGCGACGCGGTACTGGATCATGCGAACCAGAAGATCTAGAGGAGGGAAACGATGAACCGGCGCCGGATCGTGCTGATCGTCGCTCTGGCAGTGATCGCCACGATTGCGTTCGCCGTCGCGGCGAAGGGGGCCGCCGATGCCCGGCGCGAGCAGTGGGCGAAGTCGGCGCACGCCCGGCGGGTTCTCACGGTGAATGCGACGATTGAAGCCCGCGGGACAACCGCCGCGCACTGCGGGCGGTGCCATTCGGAACAGGGGTTCCGAGCGTGGCTGCCTCAACTGTTGAAGGGCAACGTGGGGCCGATCACGCAGCCCGATGGGAGTCCGGCCACCCTGCCGTTCCTGGCGTCGTTGGGCCTGACGCGGTTCTCCGTGCGGCCGCAGACGTGCGCGACGTGTCACAACGCCGACTACAGCCTGCGTCTGGAAGGAAGCACGCCGCTGTTGCCGGCCGGTTTCCGGGCCCGGCGTGTGGGCGCCGGCGCACTGTGCATGTCGTGTCACAATACGCGGAACGGCGCGGTAACCTGGAACACGCCCAATCCCGGTCGGTTCACGGGACCCCACACGCCTGCCCAAGCCGATGTCATCATGGGGAAGAACGTCTACTTCGTGAACTTTGGTGAGAATTTCATCTCACCGCATGCGGCGTTCACGGGGGACGCGTGCGTGACATGCCACGTGAAGCTCAACCCCTCCAGTCACACGTTCAGAGCCCAGAAGACGGTCTGTACGAACTGCCATGGACCGTCGTTCACGGCGGAGCGCGTGCAGCGCGCAACGGAGGGGCTGATCGAGGACCTGGCTGAGGCGATCAACGAGCGCGCAATGACCGCAAAGAGCCGGGTCGCCACGGTTGGCGCATGGGATCCCAACACCGACCAGACCACCGCGAACTCTCCGATCGACCCGGCGCAGATTACCGGGGCCGTCCCGACGGAGTTCCACGGGCAGATGGGTTTGATCCTCAAGCTCACCGGCGGACGTGACGTCTACACGCTGTTCGCTGATATCAAGGATGGGTCGGGAGCGTTGGTGTTTCCGACCACCGACGTGATCGTGCGGGCGTCGTGGAACTACTTCCTGTTCCACGGCGACGGCAGCAAGGGCGTCCACAACCCGAGGTTCTACCGGACGGTCATCCTGGCGACGCTGGACGCGCTGAAATAGCGGACCGACGATGGATGCGCACACACCCAATCCCGGCCGCATCGGGCGCCGCTCGTTCCTCGACCGGGCCCTCCGCGTGGGGATTGCGGCACTGGGGGCGGCGATTGCCTATCCCGTCATCAGCTACCTGATCCCCCCGAAGGTCAAGGAAGTCGTCGCCTCCTCGGTGGTGGCGGCCAAGGCGTCCGAGGTCGCCGCCAACTCCGGGAAGATCTTCCTCTTCGCGAGCAAGCCCGCGATCGTGCTGCGTACGCCCGCCGGCGAGGTGCGCGCGTTCACCGCGGTCTGCACGCACCTGGCCTGCACCGTGCAGTACCGCCCCGACCTCAGCCACATCTGGTGCGCCTGCCACGACGGCCACTACGATCTGCACGGTCAGGTGCTGTCGGGTCCGCCGCCCCGGCCGCTGGAGGAATACCGGGTCACCGTCAAGGGCGACGACGTCATCGTCTCCAAAGGATGATGCCGTGAGCGTCCGCGATTGGCTGGACGAACGGCTGCGGTTCCGTCAGGCGGAGGCGTTCCTCCACAAGAAAGACGTCCCCGTGCATCGCCACGCCGCCGGGTACTACACCGGCGGGATCTCACTGTTCTTCTTCCTCATTCAGGTCGTCACCGGATTGCTGCTGCTGATGTACTACCGGCCCACGTCCGGCGCCGCGTATGAGAGCGTGCGGCTGATCACCTCTGCGGTCCGGTTCGGCTGGCTGGTGCGCTCGCTGCACGTCTGGTCGGCGAACCTGATGGTGCTGGCGGTGATGGTGCATCTGGCGGTGACGTTCTTCGGCCGGGCCTACCGGCGCCCGCGCGAAGTGACCTGGATCTCCGGCGTCGTGCTGCTGCTGATCACGCTGACGTTCGCGTTCACCGGATACCTGCTGCCCTGGAACACGCTGGCCTACTTCGCCACGAAGGTGGGGACCGAGATCGCGGGCGACCTCCCGCTGGTCGGGCAGGCGATCCTCGTCCTGCTGCGCGGCAGCGAGGATGTGACCGAGGCCACGCTGACCCGGTTCTTCGGCATCCACGTGGCGATTCTCCCGGCGCTGACGACGCTGCTGCTGGGGCTGCACCTGCTGCTCGTCCAGATCCACGGCATGAGCAAGCCACCGTCGGTGCGGACGAGCCGGGCGGAGCCGTTCTACCCGCACTTCGTGCTGCGCGATCTCATCGTGTGGGTCGTCCTCCTCGGCGTCCTGGCTGCGCTGGCCACGTACGTGCCCTGGCCGCTGGGGGAGAAAGCCGATCCGCTGGCGCCCGCGCCGGCGGGCATCAAGCCCGAGTGGTATTTCCTGTTCATGTTTCAAACGCTGCGCCTGCTGCCGAGCCGCATCTTTGGACTGGAAGGCGAGATGCTCGGCGTGGTGGCGTTCGCGCTGGCCGGCGGGATCCTGCTGCTCGTCCCGTTTCTCGACGTCTGGGCCCAGCGCGAACGCAGCCACCCGCTGGTGACATTGGTCGGCATCGCTGCGGTCGGGTTCGTGATCATCATGACGGTCTTGGGATTGGTTTCGGAGTAGCCATGCAGCGCATCGGGCCGGCAACACTCGTGTTCCTGCTGCTGGCCGCCGCGGCCGCCGTGTTCCAGCCGGGGGCTGCCGGGGTGGGCCCGACGGCGGGTTCCGCGCCGTCAGTGGTTCTCGCCGCCGCCGTCCCTCCCACCGACACCTGCACCAGTTGCCACGAGAATCTGGGCGGCGCCCTGGCGAAGCCCGCCGCGGGTATGGGGAGCGACGTCCACGCGCAGCAGGGGTTGCGCTGCGCGAGCTGCCATGGCGGGAACCCAGCGCGGACAGGCATGGATGCGCACGACCGAGCGGCTGGGTTCGTCGGCGCGCCGACCGCGCAGCAGACGCCGCAGTTCTGCGCCCGCTGCCATTCTAACGTGGACTTCATGAGGCGGTTCAACCCGCGGCTGCCGACCGACCAGTTCGCGCGCTACCAGACCAGCGTCCACGGCAAGCGCTTGAAGGACGGCGATCAGGCCGTCGCGACGTGCACGAGCTGCCACGGCGTGCATCCCGTGCGTAGCGTGACGGACTCGAGTTCGCCGGTGTTTTCGACCAACGTGCCGGCGACGTGCGCGCGGTGCCACGCCGATCCGGTCCGCATGAAGAAGTACGGGATCCCCACCACCCAGTACGCGCAGTACAAGGAGAGCGTCCACGGGCAGGCCCTGCTGGCCCGCGGCAACCGCCAGGCGCCCGCGTGCAACGACTGCCACGACAACCACGGCGCGACCCCGCCGGGGGTGACGTCGGTTGCCAACGTCTGCGCGCAGTGCCACAGCGCCACCCGCGACCTGTTCGTCCGCAGTCCTCACAAAACGGCGTTTGACGCCCTGGGGATTGCCGAGTGCACGGTGTGCCACGGGACGCACCGCATCAAGCTGCCCACCGACGCCATGATCGGGGCGCGGGCGGGGGCCGTGTGCATGCAGTGTCATCCGACGGGATCAGCGGGGCTGGCGGCCGCGGCGACGATGCGCGGATCGCTGGAGAATCTGAAAACGGCCATCGCGCAGGCGAACAAAGAGTTGGGACAGGCTGCCGACGCCGGCATGGACGTGTCCGAGGCGAGATTGGACCTCGATCAGGCGAGCACGCAGCTGATCCTCACGCGGGCCGCCACGCACGCGGCCGATCCGAAGGCGGTGCAGCAATCCAGTGGGGTCGGCGTCGCGGCGGCGGGCAAGGCGAGGGCCGTCGGCGCCGCGGCGCTGGCCGAAGTGGCCTTCCGGCGCCGGGGACTTGGCGTTTCGATTGCCATCATTGCCCTCGTCGCCGTGCTGTTGTGGCTGAAGTTCCAACAAATCCGCACGTTGAGGGGGGGAGGAGACAGCAGATGAGAGCAGTGTCGCTGGTCCTGGTCGGTCTGGTGGTGGTGGCCGGTCTGGTCGCCTGGGCGTCCACAAGCCCGTCACCTGCCGCCACGCCGGCCGTGCAGGGGTGTCCGGCCTGCCATGGGCCGGCGGGGAAGCAACCGCCTCTGGATGCCATGGCGAAGAAGGTCTCGGGCCATCCGGCCATCGCGGCCAAGACCATCACACAGTGCATGGTCTGCCACGCGAAGGGACCCGTGCCCAAGCCCTTCCGGCAGGTCATGCACCGGATCCACCTCAACAGCACCACGTTCGCGTCTCCCGCGTACAAGGGAACGTGCACGTCGTGCCACCAGGTGGACAAGGCGACCGGCACGGTCACGGTGTTCGGGCTGCAGAAGTAGCGCCACATCAGGCGGAGGCCTGATGGCACCGGAGCGCCCGCTTCGTACGCTTAGTGCGACCGCGGGCGTTCATGATTTTTTCATGGCACATTCACCCCACATTCACGCCGGACCGGTAGCGTCATGCGTGGAGAGCTTGCCTCTCACGATGAGGTGAGGAGATGACGGAAATGAGGATGCGATACGTCTATGCCGGCATCGGCGTGCTGGTGCTGGCGGCGGCTCTGGCGATTCCTGCCCTGGCGCAGCGCACGCGAGGCGGTCCCGGCCCGGGGATGATGGGGTTCGGCTGGGGGAACCAGGCCCCCACCCCAGTGACGTCGATCGACACGGCGGCCGTGCGGGCACGGGATGCGCTGGCCGCGACAGGATACGGTGATCTCGCGGTTGCCGAGGTGATGGAGTTCAGCAACCACTTCTACGTGCTGGTCAAGGAAAAGAGCACGGGGATCGGCGCCCTGGAGCTGCTGGTCGAGCGCAACGGGTTCGTGCACCCCGAGTACGGTCCCGCCATGATGTGGAACACGAAGTACGGTCACATGGCGGGATTCGGCGGCCGCGGCATGATGGATGGCCGCAGGATGGGTGGCGGCAGGATGGGTGGACCAGGGTATGGTCCGGGCCAGGGGCCGGGCTACGGCCCGGGAACTCGCGGTCCGGCGACCCCCGCCGCGCAGCCTGCGATCACGCAGGAGCGTGCCAAGCAGATCGCCGGCCAGTACCTGACCCAGGCGGTGGGGGGAACGACGCCCGATGAGGGGACAGCCTTGTACGGGTACTTCACCTTCGACGCAGAGCGCAGCGGGAAACCAGTCGGCATGCTCAGCGTCAACGCGTACACAGGCCAGGTCTGGTTTCACAACTGGCACGGGACCTTCGTGCAGGAGAAGGACTTCTAGGAGGGATGCACATGAACTCGCGTGATCTGACGACTGTGCTGTTGGTGATCCTGGGCGTGGTCGTGCTGGTGCCCATCCTGGGCATGGCGTTCGGCGGCTTCGGGTTGATGGGCGGCATGATGGGGCCCGGCATGATGGGGGGCGGGTACGGCCGCGGCGGTTTTGGGGTCGGAGGCCTGCTGCTACTCCTCCTTGTCGCCGTCGGCATCGTGCTCATCGGGCGCGGACTGCTCGGCCGCCCTGCCGCAGCCGCAGATGGATCACTGGAGATCCTCAAGCGCCGGCTGGCCGGCGGCGAGATCACCAAAGAGCAGTACGAAGAGTTGAAGAAAGCCCTGCAGTGAACCGAAAGACGGTGCTCGTGGTCGAGGATGAGCCCGAGATCTCGGACATCGTCCGTCAGTATCTCGAAAAAGACGGCTACCGCGTCACGGTGGTGGCCGACGGCGATCGGGCCGCGGATGAGTTCTCGCGTCTGCGGCCCGATCTGATCCTGCTCGATCTCATGCTGCCGGGGCAGGACGGATTCGAGGTCTGCCGCCGTC
This sequence comes from bacterium, assembly GCA_036505015.1. Classification (GTDB taxonomy): domain Bacteria; phylum Sysuimicrobiota; class Sysuimicrobiia; order Sysuimicrobiales; family Kaftiobacteriaceae; genus DASXUC01. The sequence continues at coordinate 396 of DASXUC010000075.1, read as the reverse complement.
TCCGCGCCGCCGGGAGCACCCCGATCATCATGCTGACCGCGCGCAGCCAGGAGGCCGACAAGCTCATCGGGCTGGAATTGGGCGCCGACGACTACATCACTAAGCCCTTTAGCCCGCGCGAGGTCGTCGCGCGGGTGCGGGCCGTACTGCGGCGGTCGCGGGGTGGAGACCCGCCCGGCGATGTGATCCGCCTGCACGACCTGGAGATCGATCCCATCCGCTTCGCCGCGGCGCGGGGCGGAACGGTCCTGGCGCTGACCCCGACGGAGTTCAGACTGCTCCTGGCGCTGGCGAGCCACCCCGGGCGCGCGTTCACGCGGCTGCAGCTGATCGATCAGGTGCAGGGATACTCGTTCGAAGGCTACGAGCGGACCGTCGACGCGCACGTCAAGAACC
>DASXUC010000074.1:0-1646 GCA_036505015.1 bacterium | reverse complement strand
GGCCAGCAGGATCCTCGTCATCGGCCCCTCCCCAACTCCATCATAAAGGAAGTGTCCCCAGGCGGTGGAAGAATGTTGAGATTTGAACAAGTTCCGCAACGCCATTTCGCTGGTCCGTCACGTTGTTGGGGCGCTCTGGCTGGATCGTCTTTCCAGGGATCCCGAAGGGCTCCGCCGCCACCAAGAACTCTGGCTGCGCCGGCTGGTCGCCCATGCGTACGCCCGGGTCCCGTTCTACCGGCGGTGGTTTGATGACGCCGGAGCGCGGCCCGAGCAGATCCAGACGCTCGACGACCTGGCCCGGCTCCCCCTCCTGACCAAGAAGGTGCTGCGCGAAGTTCCATCCCAGGAGCTGCTCGACCGCGAAGCCCGCCGCGAAGATTGCTACCTGACCGAAACCTCCGGATCGACTGGGCAGCCGACGAGGATCTACAAGGACACGCGCGCGATCTTCTCGGTGGCGGGCTGGGGATCGCCGATGATGGTCGCGCGCTGGCTCGGCCGGCCGGCCTGGCGGATGATGACGATGCTGGTGCGCGATGAGCACAGCATCGAAACCGTCATGATGCGGGTGCTGCCGCGGTTCATGCTCCGCATCAGGGAGGCCGATGCGCTCGCCGACCCCGCCGAGCAGGCTGCGCGCCTCAACGCGTTCCGTCCGGACCTGCTGGTCAGTTACCCCAGCACCCTGCGCAACCTGGCGCTGCATGCGCGGGACCGTGGGCTCTCGCTGCATCAGCCGCAGGCCATCATCTGGTCGGCGGAAGTCCTCGATCCGCAGACCCGGGCGCTCCTGCAGGACGTCTTTCGCTCCGAACTCTTCGCCGCCTACGGCTCCACCGAGGCCGGGCTCATCGGGCTGGAATGCGCGTACCACCGCGGCGTCCACGTGATTTCCACGCGGACCGTCCTCGAGGTACTCCAAGACGGCGTGCCTGCGCCGCCCGGTGAGACCGGCGAGGTGGTCGTGACCGATCTGACCAATTTTGTGTTCCCGATCATCCGGTACTCCGGGATGGGTGACGCCGCCCGGTGGAGCGCCGCGCGATGTCCGTGCGGCCGGGCCCTGCCGCTGCTGGAGACGATCGAAGGCCGCCGCGTCGACTCGTTCGTGCTGCCCGACGGCCGGATCATCCATCCGTACTCACTGACCCTGGCGATCCAACACGTCCCCGGCATCCTGCAGTACCAGCTGGTCCAGGAACGGCCGGATCAGGTGCGCGTCCTGCTCGCACGCATCGACACCGACGGGCAAAGCGCGGCCCAGGCAATTATTGTCGCCTTGGGCGCCATCCTCGGGCCGCAGGTGTCCATCGAAGTACAGCCGGTGCCGATGATCCCGCTGGCGCCCGGAGAGCGGATGCCGCGGGTCGTGCGCTCGCTCGTCCCGCAGTAGGCTCAGCCGGTCCTTACCGCGTTCTCGATGGCACCGCCGGGCACGCGTTTCGTTTGCCGCCGCGGCCTTCTGCCTGCCTGATGCAGCGCCAGTCCGGCACGCCGGGGTTGTTCGTACCACCGGCCCAGCCGCCGGCGCCCGGTGGAAGGTCAGCGAAACCGCCGGTGGTTTTCGCGAAGTAAATGTCTCTGCGCGGATTACCAGCACTCCAAGCAGCGAATACGTCGCGCCCGACCGCCACAATCTGCGG
>DASXUC010000073.1:0-5925 GCA_036505015.1 bacterium | reverse complement strand
TCCTGCGGCGATGCGGTCCATGGCTTCATCATTGTACTTCGGGGACACCATGTAGTTGAGCAGCACCCCGTCGCCGATCTCCCCCGCCAGTTCCAGCATCTTCGGGCCGGTGGCGCCCACGTAGATGGGGATCGATCTGGGAGCGGTGTCGCCGTGCACGACGTCGATGCGCACTCCATCGAGGTGCACGAACTCGCCCTCGTAGCTCACTTCGTCCAGCGTGAACAGCGCGCGGCAGGCCTCGACGGTTTCCCGCATGCACTGCAGGGGGCTGCTGCGGGTGATGCCGACCTTACGCGCGAGGGGATCCCACCATGCGCCGAGTCCCAGCATGATGCGGCCCGGCGCCAGATCGTCGAGGGTGACAAAGGTTGCGGCCAGCAGGCCCACGTTGCGGGTCCAGGTGTTGACGACGCCGGAGCCGACCTTGAGGCGTCGCGTGTGCGAGGCATACGCGGCCATCGGCACGGTGGCTTCCCGCACCAGCCGGGACTCCGCCTGCCAGACCGCCTCGAATCCACGCGACTCAGCATGCTGCGCATACCTGATGCCATCCGGGATCGGATGCTTATCCTGGAGGTACAGCGCCGCGCGCGCCGGGGGCATTGACGCCTAGTTTCATCCGGGCGGAGAGAAACCCCTTGTGCGGATATGATCCACCCGCATGGCGGCAGGGCGCGCCGAGGGGTGGAACCGGGTCGGGCCTGTGACGGTTCACTGCAGGAGCCGGCCCAAGACGATGGGCAGCAGCGTGTAGAAGCGGGCCGACGCGGTGACCTCCGCCAGGGGAACCTGATCGAGCGTGGTGTGCGCGTGGCGCTCATCTCCGGGGCCGAATCCGATCGAGGGAATCTGCGCCTTGCCCATCCAGTAAGTGCCGTTGGTCGAGAACGCCCACCGCCCAGGCTCGCTGCTCCTTCCGAGCGCGGCCCGCCTAGCTTCCTGTCCGGCACGCACCAGCACGTGGTCTTCCGGCAGCGCCCACCCGGGATAGACCTTCTCGACGGGGAACACGAAGCCCGTGTAGGACGGCTCCTCGTACAGCGGAACCGTGATTTCCGCGCCCGCCGCCGCGGGCAGACCGCGCAGCTCGGCGAGCACCTGTTCCTTGGTTTCCCCGACCGTGACGCGCCGGTCGAGATAGAGTGAGCAGACGTCGGGCACTGCGTTGAGCGACGGCGCGCGGCTCTGAATCTGGGTGACGGCGATCGTGCCGGGGCCGAGAAACGCGTCGCCCACGAACGTCCGGTTCAGGTCGGCGACCTGCGCCGCGAACGCCGCCGCTTTGTACACGGCGTTCTCCCCGCGTTCGGGCGCGCTGGCATGGGCGGTCTTCCCGCGGAAGGTAACGCTGACCTCCACGCGTCCCCGATGCCCGCGATAGACGCGCAGGTTGGTCGGCTCGCCGATCACCACGAAATCCGGCCGGATCCGTTCGTGCTCGACCAGCGCATGTCCGGCGATCCCATCGCACCACTCTTCCATGTTGCCGAAGAAGTAGCACGTCCAGCCGTCGAGGAGGCCGAGCTGCTTCAATGCATGCAGCGCGTAGATCATCGGCGGGGTGCTGCCCTTCTCGTCGCCGGCGCCCAGCGCATAGAGGATCCCGTCGTCGACTTTGCCGACAAACGGATCCCACTGCCACGCGGCGCGGTCACTGATCCCGACCGTGTCGAGGTGGCTGTCGAACAGGAGAGACCGCGGACCGGAGCCGACGTGGCCGAGGACGTTGCCCATCGCGTCGAACCGTACATCCTCGAACCCCAGTGCCCGCATCCGGTCGGCGACGGCACCGCCGACGTCTTTGAGCTGGCTGTCGTAACTGGGGATCGCCACGATGTCGCGGAGGAACTGGAGCATCTCAGCATCGTGCCCTTCGAGGTACGCGACGATCCTCTGTACGGTGCCGCTGTCGATGCTCATCCCGTGGTATTTCCGCGTCATCGAGGAGAACCCTCGACGTGGCACGAAAGGAGCGAGTCGTGCCGTCATCGATCGGATTCGTTAATGGCTACGTGTGCGTGCGCTGCGGTCGCTCATATGACGCGAGTGAGCTCCGCCTCACCTGCCCGGCCTGCGGCACCGATGGGATTCTCGACGTCATGTACGACTACGAGGAGGCGAAGCGGCGGCTCACCCGCGAGTACCTGGCCGCAGCTCCACGCACGCAGTGGCGATATCTACCTTTACTCCCTTTGCCCGAAGGGATCCGCCTGCCTGTGAGCCCGGTGGGGTGGACGCCGGTGTTTGAGGCTCCGCCGCTGTCCGCGCACTTCGGCTTGGGCTCCGTTCTGCTGAAAGATGAAGGCCGCAACCCCACGGCGTCATTGAAGGACCGGGCGTCCTCCGTCGGCGCCGTGCACGCCGCCGCCTTGGGGTTCCGGGAGATTACCTGCGCGTCGACCGGCAACGCCGCGTCGTCGCTGGCGGGGATGGCCGCGCAGCTCGGGCTGCGGGCCTACATCTTCGTCCCCGCGCAGGTCTCCGCCGCCAAACTCACGCAGATGTTGATGTACGGTGCGACGGTCTTCCTGGTGCGTGGTACCTACGAGGATGCGTTCCGTCTCTCGATGGACGCTGCATCACGCTTCGAGTGGTACAACCGCAACAGCGCCATCAACCCCCTCTTAGTGGAAGGAAAGAAGACGGCGGGGCTGGAGATCGCGGAACAGACCGCCGGCGCGCCGCCGGATGTCGTCCTCGTGCCGCTGGGCGATGGCTGCACGCTGGCTGGAACATGGAAGGGCCTGCGGGAGATGCAGTTGTTGGGACTGAGTCCGCACGTGCCCCGGGTGATAGGGGTGCAGGCGGCCGGCGCTGCCCCCATCGCGGCCGCGCTGGCGGAGAACCGTGACGTCACACCGGTGCCGGTGCACACCGTCGCCGACGGGATCGCGGTGGGCACACCGCGCAACTGGCGGAAGGCGCTCGCGGCAGTGCGCGCATCGGCGGGGACCATCGTGACGGTGAGCGATGAGGAGATTACCGCCGCGACGCGGATACTGGCGGCATTGACCGGCGTGTGGGGTGAACCCGCTGCGCTGGCGGGAATCGCCGCGCTGCCGCACCTGCGCGATCGGGGCCTGATCGGCCCGAAGGAACGTGTGCTGGTGCTCCTGACCGGCCACGGTCTGAAAGATCCGGCCACCGCGCGCACGGCGGCCCCCGGGCGGGCGATAGAAGTGGATCCCAGATCCGAGGCCGTGCAGGAAGCGCTGCGATGAGCATCCCCGGGCCGACCTACTCCGAGATGCAGGATCCGCGGCGGCTCCCCGACGCCTTCCGTCAAAGCGTGCTTGAGGCCCAAAGCCGCGAGGACGATCCGCTGAACCTGTTCAACATCACCTGGCGCCGGCCGGACGGAACGATCAATCACGTCGTGCTGCCGCCCGAGTTCACCGGCGTCGACGCGAATATCATCGTCTTGCTCGGCAAGGACTTCCCTTCCGGCAGCCACAAGGTCGGGCCGGTGTACACGACCCTGATGGAGGCGGAACTCGACGGCCGCGCCTCGTCGGAAATTCAAACGCTGGTCGCGCCATCGACCGGCAATTTCGGCATCGGCGCGGCATACGTCGCAAAGCTCAAAGGCTATCGCGTTATCGTCGTCATGCCCGACGGAATGAGCCGCGAGCGGTACGATCGCATCCGCCGCTACGGCGGCGAACTGGACCTCACCCCCGGCACCGAGAGCGACGTCATCCTGACACTGCAGCGCACTCACGAAGCCTACATGCGGCGGCCGGAGTACCTCGTGCTCGAGCAGTTCTCGCTGCTGCCGAACTACCGGTTCCATCGGGCGGTCACGGGCCGCGCGGCGCTGGAAGCGGCGGCATCGTACGGCAATGGACGGGTCGCGCTGTTCCTTGCCGCGCCGGGGTCGGCCGGCACGCTCGCCGCCGGTGACGAGATCAAGGCGAGATTCCCCGACGCGCTGATCGCCGCGCCTGAGCCGCGGGAGTGTCCGACCCTGTATGCCGATGGAGTGGGCCATCATCGCATCGAGGGCGTGGGAGACAAGATGGTGACGCTCATCCACAACGTGTCCAGCACCGACTACGTCCTGCTCGTGCACGACGAGGACTGTCTGTGGAGCCTGCTCGCGGTCCAGGGTACCGAACTCGCGGGGATGGTCGGGATCTCTTCGACGGCCAATATCATCGCGGCGGTAACGATGGCCCGCCACCTCGCGTTGGGGCCCGATGACAACGTGGTGACAGTGGCCACCGACGGGTTCGACCGGTACCCATCAGTGATCGACGAATTCAAACAGCGGGCAGGAGATACGCTCGGCTCGCAACTAGCGCGCTGGCGGAAGAGACCCTTTGCGCAGTCCACGCCTGACGAAATTCTCGACGTCCGCGGTCCGGCTCAGAAGAAACGGCTCTCGCAGCAGAAGGAAGCGGTGTGGCGCCCGCTGGGCTACCCGCGAGAGCTTCTGCAGCGGATGGCGGGACAGGAGTATTGGGATGAGGAAGCCGGACGGGTCGTGGAGGTGGACCGGGCATACGCCGGGCAGCGGGTCCCCCTGGGCTGATCAAAAGCAGGAGGTGACAGTCACCGGTTTGGGGATGGGTGACTGTCACCTCCTGCCGACACTTGTTCGCGTCGCTCTCGAGAGCGACACCAAAAGGGCTATACCGCGAACCGGGAACGCGGCAGGTACCGCCCCAATCCGGCCCGACCGATGAAACGCGTGCCCGCGACAACCTGCGTGCCGCGCACCCAGACGGCTTCGGGAGCCCCGTGCACGGTGGTCCCCTCGAAGAGGTTGTAGTCCACCCGCATGTGATGGGTGCGCGCGCTGAGCGTGCGCTCCGCCCGCGGATCCCACAGCACGATGTCACCGTCCGATCCAACCTCGAGTGTCCCCTTGCGCGGATAGAGTCCGAACAGCCGGGCCGGTGCAGTCGACGTCACCTCGACGAAACGCGGCAGGGTGATGCGGCCGGCATTCACCCCGCCGTGGTGCAGCATGAGCAGGCGGTCTTCGATCGCCGGCACGCCGTTCGGAATTTTCGAGAAATCGTCTCTTCCCAGCTGCTTCTCGACGCCGAAATTCCACGGGCAGTGATCGGTCGAAACGACCGAGAGGGCGCCGTCCGCCAATCCCTGCCACAGCGCGTCCTGATCCTGCGTCGCGCGGAAGGGTGGAGAACACACGAACTTCGCGCCCTCGAAATTCGGTCGATCAAGGTCGTCCGCGGTATGGAACAAGTACTGTATGCAGGTTTCGGCCCACACCGCTGCCCCACGCCGCTGTGCGGCCCGCACCTGATCAAGGGCCGGTGCACAGGTGAGGTGCACGATATAGACCGGAGCGCCGGCGACCTCAGCGATGGCGATCGCGCGGGCCGTGGCCTCACCCTCCAGGACCGCCGGCCTGGTCAGGGCGTGGTACTTTGGCGCGCGGTGCCCGGCCGCAACCGCCTCGCGGATCAGCAGGTCGATCACGTCGCCGTTCTCGGCGTGCACCAGGGTCAGCAATCCGTGCTCCGATGCTGTTCGCATTACGGCCAGCACCTGCGCGTCGTCCAGCTGCAGCCGTCCCTTGTAGGCCATCAACACCTTGACGGTGGTGATACCCCACTCCGGCAAATTGGCGATTTCCTCCAGCACGTCCGGTTGCGGATCGGCGATCGTCATGTGAAATCCATAGTCGCTGCACGCCTTGCCCGCCGCGCGTCCGTGCCAGGCATCCAGGGCCTCACGCAGCGTGCCGCCGCGCGACTGGATCACAAAGTCGATGTGCGAGGTGGTTCCGCCACACGCCGCGGCCGCCTCTCCGGTGAGGAAGTCGTCGGTGGAGCGGATGCCGTCCAGCGGCATGTCCAGGTGCGTGTGGACGTCGATCCCGCCGGGCAGCAGGTACCGATCGCTGGCGTCGACCACCCGCGCGTCGTCGCGCAAGATGTCAGGGCCGAC
>DASXUC010000072.1:0-4931 GCA_036505015.1 bacterium | reverse complement strand
GCACCCCAATCTGCGCTGGCGCCCCTGACCCTTTCCGTCATTGCGAGGAGCGACAGCGACGAAGCAATCTCGTGGCTCCCGGAAGCAGCCCGAGATTGCTTCCCGCCACGGCGGCCCCGCCGCCTCGCGGCTGCGGCTCATGCGCTCGCAATGACACACGGGCATGATGCTGCTGAGTCTTGACGACATCCGCGCCGCCCGCGCCCGCGTCGCGCCATACGTGCGGGTCACGCCGATGCTTCCTTTCACGGCGGCCGTGTCGCTCAAACTGGAGAGCCTGCAGGTGACCGGGTCATTCAAGGCGCGGGGTGCGTTCAACCATGTGCTGGCGCTGCGTGACGAGTGCAACGGGGGCATCATTACCGCGTCGTCGGGGAACCACGGACAGGCGGTCGCGTTCGTCGCACGGACGCTGGGGGTGCCCGCCGTGGTCGTCGTCCCCGAGGACGTCGTGGCCGCAAAGGCCGAGGCGATCACCCGCTGGAGCGCGGAGTTGATCCGCCACGGGCGCACGTCCGAAGAACGCATCACGTTCGCGTTGCGGCTCGCCGGCGAGCGCGGACTGCACTATGTTCCTCCGTATGACGATCCCTACGTGATGTCCGGCCAGGGGACCGCGGGCCTGGAGATCGCCGAGCAGAGCGATCCGGAGACGCTGTATGTGCCGGTGAGCGGGGGCGGGCTGATCTCCGGCGTGGCGGCAGCGATCAAAGGGGTCCGTCCGCACACGAAGGTTGTCGGCGTGGAACCCGCCGCAGTTCCGCGGTTTGCGGCCTCACGTACCGCGGGAACGCCGGTCGTGCTGCGGGCGGCGCCGACCATTGCCGATGGGTTGCGGGTGCTGACGCCGGGCACCCTGACATGGGAGATGACCCAGGCTCACGTCGACGAGTTCGTCGCGGTGACCGACGAAGAGATCCTGGCGGCCGTGCGGCGGCTCGCGCTGGAGGCGCACGTCGTCGTGGAACCGTCCGGTGCTGTGGGCGTGGCCGCGGCGCTCCGCGATCGCCGGCCGGCCCGGTCGATCGCACTGGTCAGCGGCGGCAACGTCGATCCGATGCTGCTGGCGCGCGTGATTCAGGAGTCCTGACCGTTGCACGATTCACTATTCACGATTCACCGCTCTTCTACAGCACGACCCGCACGGGCAGCCCCAGGAACGATTCGAGCCGCCGTGCTTCGTCTTTCACGCCGGCCTTGACCGCACGGCCCAGCGGTCTGAACGGCTGCACTTGTACTTCGGCGCTCCGGGCGGTGCGCCGCAGTTCCCACGTTCCCGCGGCCACTCCGCTGACGAGGAGCACCGGGGAGACCCACCCCGCCTGACGAAAAATCCGTCCCGCCAGCCGCGCCGGGACGAGCCGCGAGCGGGGCCGACACCCATAGGTGTACATGTCGAAGTGCGGTAGAAGCCGCACGACATCGACGGCCTTCTGGCGGCGCAGTGCGGGGAGGTCCTCTCGCAGCGCCCAGGTGCGGTGACCCTCGACGTCGATCTCAGCGACCTCGTCGCCGAGACTCCTCACGGCTGTCTTTGCGCCGCGTCTGGTCCCTCCCCACCAGTAGCCGAAGTCATCGGCCGTCGCGGGCCCGTAGGCCCACAGATACCGCCTGGCCAGTTCGCGCATCGCCGTCGCCTCGTCGGTGGTCTTCCACGTCCCCAGCCATTGATCGGGTCGCACAAACGTGATGTGTTGGCCCCGGCTCGGGCCGAAACACAGCCGGCCCTGATAGGCTGGGGGTTTGAAGATGCTGCCCCAGCCGGACAGCAGCTTCCGGCCGATTTCCGGGCCCATGTGCCGGCCGATCTCCGATGCGAGCTCCTCGCGGGTCAGGATCTTCCCGTCGAGGGCCGCCGAAACGCCTCTCATGACTCGGTCCAGCGACTCCAGAGTCAGGCCGAAATAGCGAAGCCAGGCCGCGCTGGTATGCCCGCGGCGCGCGCTGAGCGCACTGACCCACAAGCCGAAGTCCCGGGCGGGCAGAAGGTGGAGCGTGCCGCGCATGCACCAGGTCTTCACCATCGCCCGGCGCTTCCAGAGCGCGTCACTGACATCCCGGCGCGTGATCCCCTCGATGCGGGCCCAGAGGGCGAGTTCGGCGGCGGACATCACCTGCGCCTGGATGCCGCACACCTCTCTGACGACCTGGACCAATCGGCTGCGGGGGGCTCGTGTGATGAGATGGTGGCGGGCCATGCGGAAGGCGGCAACCTGCGTCCATGAGATCGAGACCATGCGGCTATGCTAGCCGCGCGTTCCGAGGTCGTCAAAGGCCTGTGCCCGTGAAAACGCGAGAGAATCGTCGATTTCTGGAGCTACAGAGCGGAAGGAACCTATACGCACATATGTTCGTATCATAATCGGCCCGGGTGGCCATCCCCAGCCCTTGATGTTCGTACATATGTTCGCATTACAATTAGTGCGGAGGTGGACAACTATGCCGATGCCCCTGACCGACAGGCAGCGAGAGATTTTGGAACACATTGCCGCATCCATCCGGCGAACGGGAATCGTCCCATCGGTGCGCGAGATTGGCCAGGCGATGGGGATGCGCTCGCCATCGACGGTTCACCAGCACCTGATGGCGTTGGAACGCAAAGGATACATCAAGCGCGGCGGAGACCGGATGCGGGTCCTGGAAGTGCTCGACCGGGCGGTCCTGCCGGACGGCGACGTAGCGCACCTGCCTCTCGTCGGCCGTGTATCCGCCGGTCTGCCGCTGCTCGCGCACGAGAACGTCGAGGAGATGATTCCCGTTCCCCGCAAGATGGTGGGTTGGCAGGAAGAATGCTTCCTCCTCACGGTGAGGGGGGACAGCATGATCAACGCCGGGATCTTTGACGGCGACCTGATCATCGTGCATTCGCAGCCCGCCGCCGACCCCGGTGACATCGTGGTGGCCCTCTTGGAGGAAGAGGCGACGGTGAAACGGCTAGCATATCAGCTTGGGCGGCCGCGCCTGATGGCGGAGAATCCGGCGTATGAGCCCATCGATGGCGAGTTCGAGGTGATCGGCAAAGTGGTGGGCCTGCTCCGCAACTACCGCGCCGGTGTCGTGGGGACCGGCGTGGGTGGAGGGTGGTCATGAGCGTGCGAATCGTCACCCACGCGGTTGCAATACCGCTGCCGCAGGTTGTGCGGCGCAGGCGCTGGGTAAAATACCACCAGCCCGTTGAGCGCGTACGTCTGCCCCGAGCGAGCGTCAACGAGTCGAGGGGGCCTGAGCCGGCCCGTCGCGGGCCGGCGAGAATGAGTGCCTGGCCGGGTCCGTCCCGGTCAGGCGGGTTCGCGCGCTTCGAAGACGATCGCGACCTCACCGGGCTGAAGGTCGCAATCGTCGGCTTGATGATCGTGATAGTGATGCTGTTGGAGGTACCCTGGTAGGTGCAGGTACGAGCGCACACTTACGATCTATTCCTCAGCGCGGTTGCGCGTGACGGCCGGACCGCAACGGGAACCGTTCTGCGCGGCGAGGCAGGGAATACCCTACGCGTGATTGGCCGTGCGTTTGGGCCGGTGCCTCGAGTACAGGCCTCCTACCGCGCGCTGCTGCGGGCGCTGTGGAACGCACGCAGCCTGGGCGCCCGGCGGCTCCGCATCCATACCGATGATGTCGAGCTGGTCGCCCAACTGGAAGGGGACATCGAAGTCCCCGCGGAACTGATCGGGCTTCACCTGCAGGTGCGGGCGATGTTGAACGCGTACCGGTGGAGTTCTGTGCAGCTGATCCCGCGCGAGCAGAACGCGGAGGCTGCGCTGGCCGCACTCGATGCGTTGGACCGCCATCCCGCCGACGCTGACGGTGAGGAGTTCGACACGCTGCCGCTGTGGCTGTCCTCCGAGCTGACCGCGGCGGGCATGGGCCGCTAGACTCGGAAGGGGGAGGGCGATGCCCTCCCTCCGAACCTCCCCCTCCCCCCATTCTGCTGCTGCCCCTCAGTCGTGATGCGCGGACTCGGCGAAGCCGTTCCTGCGCATGCGACGTGCCGATGCTAAGCCTCAGGGATATTGGCGGGCCTTGGACGAACTTCTGCGTGGGAGGACCGTCCTTGAGTGAAGCCGAGGCTCGACCACACCTAGAGAAGGGTGAGGATCTCCTCGCCGCGGGCGACTACGCGGCCGCCCAGCGGGCATTCGAACGCGCGGTCGAGGCCGCGCCGAGTCTCGCGGCGGCGCACAGCAAGGTCGGCGTCGCCTTGGCGCACCAGGGACAGCACGATGCCGCGATTTCCAGCTTTTCCAGAGCCCTGCAACTGCAGCCCGGGTATGCGCCCGCGTACAGTAATCTCGGGAACGCCTACAAAGCCAAGGGGATGCTGGTGGAGGCCGTGGCGGCCTATCAGCGCGCGCTGGCGATCGACCCCGACTATTGGGTGGCTCACCAGAACCTGGGCGTGGTCTACAAAGAGATGGGCCGAATCGCCGAGTCGGTGGATGAACTGAAAAAGGCGACGCGGCTGTCGATGCGCCGGCAGCCCCAGGCTACCGGCGGGCGGATGCGCCGGGGGTGTTTTGGATCCGCCGCCGCGGCGGTGGTGGTGCTGCTCGGAAGTCTGGCCGCGCTGGCAGTAACTGGCGTTCGCTAGGGTATAATGCGAAGGGCTCGACCCCCCGGGGAATGATCCGAGGCGCGCCGTCGTTCTACAACTCGTGGCCGGAAGGCTATCAGCAGCTGGAACGGCAGAAGTCTGATGGGAGGATACGGATGGGCAACGCGCAGCACGTAACCGAGAAGGAGTTCACCCAGCAGGTCCTCCAGTCCGACGTCCCGGTGCTCGTGGACTTCTGGGCTGAATGGTGCGCTCCGTGCCGGATGATCGCGCCGATCGTCGAAGACTTCGCCACGGAGTACGCGGGGCGGATGAAGGTCGTCAAGGTCGATGTGGACAACAACGGCGGGATCGCCCACCAGTACTCGATCATGAGCAT
>DASXUC010000071.1:0-147023 GCA_036505015.1 bacterium | reverse complement strand
CGCGCAGCGCAAAGTGGAGCAGTACCATTTCGACGTCCGCAAGCACGTCCTCGAATACGACGACGTGATGAACGTGCAGCGCAAGCTGATCTACAGCGAGCGCCGCAAGGTGCTGGCCGGCGAGGAGATCCGCGACAACATTCTGGACATGGTTGAACGTCTCGTCGAGCGCACCGTGGACGCCCACTGTCCGGGCGGCACCCATCCCGAGGAGTGGGATCTCGACGGGCTGGCCGAAAGCGCCGCACAGCTCGCGCCGGCCCTCGCCGACGTGGGGGTGGCGGCGGACCGGTCATCCGAGGAGCTGAAGGATGCGCTGACGTCGGCGGCCCTGGCGGTCTACGAAAAGAAGGCCGGCGAGGTCGGAGAGGACTTCCCGACGATCGAACGGCTGGTGCTGCTGCAGACGATCGACCGCAAGTGGATCGACCATCTCTACAACATGGAAGCGCTGCGGGAAGGGATCGGGCTGCGGGCGTATGCACAGGTCAGCCCGCTGGTCGAATACCAGCGCGAAGGGTATGCGCTGTTCCAGCAGATGATGGACGCGGTGCAGGAGGAAACCGTTCAGTTCCTGTTCCGCGTGCAGGTGGAATCGGAGCCGTCCGGGGCCCGTCCGGTGGCGCGGGCCCTGCATGCGGGCGGACCGGGTGGTTCAGGGCGCTCGGCGCGCACTTCGACGGCCACCGCCGCGACGCCCGCCGAGTCCCGCAAGATCGGGCGCAACGATCCCTGCTGGTGCGGGAGCGGCAAGAAATACAAGAAGTGTCACGGGAAAGACGAATAACCGCGGCCGTCCGGCGGCTGTTCCTGCCGGTTCTCTCAGGCATCTTTTTCTCCCTCGCGTTCCCCAGCGTTGACGCCGGCTATCTTGCCTGGATCGCTCTTGTACCGCTGCTCGTCTCCATCGCGAACAGCAGTCCACGCGAGTCGTTCGTCCTCGGCTATCTCAGTGGCTTTCTGGGATTCGCGATCATCCTCTCGTGGATGCGGCTGTTTGGCATCGTCCCCTGGCTGCTGCTGGCGGCCTACCTCGGGCTCTACATCGGCGCTTTCGCGGGACTGTACCGATGGCTTGCCGGGGGCCGCCCGATCGTGCGGTCGGTGTGGTTGGTTCCGCTTGTGTGGACCGCTCTGGAGTATGTACGCTCGATCGGCGTATTCGGATTTCCCTGGGCGCTGCTGGGGGTAAGCCAGCACGCCGCGATCCCGGTTCTCCAGGTCGCCCGGATCAGCGGCGTGTACGGGATCTCGTTTCTCATCGCCCTGGTCAATGCCGCTCTCGCAGCCGTGGTGCTGACGCGGCGGCCCGCGGCGCTGATTGCGCCCGGACTCTTGGTCGCTGCTGTCGCGGCATGGGGACTCGGGGCGATGCCGGCCCCGGCGCAGGGATCGCTGCGCGTGGCCACGCTTCAACCCAACGTCCCGCCCCCGCTGAAGTTTGATCCCCACGCCGCCAGCAACAACCTGGCACTGCTGCGTAATCTCGTCGGGCAGGCGGCGTCCGCGCCGACGGATCTGATCATCATGCCGGAGACGGCGTTGCCCTCTGACATCTTCGGCGGCCGCGGGCTGCTGCCCATGCTCGGCGCGTGGGCCCGCTCCGCCCGCTCGACGCTCATCGCAACGAGCCTCGAACACGGACGGTCAAACATCGCCGTCGCCGTCGCGCCCAGCGGGGCGGCGGTGGATCGATACGACAAGGTTCGTCTGGTGGCATTCGCCGAATCCGGCATCCAGCCGGGGCTCGGGCACAGCCCGATGTCGACGCCGCTCGGACCGCTTGGGGTGGCCATCTGTTTTGAGTCCATCTTCCCCGAGGTGAGCCGGGACCTGGTCCGCGACGGGGCTGAGGTCGTGGTGGTCATTACGAACGACGCCTGGTCGGATGGCACGGCAGGTCCCCTCCAGCACGCACGGTTCGCACCACTGCGCGCGGTCGAGACCGGCCGCTGGGTCATCCAGGCGTCGAATTCAGGGTTGTCAGAGATCGTCGACCCATCCGGGCGCATTGCTGCATCGCTGCCGGTCGGGGAACCGGGCGTCCTCCGGGGTCGCGTGACACTCCTGCGGACATCGACTCCCTACGCGCGGTGGGGGGACTGGTTTGCTCAGCTAATGGTCGTCGGCGCGATCGCGGCCACGCTGCTGCGGCGGGACGATCTGGCGGCCGAAGTGCGGCGGAAGGAATTCCGCGCCGCCGTCGTCGCGTGCCTGTTGCCGCTTCTGGCCGCCGGCTCGCTGCTGGCGATCCGCTCCCCCTGGTGGTCGTGGGTTGCCACGCTGCTGGGGTTCGTGGGCATCTTCGCATTGGGTCGAATCGGCAGCCCGGCGGGAGGCGCGCAGATGGCATGGCGAGGACTGGTGGCAGCCACCGTTCTCGGTGCCGCATTAGTTGCCGCGCTCTGGACGGTCGTGGTCATTGCATTCCGAGCGAACGAGATCCCGATGGACATCACGGTTCCGGAGTGGGGGTGGGGGCTCGCGCTGCGGCAGCTGCTGATCGCAGCGGCAATCGAACTCTGGCTGCGCGGTCAGGCGTTCCCGGCGCTCGTGTCGTGGAAGGGGGTGCCGGTCGCCATCGGCGCGACCACCCTGATCGGCATGGTCGTGCAGGTGGGCCTGCCCGCTGAGGCGATCGCCTGGGCGATGGTCACCGGATTGGGGTTTGGCCTCATCCGGAGCCGGACGCGCAGCGCGCTGGGCCTGATCGTGCCGCATGCGCTGGGCAATGTCTTGATCGCCTTTCTGACGGTGGTACGCTAGGTACCATGATCTCTATCGAAGAAGTCAAAAATCTCGTCGAGGCCGATCGCAGCCGGTTGGACGATATCGGGAGGCATCTTTGACCTTCCGGGGAAACAGGCCCGCATCGCGGCCCTCGAATCCCAGGCGCAGGCGCCCGATCTCTGGAGCGATCCCGAGCACGCCCGCAAACTAACCCAGGAACTCAGCGACGTCCGCACGCAGGTCGACACGTACGGCGCGCTGCGGCGGCAGCTCGACGACCTGGCGGTGTTGATCCACCTGGCCAAAGAGGATCCGGGAGGTCTGGACGCGGCCGAACTGGCGCGTGAGGCGCAGTCCGCCCACGCACGGATCCAGCAGCTCGACCTGATGACGCTGCTGTCGGGCGAGCACGATGCCGCCAACGCGATCGTCTCCATCCATGCGGGGGCCGGGGGGACCGATTCGCAGGATTGGGCCCAGATGCTGCTGCGGATGTACCTGCGGTGGGCGGAGCGGCGCGGCTTTGGGACCGAAGTCGCCGACATGTCGTCGGGCGAGGAAGCGGGAATCAAGAGCGCGACGGTCATCGTCAGCGGGCCCCACGCCTACGGGTATCTAAACGGCGAGCGGGGCGTGCACCGGTTGGTGCGGCTCTCCCCATTCGACGCGGCCAGCCGGCGTCACACGTCATTTGCGCTCGTCGATGTGATCCCCGAAGTCGAGGAGATCGAGGTGACGATGCGCGATGATGAGCTGCGCATCGAGACCTACCGCGCCGGCGGCGCCGGCGGGCAGAACGTGAACAAAGTGGAGACGGCGGTCCGCATCACCCACATTCCGACCGGTATCGTGGTGCAGTGCCAGAATGAGCGGTCACAGCACGCCAACAAACTCACGGCCCTCCGGTTGCTCCGCGCGCGGCTGGCCGAGGTCCAGGAGGAACGGCAGCGGGAGCGGCTGGCCGAGTTGCGCGGCGAGCACAAGGAAGCCGCCTGGGGAAACCAGATCCGCTCCTACATCCTCCATCCGTACACGATGGTGAAGGACCACCGCACCGATGTGGAAACGGGCAACGCGCAGGCGGTGCTCGACGGCGATCTCGACCGGTTCATCGATGCCTTCCTCCGGGCGCAGCCGGGCGCGTGACGAATCCCCGAGGGACCACACGGGCGGTCGCGCTCGCGCTGGTGGTGATCGCGGTCCTCATCGCCATTGCCGCGGCCGCCGTCCCCGTCTACGTCCAAACCCGCCTCGCCGCGGCCCTGCGTGCCTCGTTGGGAGCACGGCGCGTGGCGGTGACGGTGCGCGCCGGCCCGCGGGCCGCCCTCGCCGGGCGGTTCGACCGATTGATCCTCACCGCCGAAGAATTCCGCGCCGGTGCGCTTCCGATTCAGCGGCTGCACGCCGACCTGACCGGTGTGGAACTGGACAGGGGGCGCCTGCAAAAAGGCGGCGAACTGGTCCTGCGGCATCTGGAGGCCGGGACGGCGGAGGCGACGGTGACGGAGGCCGGACTGCAAGAATTCCTGGCATCGGGCGGCACCCTGCACAACGTCCAGGTGCGGCTGGCTGGCGGTGAGGCGACGGTGCGGGGCACGATTCGCATTCTGGCCGCGGACGTCAGCGCGATGATGCGGGGGACGTTCGTCATCCGTGACGGCCGGCGTGTGGTGTTTCAGGTGCGCGAGATTTCCATCGGCAACATCCCGCTGGCGCCCGACATCGGCCGGGCGCTGAGTGCCGCGATGAATCCGCTGGTGACCGCCGACGACTTCCCCATCCCCCTCCGCTTCACCGAGGTAAGCGCGTCGGACGGGGAACTGGTGCTGCGTGCGGAAGCGGCCCGCTGATTTCCCCCGCGAGCGAACCTGGCTGCTGGCCGTCGGGCTGGTCGGTGTGGCCACCGCGCTGATCGTCGCGGCGGCGCGCTGGAATCTCGAAGCACAGTATCACACGGTGGAGATCGTGCTCGACGGCCCGGACTGGCACGCCCTGGCCGTTGCGGAAGGACTCAGTCCCGACGCGCTGCTGAAAGAGGCACGCGCCCGCGGCGCCACGTCCGTCGCGGTCTACGAGCGGACGTTGAAGCGGATGGCGGAGGGCGGGGAACTCGCCTACTTTAGTGCCGGCGAGATCGCCACGCTGGTGAGGGCGGGGAGCTTGCCCCGCACGTTCGCGCCGGCCGTTGAAGCCGGCCTGCACGCGGGCGCGATCTACGTGGCCGCCGGGCCCGAAACGACGGCCTTCCTTCAGCAGGCGTTTGGCGGATTGCTCGGGGCCTCCCGCGTACGCCGCACCGGCGGAATCCTGCAAATCCTCGGACTGAAGGAGGATCTCGAGGAAGCCGGCCTGGGATTCGCGCCCCAGGACCTCCTGCGGTATCGGACGGTTGGGTTGATCCCGGTGCTCCGACTGCGGAACTATGCGGGCCTGACCGAGCAGGGGCTGCAGTATCTGATCGACCAGCTGCGGCGGCTCGGGTCCGGCTACACCGTGCTGTTCGAATTCAACGAAGTCCTGGGGTTCGAGCGGCTGATCGACCAGACGGCGGAAGCCCTGCGCGGGCTCGGCGCGCGCTATGCGCGCATCGAAGCCTTCAGTGAGCGACGGAAGCAGCGGGGAGAGGACCGATTCACCCAGCGCATACGTCCCGACGTGATCCGCCTGTTCAGCCTCACCCCCGAAGAACTGCAGCTGTTGAGTCCCGACGATGCCCGGGGCAAGTTCGTGCTGGCGGCCAGGGAACGCAACATCCGGATGCTGTACGTCCGGCCCCTCGTGACCAGCGCGGGGCTGGCAGGCTCTGAGGTGAATTTGGAGTTTGTCCACGCGCTTGCCGCCGACCTGCACCGCTTCGGACTGCAGAATGGCCAGGCCGCGCCGCTGCCGGTGCTCGATGTCCCGCGGGCGCTTTCCCTGATCATCAGCGCGGGGGCCATTGCCCTGCTGGTCTATGCGCTCGCCGTAGTCGCCGAAGCGGTCGGGGCACCCGTGCCCGTGGCGTGGCTGTGGGGGATCTCTCTCGCGGGCGCCATGGTGACCCTCGGCGTCTTCTTCGCCGGGGGATTCCTCTTGTGGCGAAAGCTGCTGGCGCTGGGCGTGGCGGCCACGGTTCCGGCGGTGCTCGTGGCCGCGCTGCTTCCCCCGGCGGGGAGACGCCCGGCCGTGCAGGCGCTGCGGGTGTTATGGATCGCATCGGCCGGCGCCGCGCTTGCCGGCGTGGTGGTCGCCGGATTGCTGTCGGAGTGGGAGTTCATGCTGGCGGCCGATGGTTTCACGGGCGTGAAGTTGGCCCATGTGGTTCCGGTGCTGCTGATCGTCATTCTCCTGTGGCGGCGGGACCGTCCCGCGCAGACCTGGCGCGACACCCTCCGCGAGGCCTGGGCGTGGTCGGGTCGGCCGCTGCTCCTGCGGTACGCCATTGCCGCCGTCGTGGTCGGCGTGGCCGCGGTGGTGCTGCTCGCGCGCAGCGGGAACTTCGGCTTCCCGCTGCTGGGGATTGAAGACCGGCTGCGCACCCTGGCCGAGCAGTGGCTGGTGGTGCGGCCCAGAACGAAGGAGTACCTGATCGGCCATCCTGCCCTGATCCTTGCCGGGGCGGCCGCTGCGCTGGGATGGCGGGCCTGGGTCCTGCCGCTGGCCGCGGTGGGGGTGATCGGCCAGGCCGGGATCATCAACAGCTTCTCGCATCTGCACACGCCGCTGCTGTACACGATATGGCGCACGCTGAACGCGCTGGTCATCGGCAACGTCCTCGGTCTCGTCGCGGTCTGGGTCCTGACCACCGTCAGCGCGCGGACGGCCGGCCCCCGTCCGCCCGCGTCCCGCAGGCGGTGATGCGGGTTGTCATCTCAGGGTATTACGGCTTCGGGAACCTTGGAGACGAGGGGGTTCTCGCCGCCATGCTGGCGGCGCTGCGCCCGCGCCTGCCGCATGCCTCGTTCATCGTCCTCTCCGGTGATCCGGAGGCCACCGCCCGCCTGCACGGCGTGACCGCGGTGCCGCGGCTGGGCATGCCCGCGCTGCGCGCGCTGTCGGGCGCTGATGTGTTCCTCAGCGGGGGCGGCAGCCTGATTCAAGACGCCAGCAGCCTGCGCTCCCCGCTGTATTACCTGAGCACGCTGCGGGCCGGGACGGCCCTGGCGCGCCGTACGATGATGTACGCCCACGGGGTGGGACCCATCCGCCGGCCGTGGATCCGCTGGCTCACAGGATGGGCCTGCCGCCGCCTCGACCTGCTCACCGTCCGTGACGAAGATTCCAGATCTCTGCTGCGCTCGTGCGGCGTCCGCCGCCCCATCGACGTGGTCGCCGATCCGGTCTTCGCCCTGCCGGCCGCGCCGCCCGAGCGCGCGGCGGCGCTGCTGGGTCCGGCGACGCGCCCCCGCATCGGTGTCGCGCTGCGGCCGTGGGGCGGCAACGAATACGTGGATGCGCTGCTGCGCGGCCTCCGTACATTCCGCGACCGCATCGATGCGGAGGTCGTCGTGCTCGTCTTCCACCCCAGAGTGGATCGGGACCTCGGGGCCCGTGTCGCCGCAGAGTTCTCCGCGCGGATCATCAGCGGTGTCACCCCGCAGGAGATGTTGGGCGTCGTCGGGCAGCTGGAGCTGGTCGTCGGGGCCCGCCTTCACGCGCTGATCTGCGCCGTGGCGGCGGGGACGCCCGCCGTCGCTGTGGCCTACGATCCGAAGGTCGAGGCGCTGGCCCGCCGGATCGGCGCGCAAACCGTGCTACCCGTGACGTTGCTGGCCCCGGGGGCTGTGATCGATGCGCTGGACGGCGCGTGGACGGCACAGGAGCCAACCCGCCGGGCGCTGCGCGCGCATGCGGCGCAGATGCGCGCGGACGCCTTGCGGGCGGCCGACATGGCCGCTTCGCTGGCAGGATTTCGTTTCCAACCTACGGAATAGACGCTGGACGCCGTCGCAGCAACAGTCGCAGCATGGGAGGCCCTCATCATGGCGGAGGTGCTCAAGGTGTCCGCCGACTCCAAACCCAAGGCCGTGGCAGGTGCGCTCGCTGCAGTGC
The DNA here is from genome assembly GCA_036505015.1 of bacterium. Taxonomy (GTDB): domain Bacteria; phylum Sysuimicrobiota; class Sysuimicrobiia; order Sysuimicrobiales; family Kaftiobacteriaceae; genus DASXUC01. Next base: position 139,262 of record DASXUC010000071.1, on the reverse strand, counting down.
TCCGTGACAAAGGATCGGTCGAGCTTCAGGCGGTCGGGGCCGGTGCCGTCAACCAGGCCGTCAAGGCGATCGCGATCAGCCGCGGGTTCGTGGCCCCCAACGGCATCGATCTGATCGCCATCCCCGCATTCACGAAGGTGGAAATCGAAGGCGAAGAGCGCACGGCCATCAAGTTCCTGATCGAACCTCGTTAGCTCTCCTCGTGTAAGACCATCGCCGGTGTCGCGGCGGAACCGCACGAATTGGGTCAACTTTGCCCGCCGGATCTTCGTGCTAATGTAGAGGTTGGCCGATGAATGCGACATACGGAGAGCTGAAGGTCTTCGCGGGGACGGCGAACCCCGACCTGGGGAACGAGATCGCGGGCTATCTTGCCGTCCCGCCGGGCAAAGTCAGGCAGACACGCTTCGCCGACGGTGAGATCTACGTGCGGTTTGAAGAGAACGCCCGCGGCGTGGACGCGTTCGTCGTGCAGCCGACCTGTCCGCCGGTGAACGAGCACCTCATGGAATTGCTGATCATGCTCGATGCGCTGCGCCGGGCGTCGGCCGGCCGGCTCACCGCGGTGGTTCCCTACTACGGCTACGCGCGCAAAGACAAGAAGGACGCGCCGCGCGAGCCGATCACCGGCCGGTTGGTCGCCGATCTCCTCGTCAGCGCCGGGGCCGACCGGGTGCTCACCGTGGACCTGCACGCGGGGCAGATCGAAGGTTTCTTCAACATCCCGGTGGACCATCTCCGCGCGATGCCGCTCTTTGCCGACTATCTGACCGAGAAAGGGCTCGGCAAGGCGGTTGTGGTCGCCGCCGACGACGGCGCCGTGAAGCGCAGCAAGCAGCTGGCCGACCGGCTCGATTTGCCCCTGGCGATCATCTTTCAGCGGCGGGTTGGCGCCGATGCGAAAGAACCCGTCGAAATCGTCGGCGAAGTCGAGGGCAAGATTCCGATCATGATCGAGGACGTGATCGACACCGCGGGCACGCTTTCCGGCGCGGTGGATGTGCTGATCGGGAAGGGGGCGCGGCCGGAAATCTACGTGTGCGCGACGCATGCCGTCTTCGCGCCGCCCGCGACGACCCGGCTGGACCGGGAGGAGATCCGGGAGGTCATCGTGACCAATACCATCCCGCTGCCGCCCGAGAAGCGGCTGCCTAAAGTGACCGTGCTGTCCGCGGCCCCGCTGCTGGCCGAGGCGATCCGCCGCATCCACCTCAATCAGTCCGTCAGCATGCTGTTCACGTGAATCAGGTTCGCACGCGCTTCGCCCCCAGCCCCAGCGGGTTTCTGCACGTGGGGAGCGCCTGGGCCGCATTTTTCAACTGGCTGTTCGCCCGCCACGAAAGCGGCCGGTTCGTCCTGCGGATCGAAGATACCGATCAGAGCCGTTCCACCGATGAGTCGATCCACGCCATCATCGAAGACTTCCACTGGCTGGGCATCGACTGGGACGAGGGACCGGATATCGGGGGCCCCCTCGGCCCGTACCGGCAGACTGAACGGGCCACGCTGTACCGGCAGCATGCAGACGAACTGCTGCGCACCGGCCATGCCTACTTCTGCTACTGCGCGCCTGAGGAGCTCGACGCGGAGCGGCGGGCGGCGCAGGCCGCCGGGAGACCGTACCGGTACTCGGGTCGCTGCCGCACGCTGTCGGACGCGCAGCGGGAGGCGTTCGTCCGTGAGGGCCGCAAGCCCACCGTGCGGCTGCGGGTGGACCGCGGCGGACCGGTTGTCGTCCACGACCTGATTCTCGGTGACGTGACCTTCGATCCGGACACGCTCGACGATGCCATCCTGGTCAGGTCGGACGGCAATGCGTTGTACAATTTCGCCAACGTCATCGACGACTACCTCATGCAGATCACCCACATCATCCGGGCGAACGAGCACCTTTCCAATACGCCCAAACAACTCCTGATCTATGACGCGTTCGGCTGGCCGATGGCGCAGGTGGCGCACCTGCCGATGATCCTCGGGTCGGACCGTCGCAAGCTCAGCAAACGCCATGGAGATACGTCGCTGGGCGAGTACCGGCGGCAGGGATACCTGCCAGAAGCGCTGCTGAACTTCTTCGCCCTGCTGGGATGGCATCCGGAAGAAGGGCGCGAGATCTATTCGGTCGAGGAGTTGATCAGGAAGTTCCGGATCGACGCGCTGGGCAAGGCATCACCGATGTTCGACATTGCCAAGCTGACGTGGATCAACGGGCTGTACATGCGAGACTTGATTGCCAACGTCCCCGATCGGATGGTCGATGTCTGCGTGGTCAGCCTCCAGGACGCGGGACTGGTGGGGCCGGAGGTGAGCGCCGCCGACCGCGCCTACATCCATCGCGTCATTGAAGTGCTCGGAGACCGGCTGAAGGTCGGCCGCGACATTGTCACCTATGGCGACTTCTTCTTTCTGGACGAGGTCAGCTACGATCCGAGCGCTGCGGCGCGGTATCTGGGGGGTCCCCGGATCGCCGAGATTCTGGAGGAAGTCCGTGCCCGCGTCGCGGCTGCACCGGAGGTCAATGAGACCGAGGCCGAACGGCTCGTCAGGCAATTGGCGACGGATCTGGGGATCCACGCTCGCGAGATCATCCACCCGGTGCGGGTGGCTCTCACCGGGAAGACGGCCGGGCCCGGGCTGTTTGAGTTGATGGGTTTGCTGGGCCGGGAGCGCATCGCCACCCGATTGGAACGAGCCGTGGCGTCGATGCACGCCCACTCCTGACTCGACCCGCCTGACTGCGATTCTCCTGTCACCCCCCTGCTGATGCCCCTTGGCATCGTCGTGGTGCCTGTTGCCGCCGGTTTGCTGACCGCACCGCCATCTGTTCGTAGGATGGACCCACAGTCCGGCAGTGTGTCGCATATCCAGGACAGCGGACTGACGGAGAAGGAGGTGCGGCCATGGGCTGGCGGGAGTGGGGGATTCTCGCTGGGGTGATTGTCGATCTGCTCCACTGTACCGGCTACATCTAGGCGGATGGAGCACGTTGGGCGCGTGGAGGAGAGGTGATGGGAATGGTCACGGCGACGGCGGTGCGCTCTCTGGTCAGCCAGGGAACTGACATCGTCTTGCACGGCGCGGTGGGGGACTTCCTGGGCGGTGTCGCCATCGGGATCGCCATCGCGGAACTCGTCTGTCGGCTCCTCTTCTGAGGCAGGTGGGCGGGAGAGTCCCGGGCAGGGTCGCGGAGGAGAAAGACCTCTGCTGACCTTGTCCGGGGCGCGGGGCTTCCATGGAGCTTCTCGGATGGCTCGTCCTGGTCATCGTATCCGCCCTGGTCCACGAGGGCGGGCATATCCTCGCCGCGCGCGCCGTCGGGGTTGCGCCGATTCGCGTCAGCCTGAGTGTCCTGGGTGTGATCCCGGTCCTGCGCGTGCACCTTGGCGGGCTGGGGACACGGCCGAGAGCGCAGCAGGCTGCCGTCATCTGCTCGGGGGCCGGGGCACAGGTCGTGCTGGCCGTGGTCGCCCTCGCCGTCGCCAGGCTGCTGCCGGGGCCTGTCGGTGCGGCCGCGTTGAGGCTGGCACAGATCAGCCTCACACTCGCCGTGGTAAACCTCTTGCCCCTGGATCCGCTCGACGGATACTGGTTGACCGCAGCCGTCTGGGGACCCACCGCGGCGCTGACGCTGCGCTGGGTGTCCCCTGTGCTTCGCATCGCGCTCTATGTGGTGTGCGGGTTAGGCGCCGGCGCAATGCTGATTCGGGCCTTGGGAGCTGACGCGTTCGTGGGGCATCCGTGACCGGCACACCTCCAGCGATCGAGGTCCTCAGCCTCACGCGGCGGTTCGGCGCGCAGGTCGCCGTCGACCACGTCACGCTGGCGGTGCACCGGGGGGAGATTCTCGCCCTGCTCGGACCCAACGGTGCCGGGAAGACGACCGTCGTGAGAATGCTTGCGGCGCTGATGCGTCCAACGGAGGGGACGTGCCGTGTGGGTGGCTTCGACGTGCGCGCCGATCCCGACCGCGTCCGGGAGGTTGTCGGGTTGATGACCGATCTTCCCGGCGTGTATCCAGACATGAAACTGCGGCCGTACTTGCAGTGGTTTGGGAGTTTGTACCGGTTGTCAGCGCGTGGGGTGAAGGTCAGAACGGACGAGCTGATCGAGGCCTTTGGGCTGACGCCGTGGGCCGCGGCACCGCTGGGCACACTGTCCCGCGGCACACAGCAGAAGGTTGCCCTGGCCCGCTGTCTGCTGCATGACCCGGCCGTTCTCCTGCTCGATGAGCCGACCGCCTCCCTGGATGTGGAAACCACCATCTCGCTGCGGGAGTTGTTTCGAGCCCTCAAGCGGCGAGAACGCACCATCATCCTCTGTACTCACAACCTGGCCGAAGCTGAGAAGGTGGCTGATTCGGTGGCGATCCTGATCGCCGGACGCATCGTCCACACACAGCCCGTGCGCAGCAACGGGGGCGGCGTCGTCGAGGTTGTCACGACCTCAACGGGCCAGATCCCGCCCGGTCTGATTGAGAGTTGCTCCGGCGTGATCGCGGGCACGGTGCGGCTGAATGGTTCGGCGCTGTCGTACCGGACCGCGACGCCGGATGTGACCAACCCCGAAGTCGTCGCCCGGCTCGTCCGGCACGGCCGTGGAATCATCACGGTGAGGGAACCCGCAGAGTCGCTAGAGGAAATCTATTTGCGGCATGCTGGGAGCGCGCGAGGATGAGCGGCGTGTGGCTGATCGCCGCCCGAGAATTCTCAGATACGCTGGGCACGCGTGCGCTGCTCCGGTTCTTGATTGTCGCGATCGCCATCCCCATGATTTTCCTGGGCGCCCTTCGCGTACAGGCGGCGCGGCCCGCGGTCGATTCCCGCCCGCACGCCGATGCCGCCAGAGCGTTCATGGTCTACTTGGACCTGCTGCCGGCCAGCGCCGCCGTGAACGTTGCAGCCACGGCGTTCGCGATAGAATTTGAGACCGGCACCATCATTCCACTGCTGGCTGCACCGATTTCGACCTACGCAATCTTCTGGGGCAAATCCGTCGCCGCCCTGGCGTTGGGGAGCGCGCTGGCTTGGACCGGGCAGGGCCTGTTGTGGGGACTCTACCGCCCGCTGGTCGGTCTCCCGTGGCCGCTCGGAGGGGGTGAGACCGCGGCGCTGATCGCCATCGCGCCGCTCATCCTGCTGCCGCCCATCGCCGCGGCGATCTTGATGGGAAGCCGCGCAAGGCGGGTGCGCGCGGCGCAGGCCGGCATCTCGCTGGTGTCGGTGCCACTGGTCATCGGCAGCGTCTTTCTCGCCATCCGGCTGCGGTCCATCACGCTGGCGTCGACCTGGACCGAGCTGCTGGCATGGGCCGCCATCGCGGCCCTGCTGATCACGATCGGCGTGCGCGGATGGAACCGGGAGGAACTGCTGGCACGGCTGCGGTGATGATATGTCACTCTCCCATTCGGTCCGCCGGCAGTGTATCCTCATCCAAAGACTCCGTCATGGACGAGCGTCTGGTCAGTCCCAATTTCATCACCGAGGCCATCGATGCCGACCTCCGCGCCCAACGCTATCCGGGCGTCCGCACGCGCTTCCCTCCCGAGCCCAACGGCTATTTGCATATCGGGCACGCCAAGTCGATCTGTCTCAATTTTGGGCTGGCTATCGACTACGCCGGCGCCTGCAACCTCCGATTCGACGATACTAATCCGGAAACCGAGTCCCTCGAGTATGTGAACGCGATCAAGGACGACATCGGGTGGCTGGGATTCCGATGGGCGGAGGAACGCTACGCGTCGGATTACTTCGAGCGTCTGTATGCGTGCGCCGAGCAGTTAATCAGCGACGGCAAGGCGTACGTGGATAGTCTGTCGAGCGACGAGATCAGCGAGTACCGGGGGACCATCGCCCAGCCCGGCCGGCCGAGTCCATACCGCGATCGTGGCGTCGAGGAGAACCTGGACTTGTTCAGGCGCATGCGGGCCGGGGAGTTCCCCGATGGAGCCCACGTGCTGCGGGCGAAGATTGACCTCGCCAGCCCGAACATGAAACTGCGGGATCCCGTCCTCTACCGGATCGTGCACGCCGCCCACTACCACGCGGGAGACGGCTGGAGGATCTATCCACTGTACGATTTTGCGCATCCCCTGTCCGATGCGACTGAAGGGATCTCGCACAGTATCTGCACGCTGGAATTCGAAAACAATCGGGCGATTTACGACTGGTTGATTGAGCAGCTACGAGGCAAGTGCGGACTGCCGTCCTCGCCGCGGCCCTACCAATATGAGTTCGCGCGGCTGAACCTCGACTACACGGTGCTTTCGAAGCGCAAGCTCATCAGGTTGGTTGCCGACGGCCATGTGTCCGGATGGGACGACCCACGGATGCCGACCCTGTCGGGCCTCCGGCGGCGCGGGGTGACGCCGGAAGCCATCCGCGAGTTTTGCTACCGCATTGGGGTGGCCAAGACCAACAGCCGGGTCGATCCGGCCACGTTCGAGGCCGCGCTGCGGGATGATCTCAACCCTCGCGCGCCGCGGGTCCTGGCGGTGCTGCGGCCGGTGCGGGTCGTGCTCACGAACTACCCGGCCGGGGAGGAGGAGTGGATCGAGGCCTCGTACTGGCCGCGCGACGTGGCCCGCACTGGGTCCCGGCGCGTCCCACTCTCCAGGGAGATCTACATCGAGCAGGACGACTTCATGGAAGATCCGCCGCCGGGTTACCATCGGCTGGTCCCAGGCGGGCGGGTGCGGCTGCGACACGCTTATGTCATCCGCTGCGACGAGGTCATCAAGGACGATCGGGGAGAGGTCCGCGGGCTGCGCTGCAGCTACGAGCCCGATACCCTCGGGAAGAAGCCGTCCGGCAGTCCCGTGAAAGGCACCATCCACTGGGTCTCGGTCGGCCACGCGCTGCCCGCCGACGTTCGTCTCTACGACCGGTTGTTCACCGCGGCCGATCCCGAGGCGGAGGACGATGATCTGGCCGCGGGTCTGAACCCACGGTCGCTGGTCGTCGCCGCGGGGTTCGTGGAGCCCAGCGTGCGCGAGGATGCCGCCGACACGCGGTACCAATTCGAGCGTCTGGGTTACTTCTGGCAGGATCCGCAGGATTCGCGGCCGGACCGTCTGGTCTTCAACCGTATCGTCACGCTCCGTGATTCCTGGTCCAGGACGCAGGAGAGGCGGTAGGGGCGGCTCGGTTAGAACATGCCGTTGTCGTTCGGGGAGTCCTCCGGCACGGCCTGTCCGACGTCCCAGAGCTCCACGATGAGATTCTTCTCGAACCTGAACAGATGAACGACGGCCGCGCCCCGATCGCCCGGCGACTGTCGGATCCGAGAGTGAATGGCAACTACGTTCCCATCCTGGAGCGCATGGTGGATGTCGAGGACCTTGTCGGGATTCTTCGTTGCATTTTCTTCCATAGCACGCGCCAGCGACTCTGCATCACCGGGAAAGAATGGGTTATGGTGCCGGAACTCCGGGCCCACGTACTTCCGATAGGCTTCACTCACCCTTCCCGACGACGCCAACTGCAGGAAATCCACAGCCGCCTCCTTGCTCATGGCCCCTCGTCGCCGGCGGCGTAACGCAGGATGACGCAGCCGGACTTCAAAGGTCGTGCTTCCAGAAGCCTCGTCCTGATTTCCGCACCGGGTTTGAACAGCGGAGTCCCCGCGCCCAGCACGACAGGAGTGAGCCCAAGGCGGTATTCGTCGAACAGACCGTGCTGCGTGAAGGTTGAAGAGAGGTCGGCGCTCCCGAACACGAACAAATCCTTGCCCGACTGTTGTTTCAGCGACTTGACCGCTTCCACGGCCTCCTCTTTCACCAGACTGGTATTGTTCCAATCAGCCTTTTCTAGGGTTCTCGAAAACACGGCTTTCGGCACGCTGTTCATGAAGTCCGCAACCTCGCCGGTCGCCGACGTCCAATAACTTGCCATTCCCTCGTACGTCACCCGCCCGAACAGCAGCATGCCGATTGATTTCGATTGTTCGATAGAGAGCTGCTCCAACTCATCGCCCCAGACGTAATTGTGCCAGTCGATGTCCCACTTCTTCGGCCCCTCGAACAAGCCGTCAAGCGTTACCATATTCCACATGATGAGTTTCCTCATGGCACGCCCCCTCAGCATAGACTCCTCCTCAATCCTCAGCTCACCGCTTTCTTCACGAGCGCGCCGATCCTTGCCTTTGCGGCGGCAGTCAACTCCTTCAGCGCGAAAGCGACCGGCCACACGGCGCCTTCGTCGAGGTTCGCCGCGTCGCTGAAGCCGAACGTCGCGTACCTCGTGTTGAACTTCTGCGCGCTTTGGAAGAAGCAGACGACCTTGCCGTCCTTGGCATACGCGGGCATCCCGTACCAGAGTTTCGGCGAGAGTGCTGGCGCGCTGGTTTTGATGATCGCATGGAGCCGCTTGCCCATGGCGCGATCCGGTTCCCGCATTGCGGCGATCTTCGCGAGTACGGCGCTTTCCCCGCCCGCCTTGTCCGCGTGCGGGCCGCGGCGCGCGGCCGCCTTCAGCTCTTGGACGCGCTCCTTCATCGCGACTCGTTCCTCGTCCGTGAATCCCTTGAACGTCTTGCCGATCGTAGTGGTGCTCCTGGCAGACTTCTGCGTGCCCTTCTTTGCAGGTTTCCTCTCAGCCATAGTGTCCGCTGACCTCCTGCGCGCCTGCGGCGCTGAGCCGTGGCCCCGACGTTACGGATCCTTTCCGGGCGCTTGCGCACGTTCTATACACGCTGACATAGGAACAATGTGCGGCATGCCTCGCGAGACATTGAACCGGCCTCGGGGACAAGTTGCAGCGGTGAGACGCTGGCTGGGGGAGGAGGATTCGAACCCCCGCTAACGGGTTCAGAGCCCGTCGTCCTACCACTAGACGATCCCCCAGCGCGTGAACACTTCATTATAGGAATGGTCCAACAGGGGCGTCAATGTGGATCGCCGAAGGGGTGCTCAGGTTTGGGTTTCGACGAAGAATGAAAATCGGTTCGATCGTGATCCGTTGTGGTTGGGTGGTACTTCGTGATCCGCAAGGAAGAGGCCCCAACATCTCCTTGGGTCGCGTTCCCGAAAGGCGCGCGGGCTAGAGGAGTCGGTTGCACCTCGATCTCTACACCAAGGATCAAGAGGCCGAAGTCGAGCGGCTCGTCCGGATCGGGGCGACGCGCTACCCCTTGAGATACAAGCCCGACGACGACTTCGTCGTGTTGGAAGATCGCGACGGCAATCTGTTCTGCGTGGTTCAGGTTGGGGGTAGAGCCTAGGGCGCCGCGGAGCCGTGACAGGGCATTATTCGAGGGCCGGAGACTAGCCCCGGCCCTCGGCGTGGAGCAATGATCCGTTCAGCTCAATTTTTGTTCCGCAGAGCCTGCGGCCAGACGATGCCCGCGACGTTGGCTGTAAGCCCGGCCTCGCGGAGGATCTCCGGGTAACTGATGGAAGCCACGGTCAGGCCGGCGTCCCGCAAGACGTCCGGGTAACTGATGGAGGTCACGGTAAAGCCGGTATCCCGCAAGACGTCCGGGTAACTGATGCTGAACAGCTGAGCGGCCCGGGCAAGGCCCGCAAACAGCGTCACGCTCAGAGCCGCGGTCACCAGGACCGCCAGACCGAACTGCCGCACGTGCTTGAACATCTCAATCCCTCCTTTGCGCTTACCCCCGAAGGGTTGGTGTCTTCAGGAACCAGCGTAGGAGGTTGCCGTTATCCGGCCATTACCCGGGGGAGGTCCTTTGCGGGAAATCGAGGGAGTGTCGAAGGGCGAGGGTTTCCGGCGATGGAAGCGCTCCGAGATCCGCAAGGGCCTGCCGGCAACCCTCAAACGCCCGCAGCGCCTCGGCCATCCTGCCGAGGGACCGGTAACTCCTCATCAGGCCTCGGTACGCCTGCTCAGCGCCGGGATCGTAATCGACGACGGTGTGCCACCGCCTGATCGCGGACTCATGGTCCCCGGCGGACTCGTCGATTTCTGCCAACGCGGCGAGCGCACCGATGCACCGGGTCCGGAGGCGCTCGCGGTCGAGTTCCGCCCATTCCTCAAACGGATGATCGGCGAAGAGGTCGCCGGCGTAGAGAGCCGCAGCCTCCTCCAGCGCAGCTCGCCGTGCCGGCCCGCTGGAATCGGCCGCCTTGGCCAGGGAAGCGCGGAGTCTGTCCAGGTCGATATCAAGGCGATCCCTTGCCAGAACCACCATCGGACCAGTTGTCAGGACCACCGCCGATGGCTTGTTCGCGATCAAGGCTGGCTCAAGAGTCCGGCGCAGTTGGGACAGCGCGACGCGAAGCTGATTCGCGGCGTGCCGGGGTTCCTGATTCGGCCACAGGGCCTCGCTGATTTCCTCTCTGTGCACCGGCCGGTCTTGCAGCAGCAGGAACTGGAACAGCCGTCTGGGCGCTGCGCGCTTCCACGCGGTGGGGCCTAATTTCCGGTTGTCCAGCATGACTTCGAACTGGCCCAGGCACCGGACAACGATTCGTGGGGGTGCCGGAAGCGGAGCGGTATCGAGCATCCTCTGAATGCGAGGTCCGACGATTGGATCGGTCACGAACGGGGACAGCAAAGCCGGAGGCACCTGCGCGAAGAGAAACTGCCAGGTCTCCTCACGCAACCCGTGTAGGACCGTCGTGGTCGCGGCCGCCACTGCGGCGTTCGCAGGGGGGGTGAGTGCTGCGGCGTGGAGCAAGGACAGCGCCTGCCACGGTTCTGCCCCAAGCGCGCTGAAGCGCTCGGCCGCCTGGATGCCGAGTTCCGGCGAGTCGGTCGCCACGGCGGCCGCGTGGAGCCCCCGCGCACGGCGAAACGCGCCGAAATGTTCCGCATCGTGCACCAGGCCCGAGGCCAGCGCACGTGCTTCCTGCGGGTGGGTGTGGCGCAGGAGGAGCGCAAGTTCGGTCTGCGCGTCGTATCGAAACGCACGGTAGTGCGTGGCGTGTGTTCCGGCTCCCAGCAGTTCGCGCAGCTGCGCTTCGGCCAGGTCGTCGGCGTACCTTCGGGTCGCGGCCCGCGCGGATGTAATTGCCAGGTCCGCGGCGAGGACGCGGCACGGGATCGTTGGGAGGAGCACGCGAGCTTCGGTGAGGTGCCGGCCGGCTTCATCATCCGCGCCGAGGGCCCCCAGGGCTTGGGCCAGCTCGACCTGCAGATGGGCATGTTCGTGCCACCAGCCCCGTCGATTCGAGAGTGCGAGGAGTTCTTCGAATTGGGCTACGGCCCGGTGAAAGTCTCCCTGAGTGAACAGCATTTCGTTCTGATATCGGACACAGCCCAAGTACGTCCACTCATCGCCGCTCGCCCGGCTGATCCCCACCGCTTCGTCAAACCGGCGCTCCGCCGTCGACAGATCGCCTTGCAACATCGCAACGCGAGCGGCGAGTTCTTCCGCGACGGCCCTCGCCGTCGGCGTCAGGTTCGCGAGGCGCGTGCCCAACTCGTCGATAGAGGGGAGCAGGGGCGTCAACAGGTCGAGCCCGCCCTGCCACATCACCGCGTTGACCAGCCAGCGTAGGGCATACATCTCCCCTTCTGGATCTCGGCCCCGCAGCCGCCGGCGCGCCTCTTCCAGAAATCGTGCGGATTCGCCGGTCTCCCCCGAGATGACGTCGATGAGTCCACGGATCAGAAAGAGGCGTGGGGCGGCGTCCCATTCATCCGTCGGGATCTGATTCAGCCAGCGACTCACGGTCTCGATACGGCCCTGGGGGACCATCTCCACCCCCACCGCGCCCAACATCGCCGCCGCCTGCGGCAGGGCCTGTCCCGCGATCAGGTGGTGCAGGGCTTGGTCGACATCGCCGTTGCCCTCCCACCACCGCGCCGCCGCGAGATGGATCTCACGGATCCAGGCAGGGTCGCGGTCGCTTCCGATGCGCCGGAGGAATTCCTGGAAGAGATGATGATATCGGTACCAGCGCCGCTCCCGGTCGAGGAGAACGATAAAGAGGTTACTCGCTTCCAGATGGTCAAGGATCCCCCGGCATTGCCCGGCGGTGATCTGGAGGAGCGCGGTCGCGAGGGGGAGACTGAATCGCTCGACCGAGGCCGTGGCGAGCAGGAATCGCTGCGTCTCCGCGGTTTGACGCGTGAACGCTTCTTGTGCCAGATAGTCATAGATTTCTCGGGTCGACCCCGAGATGGCACCGAGGGTCTGCGCGGCGAGAGCCGTGCCCTGCGTCGCCGCGGCATGGAGAGCCAGCATCACCCCCGCCGCCCACCCCTCGGTACGGGCGGCAAGGACCTGAAGCGACGCGTCGGTGAGCGGCAGGCCGTGGAGGTCGACCAGAAGAGCGCGCAGTTCCGGCAGGGTAAACCGCAGGTCCTCAGGCCCGAAGACGATGAGGTGTCCGTGCGTTTGCCAGCGGGCGAGGGGAAAGGAGGGAACCACCCGGGTCAAGATGGCCACATGGGCACGCGAAGGGAGTCCTTCGATCCAGCGGGTCATCGGCGCTGCGATGTCGGGGTCGTGGAGGAGATGGAGGTCATCCAGGACGATCACGACGTCGTGGCGGAGACGATGAATGACCGGGCCGAGGAGTTGGAGGGCGGCACTCCAGTTCGAAGCCAACGTCAGTCCGCGCCGTGCGCTCGTGTACGCCTGGGGCGGGATATGCGGCCGGAGCCCGTGGAGCAAATGGGTGGCGAAGTTGACGGGATCGTTGTCCGATGTTTCCAACCGATACCAGATGGCGGGCCGATCACTGCGGGCCAGAAAATCGGCGACGAGCGTACTCTTGCCGAAACCGGCGTCGGCCGCGACCAGGGTGGTTCGCCCGAGCAAAGCGTCTGCGAGGCGCTTGCGAAGTTCTGGGCGGTCTAAGATCTTCTCGCCGAGGGAGGGGACCTCGAGCTTGTTGGGGAGGATCGTCAGCGGCACAGTGCGTCCTTAAGGAAGAGTTCTGCACCACCCTGTCAAATTCCGTGTTCGGCTGATGCCGGAAGGGGGACGGGATGGTGTCATCATTCTTCCATCTTTCCGAACGAGGCACGACGGTCGGGACAGAGGTGCGCGCCGGCGCAACCACGTTCCTCGTGATGGCCTACATCATTTTCGTCAACCCGCAGATTCTCAGTGGACTCCCGCTCGATGCGACGGTGACGATTTCTTCGATACCGTCGGGACAATCTTTGGCGTCGCCGGCGCCGGGCAATTCCTCGATCGCTCGGGCCGCCTGCCCGGTATGGGCCGGGTGCTGCTGGTTGACGCGGTTGGTACGTCATTCATCGAAAGCGCAGCCGGCGTCACCGACGGAGGTCGGACGGGTCTAACGTCGATTATTGTCGGCATCCCCTTCCTGCTGGCCATGATTCTGACTCCGCTGGCGGGTATGTTCCCGCCGCAGGCAACCGCGACGGCATTGATCATCGTTGGGTTCGATATGATGTCGCAGCTTCGGGAGATCCCGTGGGGTGAGCCGGACCTGGCGATTCCGGCATTCCTGATGATGTTTTGCATCCGTTTGCCGCATCGATCACCAGTGGGATCGGCGCAGGTTTCATCTCGTTGTGGGCATCAAACTGCTGCAAGGCCGGGCGCACGACATCCACTGGCTGCTGTACGTCATCGCGGCGGCTTTCCTGCTGTACTTTGCAACCTAGTTAGTTGGTAGCTGGCACCAACTACCAACTACCAGCTGGGGGTTCTCAGAGGGCTTCGGGTTTCAGCACTCCAATGTACGGTAGGTTGCGGTATAGTTGCCGGTAGTCGAGGCCGTAGCCGACCACGAAGGTGTCCGGGACCTCGAAGCCGCGGTAGTCGATCGGGAGGTTGTCGACGATGCGGCGGGCGGTCTTGTCCAGCAGCGTGCAGATTCTCAGGCTTGCCGGGTCGCGGGCGGAGAGGGTGCGCAGGAGATAGGCGGCGGTCAGCCCGGTGTCGATGATATCCTCCACGAGGAGCACGTCGCGGCCCGTGATCTCCTCGTCAAGGTCTTTGATCAACCGCACCACGCCGGAAGACTCTCTGGTCCCCGCGTACGACGTGATGGCCATGAAGTCCAGCGTCATCGGAATCGTGATCGCGCGCGTGAGGTCGGCCACGAAATACAGCGCGCCCTTCAGCAGGCTCACCAGCAGCGGGAGCCGCCTGGCGTAATCCCGCGAGATGGCCGTACCGAGCTCGCGGACGCGTGCGGCGATCTGGGCCTCACTGAACAGCACCCGGTCGACGTCTTCGGCGAGGGCCATCCGCTGTGGAGGCTACCTGGCGCCGGCTCCGGCGAGCCCGTACTTGAACAGCAGGCTGCGGTAATCCCGGCCGTAGAAGATCTTCAGCCGCACGCCGGGGTACAGCTCGCGCAGGCGGCGGACCTTCCGGTTCTTCTTGGTCACCAGGCTCTGCTTGAGGGTCGTCAACTCGATGTAGAGCTCAAAATCGCGCAGGTAGAAATCAGGATTGAAACTCTCCACCACGCGTCCTTCCGGGTCCCACTCGAGCGGGAAACTGCGCGGTTCGTATTCCCACCGGATTCCGTAAAAGTCCAGGAGTCGGGCGAATTCTTCTTCACTGGCGTGGGCGAAGCGGGGGCGCGGCGATGCGTCGTCCTGGGCCGATCGGTGATCCACCTGGGTTCTCGTCACCTCCTCGCGCAGCACACGGAGATGTGTTGTGTCATAGTATATCCACAGCCCTTCAAACATTCAAGCAGAGGAGTCGCTGGCACCTCGCAGAAAGAGGGCTGGAAGGAGCATCCCCACCACATGGCCGAGAGCACCCGCGACGCAGATCTTGAGCGTCTTGTCGCTCAACTGCGCAGTCACGACGTTACTGTGCGCAGTGATGCGGCCCATGCTTTGGGCAAGCTGGCCGACGAGCGCGCGGTGCCGGCGCTGGCGGAGGCGCTCACGGATCCTGATGAGTACGTGCGCAAGAGCGCCGTCGCAGCGCTGCGGCGCATCGGCGGGACATCTACGATGGAAGCCCTGCGCATGGCCCTGGGCGACCGGTCGGAGCAGGTCGTGCTGCAGGCCGTCAACGGGCTGCGCGACATGCGCGACAAAGGCGCGGTCGAACCGCTGATCCGCGTGCTGGCGCGGCGCGAACGCTCCCTGCAGCTGGCCGCGACCGAAGCGCTGGTGCGCATCGGCGGCGACGCGGTGCCCGCGCTGTTGGAGGCGTTCAAGGACCGCGCCCTGCGCCGGAAGATCGGAAACCAGGTCTGGAAGATCCTGGTGGACATGGAAGGCAAGGCGATCGATCCGCTGCTGGCGGTGATGAGCGACGAGAACCAGTATGTCCGGCTGACCGCCATTTCCGTGCTGGGCCGCATCGGCGACAAACGGGTCACCGAGCCGCTCGTCGAACTGTTCCTGGAGGATGCTCGCATGCAGGAGGCCGTGGTGACCACCTTCGGCCGCCTGGAGGAACGCGGGGTGCTGGAGATCCCCTCCGGTCCGACCATCGACCGGGAGATCGCCCTGCCCAGAGAAGCTGTTGAGGCCCTCAGCAGCCGGCCGCGCGCCGGGGTGACGAAGCAGCTCAGCGAAGCGCTGGAGAATCCCAGTGCCAAGGTGCGCCGCTTCGCCCTGAAGGCGATCTACACGCTGCTCGGCGACGGCGCCCTGGACATCCTCGTGCGCACCCTGGACGACGAAGACATCGATGTGAAGCGGCTGGCCATCAAAATCATGGGCAAGCTGCGAGACAAGCGGGTCGTCGAACCGCTGGTGCGGATGATCCTGCACGACGGTGAGCAGGTGGAAGAGGCGGCCTGGAATACCCTGAAAGTGCTGACCGAACTCCGCGAGTACGAAGAGCTGCGCGCCAAAGTCGCCAAGGAGCGCGCGGGCGGGCGTCCGGTCGTCAGGAAATACACCCGCAGCAAGGACGTGTCCCCGGACTGGTGGCGCGAACAAGACTGACGCGGTGAGCCACCTCGTCGTGTTCGTCACGGTGCCCTCGTCGGAAGAGGCCCAGCGCATCGCCCGCGTCGTCGTCGACGAGCGCCTCGCCGCATGCGCCAACATCGTGAGCGGGGTCGCCTCGCGGTACTGGTGGAATGGCCGGGTGGAAGAGGCCGCCGAGGTGCTGCTGATTCTCAAAACCCGCCAGGCGTTGCTGGAGGCTCTGACCGCGCGGGTACGGTCGCTGCACTCCTATACGATCCCCGAGGTCATCGCGGTCCCCATTCTGGGAGGGAACCCGGAGTATCTTACCTGGATCGACGACTCAACCGCGTCTTCCCAGTCTGCCCCGTCTACCCAGTCGTCCCCGTCAGGAACAGACTCGGGGCGCCTGAAGTCCGGGAAGACTGGGAAGACCGGGAAGACGGGGTAGACGCGGTGCGTGTCTTGCTGACAAATGACGACGGGATAGGGTCGCCGGGTCTCCATGCCCTCGTCTACGCCTTTGAATCCGCCGCCGAGGTCTTTGTGGTTGCGCCGGAGCACGAGCGCAGCGCGACGGGACACGCCATCACGCTGCACAAGCCGCTGCGCGCGGTCTCCGCTGTCGTGCCCGGATCCGGCGTCCGGGCGTGGGCCACGAACGGAACGCCTGCGGACTGCGTCGCCTTGGGGATCCTGGCGCTGCTGCCGGAGCGGCCTGACGTGGTCGTCTCCGGCATCAACGTGGGGCCCAACATGGGCCGGGACCTGACCTACTCGGGCACCGTGTCAGGGGCGATGGAGGCGGCCATTATCGGCGTGCCCGGGATCGCCTTGTCCATCGGGGCCTTCCGCGATCCGAGGTTCGAGGTCGCCGCGGAGTTTGCCGTGTACCTGGCCCAGACGATCACCTCGCGGGGTCTGCCCCCGGACGTGCTGCTGAACGTGAACGTGCCGAACCTGCCGGCAGGCGAGGTTGAGGGCGTGGAGATCACCCGGCAGGGCGACAAACGGTACATCAGCCGCCTGGACCAGCGCACCGATCCGCGCGGGCGTCCCTACTACTGGCTGACCGGGGAGCCGGGTGTGAAAGGCGATCGCGAAGGCACCGACACCTGGGCACTGGCGAACAAGAGAATCTCGGTCACGCCGATCGGTTTGGACATGACGAATCTCACTGCGTTGTCCGCGTTGAAGTCGTGGGGGCTGAGCACCGCGAGGGAGGAAAGACCCGCACGCCCGTAGAACGCGCTCCTGATACATACGGACAGTCGTCGCAGCAGCGGTCGTCGCGTCAATCGGACCTTTCATCGGAGCAGCGGATGGTCGTATTCCAGGATGTGACCAAGTCCTATCCGCAGGGTGTCACCGCCCTGTGTGGGATTACTCTCCGGGTGGAGCCCGGAGAGTTTGTGTTTGTCGTCGGACCGACCGGCACCGGCAAGTCCACACTTCTCAAGCTCCTGTACCGCGATCAGGTAGCCACCTCCGGGTTCGTCTACGTGCACGACCGCGAAGTCAGCCGCCTCTCCCACGATGAGGTCGTCCTGCTGCGGCGCCGGTTGGGGGTCGTGTTTCAGGATTTCAAGCTGCTGCCCAATCGCACCGCGCTGGAGAACGTGGAGTTCGCGCTGCGGGTCATCGGGACCCCGTCTCGGGAGATCCGGCCGCGTGCCGTCCGAGCGCTGGAACTCGTGGGTCTCGCCGATCGGTCCCGGGCGATGCCGGCCCAGCTCTCCGGCGGCGAGCAGCAGCGGGTCAGCATCGCCCGCGCCATCGTCAACGATCCACCGCTGCTGCTGGCGGATGAGCCGACCGGCAACCTCGACCCGAACTCCTCATGGGAGATCATCCAGCTGCTGTCGCGCATCAACCTGCGCGGCACGACCGTGATCATGACCACGCACAACAAGACCATTGTCGACATCTTGCGCCGTCGTGTCGTGCAGCTCGCCGACGGCGAGATCGTGCGCGATCAGCGCCGGGGGCTGTATGCGGTCGAGGCATAACGATCGGCTGCCCACCATCGCGGGCGCGCTTGCCTACTTTGGAGCCGAAGCCGTCAGCGGAGTCCGGCGCAATGGTCTGATGAGCGTGGCGGCGATCACTACCGTGATGGTGGTGCTGCTCAGCGTGGGCGCCAGCATCCTGATCGGCGTCAACCTTGCCAACATTGCCGGCGCGCTCGAAGCTGACGTGCAGATCGTGGCATTCCTGCGCGATGGCCAGTCTCCCGACGCGGTCGCCCTCCTCCAGCGCCGTGTCCGCGAGATCTCCGGGGTTGCGGCGGTGCGGTTTGTCTCGCGCGCCGAAGCCCTGAACCGCCTCCGCCAGAGTTTCGGCGACGACGGAGCGCTGGCGAACCTGGACGCCAATCCGCTGCCTGACTCATTGGAGATCCGCGTCCTCGATCCGCAGCAACTCGGCGCAGTGGCCGGGGCGGTCCGCGGGCTGCCCGGGGTTGACGACGTGACGTACGGTGCGCAGGTGGTGGATCGGTTGCTCGCGCTCACGCGCGGCGTGCGGATCCTCATGGTGAGCGCGGGAATCCTGCTCGGCGCCGTCGCCGTGGTCGTCGTCGTGAATACGATTCGCCTCACCGTGATCGCGCGGCGCCAGGAGATCGAGATCATGGGCTTGGTGGGGGCGACGCGCTGGTTCATCCGCTGGCCGTTTCTGATCGAGGGGATGCTCCACGGGGTCGCGGCCGCGGGCGCCTCAGCGGTCTTGCTGTCCGGCGGCTATGCGCTTACCGTTGCGCGTCTCGGCGCGAGTCTGCCCTTCCTCCCGCTGCTACCGGTCCAGCACGTGGTCGGCGTGCTCATCGCAGCGCTCGTCCTGGTTGGCGTCGGCGTGGGCGGGGCCGGCAGCGCGATCGCGGTCCGCCGGTTCCTGGCGGGATAGGCGAGCAATGTCCCGGCGCGCCGCGATCATCTTCCTGCTGCTCGTTGCCCTCGGCGCCGCGCCGGCCCAGGCAGGCTGGCTGTCGGAGAAGCAGCAGCAGCTGCAGCAGATCTTGTCTGAACTGACCCTGCACCGCCGCCGCCTCGATCAGGTGAAGCACCGGGAACGGCTCGTGCTCGGCGAACTCGAAGGCATTGACCGCACCTTAGAGGACGCGGAGCGGCGGCTGGGTACGCTGAACTCCGACCTGCGGGCCTCACAGACCAGAGCCCACGCGCTCGGCACGCAGCTCGCCATTACCCGCCAGCGCCTAGTGGTCCAGCAATCCCGCATGCAGCAGCGGCTGCGGGTGCTGTACAAACAGGGCCGGGCGGGGTATATCGACGTGCTGCTCGGGGCCGCAGACTTCGGTGAGTTTGTCTCGCGGTGGCAGTTTCTCTCGCGCCTTGTCGCCGCGGACAACCGTCTGCTCGACGCCTTCACCGCGGAAACCACCCGCTATGAAGAGCTGCACCTGGCTCTGCGGTCCGAACAGGCACGGCTGGGGTCGTTCATCCGGCAAGTCGACGCCGACCGAGCGGAAGTCGCGGCACGAGAGCAGGCCAAGCGGACGCTGCTGCGCCGGCTGCGCGAAGAACGGGTGTCGTTCGAGCGGATGGTGCGCGAACTCGAACGGAACTCTCGTGAGATCGAAGTGCTGATCCGCCGGTCTCAGAGCCCGCCGTCCGCGGTGATCCCGGGCCGCCGCCTGGGGCGGTTTCTGATGCCCGCACGAGGCGTACTGACCTCCGGCTTTGGCTACCGCTGGCATCCGATCTTCCACATCCGCCGCATGCACACCGGGATCGACATTGCCGCGCCGCGGGGCTCTCCCGTCATGGCCGCGGCGGACGGGACCGTCCTCTACACGGGGTGGCTGGGCGGGTATGGCAAGATCGTCGTGATCGATCACGGTGGTGGGGTGTCCACCCTCTATGGACACCTCTCGGCGATCCTCGTTTCCACCGGGGCGCGCGTCGGGCGCGGCCAGGTGATCGGCCGCGTCGGCACCACCGGATACAGCACCGGCCCGCACCTCCATTTCGAGGTCCGCATCAACGGCCGTCCGGTTGACCCCCGCCGCCACTAACCCGGTAGCCCGGGTACCCGGTTACCGGTCGGTGGTAAAATGTGCAGGCGATTCCTGTCGTCACAGGGGTGAATAGATGATCGTGCGCAACCGGTACGTGGCGGCGGCCCTCGTCGTCGCGCTGATCGCGGCGGCCTTTCTGAGCGGCTACGGATACGCGCAGCGAGGGCAGGCTGCCGGCAGCGCTCGTGCCGAGGGGTTCCGGCTGCTCGAAGAGCTCGCCGACCGCGTCAACGATTCCTTCATCAACAAGAACGTCGACGAGCGGAAGCTCTTCCTCGGTGCGGCGAAGGGCATGCTGGAGTCCCTCGGCGACCCGTACACGCGGTTCATGGAGCCGCGCGCCTTCGAGGAGTTCAGGCAGGACGCCCGGGGTTTCTTCTTCGGTGTAGGCATTTTCATCGATATCAAGGATGGGCACCTCATTGTCGTCCAGCCCATCAAGGGCACGCCGGCGGCCCGGGCCAGGCTGCGGGCCGGCGACCGGATCGTCAAGATCGACGGCGTCTCGACCGAGGGCATGGCGATCCAGGAGGCCGTAGTACGGATCCGCGGTCCCCGCGGCACGACGGTCAAACTCAGCATCCGGCGTGGGTCGCGGGATTTCGAGGCGCCGATCATCCGGGACCGCATCGAGATCATGGCGGGGGAAGGACCGGACTCGCTGGACGAGGCCTCCAGAACGGCGCTGCGGGCGGCCGCGATCGGCTACGTGAAACTGATTACGTTCAACGAGACCACGGCCCGCGCATTCGACCGGCTCTTTGACGATGCCCGCCGCACCGGAGCGAAGGCCCTGATCCTTGACCTGCGCAGCAACGGCGGCGGCCTCCTCGATGTCTCACTGGAGGTTGCCAACCGGTTCGTGCCTGCCGGCCAGGCGCTGGTGCATACCGTGGACCGCAACGGCCGCCGGACCACCGAACGGGCAACCGCCGGACCCAAGATCACGATGCCCGTCGTCGTGCTGACCAACGAGTACACGGCCAGCGCTTCGGAAATCGTCTCAGGGGCGCTGGAAGACGACGGTGTCGCCACGTTGGTCGGGGTGAAAACCTTCGGCAAGGGCGTGATCCAGACCATCATGGACCTGCCGATGAATTCGGGTGCCGCCATTACGACCGCGAAGTATCTGACCCCCAAGGGCCGGGATATCCACGGCCGCGGGCTGACGCCGCGTGTGCGGGTGGGTGAGACCGAAGATGCGCTGCGCGAGCGGCTGCACGGCAAGACCGATGCGGAAGTGGATCAGGCGTTGGACCGCATGCATGCCGATCAGTTGCGCAAAGCCATCGAGATCCTCAAGCAGAAGATGAGGCGCTGATGGCCGGATCTCGACGCCGCCGGGCCGCCGGGAGGCGGGTCCCTCTCGCACTCCTGGCGGTCGGCGTGGTCGCCGCAGGGGTCGCGTTGGGCGCGCTCCTCCCCGGCTGCCGCCCGGCCGCGCGGGCGCCGTCACCGCCGGCCGCCCAACCGGAGTCGCCCTCGAGACGCGGACCGGCTCCCGTCCCGGTGGCTCCGGTCCCACCGACACCGCTCACCCTGAATCAGCGCGCCCTCGATGCGGCTGTTGACCACGCCTTGCGTCGGGTCGGAACGCTCCGGCGCGTATCGGCAGACCGGGCGACCCAGCTGCAGGGGAACCGGGAATACATCTGGGTCCTGCACCGCGTTGACGTCACCACGTCGATGGGTCTTCCCGCGGTCCACGAGATCCTCAAGAAGGAAGTGGAAGCCGCAGGGGGGAAGTTGCTTTCCCGCTCTGCGACCACGCTCAACGTCGGGGTGCTCCAGGGGGACCGTCCCCTGGTGACCCACGAAATTCGCCTGCTGGTCCCCGTCTCGCCGCGCGCCCGGGTGGCGATCATCTTCGACGATGCGGGCGGCAGTGTGACGGATTTGGAGGCCATCATCGCCTTGCAGCGTCCGGTGGTCGTCTCAGTGCTTCCCGGGTTGCGCTATTCGAAAGCGGTGACGGAGCGAGCCCACGCGGCCGGGCTGGAGGTATTTCTCCACCTGCCGTTGGAACCGGAAGATGCGTCGTTGAACTTGGGTCCCGGGGGGATCCGGTCGGAGATGCCCGCCGAGGAGATCGCGGCCACCGTGCGCGCCGATCTGCTCGACGTCCCAGGGGCCGTCGGCGTCAACAACCACATGGGCTCTAAGGGCACCACCGACGAACGCGTGATGCGCGCGGTGTTGGGCGTGATCCAAGAGCGCCGCCTGATCTTCGTGGACAGCATGACCTCGCGGCGTTCGATCGCCGGCCGCCTGGCCAGAGAGATGGACATCCCCACCGGGATTCGTGCCGTGTTCCTCGACAATGACGATGATCCGGTCGCGATCCGCGCGCAGCTCGTTCGGCTGATCGCGCTGGCGAAACAGCGTGGCGCGGTGATCGCCATCGGGCACGCCCAACGCCAGACGGCGAAGGTGCTGCTGGGGATGCTTGAGGAGTTTGAAGGGCAGGGCGTGGAACTGGTACCGATTTCGACCGTAGTCCACTAAACACGGTGTCAAGATGTCAGGTCTCGGATTTCAGATTTGCCACCTGACACCTGACGCCTAAGTCCTGAGGAGGAACAGGAATGGCACAAACGCTGGTGATGACTCCGCGGGAAGATCCCTGGCAGATGGCGCTGCGGCAGTTCAAC
The DNA here is from genome assembly GCA_036505015.1 of bacterium. Classification (GTDB taxonomy): domain Bacteria; phylum Sysuimicrobiota; class Sysuimicrobiia; order Sysuimicrobiales; family Kaftiobacteriaceae; genus DASXUC01. The sequence goes on along the minus strand of DASXUC010000071.1, from coordinate 116,808 downwards.
ATCGCGGCGGACTACCTGCCGCTGAAGCGCGGGATCCGTGAGTTCCTCGCCTACCCGAAGCGCGAGTTGACGGTCAACTTTCCCGTCAAGATGGACGACGGCTCAGTCCGCATCTTCACCGGATACCGCGTGCACCACAGCACCGTGCTGGGACCGACCAAAGGCGGTATCCGGTACCACCCGGACGTGACGCTGAACGAAGTGCGGGCGCTGGCGATGTGGATGACCTGGAAGTGCGCCGTCGTGGGGCTGCCCTACGGCGGAGCCAAGGGCGGCGTGGTGGTGAATCCCAAAGAGCTGTCGCGCGACGAGCTGGAGCACCTTACCCGCCGCTACGCGACGGAGATCAGCATCCTGATGAGCCCGGAAGGCGACATTCCCGCCCCCGACGTCGGCACCAACCCCCAGACGATGGCGTGGATCATGGACACGTTCTCGATGCACCGCGGCCACTCCACCCCGTCGGTGGTAACCGGCAAGCCGCTCTCCATCGGTGGCTCGTTCGGGCGCACCGAGGCCACCGGCCGCGGCGTGATGTTCATCGCCCGCGAGCTGAGCCGCCAGATCGGGATGCCGCTGGCGGGTGCGAAGGTTGTCGTCCAGGGCTACGGTAACGTGGGGTCCGTCAGCGCGTACCTGCTGCACGATCAGGGCTGCCGGATCGTCGCCGCCAGCGATTCCGGCGGCGGCGCGTACAATCCCGAAGGCATCGACCCGCGGGCGCTGCTGCGGCACAAAGACGAACACGGATCCGTGGCCGGCTTTCCGGGCTCGAAGACCGTGTCGAACGAGGAGCTGGTGGAACTGCCCTGCGACATCCTGGTGCCCAGCGCGCTGGAGGGTCAGATCACCGGGGAGAACGCTCCGCGCGTGAAGGCCAAGATGATCGTCGAAGGGGCCAACGGTCCGCTGACGCCCGACGCCGATGAGATCTTCGACGATCGGAAAATCGTCGTGGCCCCCGACATTCTCGCCAACGCCGGCGGCGTGGTGGTGTCCTACTTCGAGTGGGTCCAGGGACTGCAGCAGTTCTTCTGGACCGAGGAGGAAGTGAACCAGAACCTCGAGCGCATCATGGTGCGCAGCTTCGCACAGGTCTGGAAGACGTCGCAGGACCAGCGGGTCTCGCTGCGCACGGGGGCATTGATTCGCGCGATCGAGCGAGTTGCGGAGGCGCTTATGACCCGCGGCATCTACCCGTAAGAGCGTCTACCCAGTCTACCCTGTCTTCTTCGTCTCCCCCGTCCGCTATCCATTGCAGCTTGAGACGGGGAAGACTGGGAGGACCGGGAAGACAGGGAAGACGCAGTTGTTAAGACAGCTCTTTCTGTACCTCTCAGAAAATACGGACGTGCACAAAGCTGTGCTGGAATTAGGCGCGGCCCGGCGCGCGGCCCGGCGGTTCGTCGCGGGCGAGGACCTCAGCGACGCGATGGCCGCCGTCCGCGATCTGAACGCGCGCGGCATGACCGCGAGCCTCGACCACCTCGGCGAAAAGGTGTCCGATCTGCCCAGTGCCGCCGCCGCGGCGGCGGATTACCGCGGCATCCTGGATGGAATCGCCCGGCAGCATGTGGAAGGCAACATCTCGCTGAAGCTCACCCAGCTGGGGCTCGACGTCGACCCGGCTGCCTGCGCGCAGTTCCTGCGGGAAATTGTCGGCGCGGCGCGGGGCGATGGCAACTTCGTGCGCATCGACATGGAGAGTTCCGCCTGCGTGGACCGCACGCTGGCGCTGTATCGTGGCCTGCGCGGCGAGGGGTTCGACAACGTGGGGATCGTCCTGCAGTCGTACCTGTACCGCACGGCGCGGGACCTGGAGGAGCTGTTGCCCCTGCACCCCAGCGTCCGACTGGTGAAAGGGGCCTACGCCGAGCCCGCGGAGATTGCCTATCCCCGCAAAGCCGACGTCGATGCGTCGTTCCGGCGCCTGGCCGAGCGGGTGCTCGACGCCGCGCCGTATCCCGCGATCGCGACCCACGACGAGGCGCTGATCGAGCATACGAAGACGCACGCCGCGGCACGGGGGATTCCCGCCGACCGGTTCGAGTTCCAGATGCTCTACGGCATCCGCCGGGACCTCCAAGAGCAGATCGTCCGGCAGAGATACCGCATGCGGGTGTACGTGCCGTTCGGGCGGCAGTGGTTTCCCTATTTCATGCGCCGGCTCGCGGAGCGTCCGGCCAATGTGGGCTTCGTACTGCGCAATCTGATCGCCGAGCGCGGGGGAGGATAGCCTTCGATGAAGGTGGGCAGCGGGGCGCGGGTGCGTGTCGCGGCGGTGGCTGTGGCGGGCCTCCTGGCGGGGGCGGCGGTCGGGTGGATCCTCAAGCCGCCTCCCCCGGTGCCGGCATCCCCGGCGTCAATCGGCGGCATACTGGAGGCGCTCGACGACGTGGAGAAGCGTTCGGCGGCGGTGGTGGAGATTCTCAACGACATGGTCGCGGGGCGGGTGGCACGCGATCCGGGAGCCCTGGAAGAACTGCGTGACTCGATGCAGGAGAACGTGGAAGCCATCGGTGACATCGCGGGGCAGCTGCGGCTGCTGCGGCGGGCGCCGCCTTAGGGGCGCGGACGGCTGGAGGGGGAGGAGGGGCCAGCGGGGCGGCGAACGTATACGCACACTCACGGAGTATCGCTATTGTTTTCTTCGTGGAGGGGAATCACGCCCGGGGCCTTGCAGTGCGCCGAGGCTGTGGGGTGCGGAGAAGGGGGGGTGCAGGCGGGCAGGCACGAGAGGTTGGCAGGCCGTCACAGACTACGAAGGAGGGAGAGCACAGGATGAAGCGATTTCGGATTCCGGTCACGCTCGCGGTCCTGGCGCTCGTTGCGGCGCTGCTGATCCCGGCGAACACGCCGGTCAGCGCGCAGCAGAACGTCATCAAGATCGCCACGCAGAGCCCGCTCTCCGGCGGACAGTCCACGCTGGGCACCGGGATCAAGGACGGAGCGCAGTTGTGCATTAATCAACAGGGCAAGATCCTCACCAGCCTGGGGTTCAAAGTTCAGCTGGTGCCGTTTGACGATCAGGCTAAGCCCGATGTGGGCGTGGCCAACGCACGGAACCTTGTCACCGATCCCGACATCTTGCTCGTGGTCGGCCACCTGAACTCCGGCGTGGCGATCCCGTCGTCCGAAGTCTACAAAGACTCGGACCTGGCGATGATCTCCCCCGCGAACACGAACCCGCTCGTCACCGACCGCGGCTACAAGAACGTCAGCCGCGTCGTGGGCCGGGACGACGTGCAGGGCAACGTCGGCGCGGAGTTCGCCTCCGGCACCCTGAAGAGCAAGACCGCGTACGTACTCCACGACAAGACCGCGTACGGTCAGGGCGTCGCCGAGTTCTTCAAGGCATCCGCCTCGCTCAAAGGCATCAAGGTCTTGGGCTTCGAGGGAACCGAGGAGAAGGCCAACTTCGACCCGATTCTCATCCCGATTGCCGCGCGCAATGTCGACTTGATCTACTTCGGCGGCATCTACGACCAGGCCGGCGTGTTCTTCAAGCAGGCACGCGCGAAGGGCGTCAAGGCCACCTTCATGGGCCCCGACGGCATGGACTCGTCGGACTTGGCGAAGATCGCCGGTGACGCGATCGTCGGAATGTACTACACGACGGTCGCGGGCCCGCCGTCCTTCTACCCCGGGGCGGCGAAGTTCGTGACGGACTTCAAAGCGAAGTTTGGCCGCGATCCTGAGCCGTTTGCGGCCCAGGCCTACGACTCGTGCTGGATCGGTCTCACCGCGATCGCGAATGCGGCCAAGGCGAACGGCGGCAAGAAGCCCTCGCGCGCACAGGTAACCGCAGCCGTGCGGAACGTGAAGAACTTCAAGGGGCTGACCGCGACATACACGTTCGACAACAAGGGTGACCCCGTGCCGGCCGTTTACTTCGTGATCCAGGTCGTCAGCGCGGATCCGGCCAAGTGGGGGCAGAACAAACTCATCAAAACCCTGAAGATCAACCCGCCCGCATTGAAGAAGTAGGCGGAGCGGAGGTCCTGAGGGTGCTCGAGGACAGGGAGGGGGGCCGCGTGCTGGCCCCTCTCTCCCCGTTTCCGCGCTTCCCCCGCCCAGGCATTCGCTGATGGACTGGGATATTCTGATCCGAATCTTTCCCCAGGTCCTCGTCGACGGCCTCACCTTGGGTTTTGTCTACGCGCTGATCGCCCTCGGCTACACGATGGTCTACGGGGTCCTGGAGATGATCAACTTCGCGCACAGCGAGATCTTCGTGATGGGCGCGTTTGTGGGCGCGGAGATCCTGTTGATCATGCAGTCCACGGGGGCGCTGGGGGCCGTGCCTGCAATTCCCCTGCTGGTGATCATCCTCGCCGGGTCCATGGCCGTGAGCGGCGCGCTGGCGGTGTCCGTGGAGCGGGTCGCCTACCGCCCGCTGCGCGGCGCCCCCCGGCTCGTGCCGCTGATCTCGGCGATCGGCGTGTCATTTTTCCTGCAGGATGCCATTCGCTTGACGGAGTCGCTCTGGCGCAACGCGTTCTTCCTCACCTATCCAACAGTAGAATTTTTTAACCAGCGGGTCACCCTGGTCGGCAGTGTCGATATTTCCGTCAAATCCATCACGCTCATCCTGGTTTCGATCCTGATGCTCGTCGGCCTGAGCCTGTTCGTGGGCCGCACCAAACTGGGCAAGGCGATCCGGGCGGTCGCGGAGGACCAGGCCACGGCAGGGCTGATGGGTATCAACGTGAACCGCATGATTTCGCTGACCTTTCTCATCGGCGGCATGATGGGGGGCGCGGCGGGGGCGCTGTTCGGCATCCAGTTCGGCACGATCAACCCGTACACCGGCTTCATCCCGGGGATCAAGGCGTTCACCGCGGCCGTGCTGGGAGGCATCGGGAACATCCCGGGCGCCATGCTGGGCGGGGTCGTCCTCGGTCTGCTCGAGACGTTCGCCGCCTCGTACATGTCGCTGCTGACCGGCGGGGCGTTCGGGGCGGAGTACAAAGACATTTTCGCTTTCAGCGTACTCATTTTGATCCTCATCTTCCGGCCGCGCGGATTACTCGGCGAGGTGGTGCGTGAGAAGCTCTAATCGGGCGCTTGCCGGCGTCCGCGCCGCGCTGCGCCGCCCTGCAGTGGCGATGGCGATCGCGACCACATACATTCTGGGCACCGCCGCTTTGGTCGCCAATACTCCGCGCTCGCTGCCGCTGTTCCTGCTGTTTTTCGGGGCGCTGCTGCTGTTGTACTATTTTGAGCTCCCTGGATGGTTCAAGGCGGCCGGGATGGGCGTGACCCTGGCTCTGCTGATGCCGTTTCTGGGCACGCGCAACGGGTTCTACATGGAGGTGGCGACGCAGGTTGGAATTTTCGTGGCGCTGGCCCTGGGATTGAACATCGTCGTCGGATTAGCCGGGCTGCTCGATCTGGGGTACGTGGCATTCTACGCGGTGGGCGCGTATACGTGGGCGATCTTTGGGTCGGGCCAGCTGCTCAAGACCTGGCCGCAACTGAGCGGTATCTTCCCGCTGGGCGGGTTGTCGCCGTCGGGCACATGGTGGTTCTTTGCGTTTCTCCTTGTCGCTGTCGCGGTGGCGGCGCTCACCGGCGTGCTGCTGGGGCTGCCGGTGCTGCGGCTGCGGGGCGACTACCTGGCGATCGTGACGCTTGGGTTCGGTGAGATGATCCGGGTGCTGGCCAACAACCTCGACCATCCGCTCAACTTCACGAACGGCCCTATCGGTATTACCCCAATTGGGCGGCCGCCGATCGCGCCCATTCAGTGGGCGCTCGGGCTGCTGCATGTGGAGGCCACTCCAGCGCAGATCTACCCGGTGTATTTCTACTTCATCGTGCTGCTGGTCGTTGGGATCGTGATCACGGTCACCAACCGGTTCAAGAACTCCCACATCGGCCGGGCCTGGGAGGCCATCCGTGAAGACGAATCGGCCGCGATCGCGATGGGTGTGCCGCTGGTGCGCATGAAGCTCCTCGCGTTTGCCGCCGGGGCTTCGTTCGCGGGCGCCATGGGGGTCCTGTTTGCGGCCAAACAGTTCTTCATCAATCCCGAGTCGTTCACGTTCCTGGAATCGATCGGCGTCCTCGCGATGATCATCCTGGGCGGCATGGGCAGCATCCCGGGAGCGATCCTCGGCGCCACGACCGTGACCATCCTGAATCTGCAGATCCTCAAACAATTCTCGCTGACGTTGAACGAATGGAAGAACGCGGGCGTGACGATTCTTGGATTCAATCTGGCCAACCTGCCGCCCCAGCTGGAGCCGGCGAAGTACGAGCGCATGGTGTTTGGGATCATCCTCGTGCTGATGATGATTTTCCGACCGCAGGGCATCATCCCGTCCCGCCGGCGTAAGATGGAGTTCGAAGAGGCGGCGCGCGAGAAAGAGCAGATCGCCGCCGAGGTGTTGGACTCAGTGGACCGGGGGAGCTCGTAGGTGCCGATCTTCGAGTCGCGCGGGGTGACGAAACGCTTCGGCGGTCTGGTCGCCGTCAGCCAGGTCGACTTCGACCTCGAGGAGGGCATGATCGCGTCGATCATCGGCCCCAACGGCGCCGGCAAGACGACGCTGTTCAACGTGTTCACCGGCGTCTATCGTCCCGAAGAGGGCAGCGTGCGGTTCGACGGCCACGAGCTGATCGGGCTGCGCGCCGATCAGATCACTACGCTGGGGATGTGCCGGACGTTTCAGAACATCCGCCTGTTTACAAACATGACGGTGCTGGAGAACATCCTGATTGGAATGCACTCCCGGCTCAAACTCACGGTGTTTGACGTCCTGTGGAGAACGCCGAGGTTTCATCAGGTCGAGCATGCGGCCCTGAAGCGGGCGCAGGAACTCCTGCGGCTGATCGGCCTGCAGGGCAAAGGCGATGAGCTCGGCAAGAATCTTCCGTACGGCGACCAGCGGCGGCTGGAGATCGGTCGCGCGCTAGCGTCCGAGCCGCGGCTGCTGCTGCTCGACGAGCCCACCGCCGGGATGAGTCCGACCGAGGCGCAGACGTTGATGCGTTTCCTTCGCACCCTGCGCAAGGACCTGGGGTTGACCATCCTGCTCATCGAGCACAACATGCGCGTGGTGATGGGCGTGTCGGAGCGGGTGACGGTGCTGGACTACGGGTTGAAGATTGCGGAAGGGCCTCCGGAGCAAATCCAGCAGGATCCGCGCGTCGTGGAGGCCTACCTGGGGACACGGAAAACCGCAACTGCGGGATAACGCAATCCCTTTGTCCCGCACTTCGGAGTTGAGATGGCGTTACTGGAGTTAGACAACCTACAAGTTTACTACGGTCACATTCACGCGCTGAAGGGGATCTCCCTGGCGGTCAATCAGGGCGAGATCGTCGCCCTGCTCGGTAGCAATGGCGCCGGAAAGACCACCACCCTGCGGACGGTGTCGGGATTGTTGCGGCCGCGGGAAGGTCACGTGCGGTTGAACGGGGAGGCGATCGATCATCTGCCCCCGCACCTGATCGTCAACCGGGGTGTCGGGCATGCGCCCGAAGGGCGCCGCATCTTTGCCCGGCTCACCGTGCGGGAGAACCTGGAAATGGGGGCGTATTCCCGATCCGATCAGGCCGGCATCCGTGACGACATGGAGCGTGTCTTCGCGCTGTTTCCGCGGTTGAAAGAGCGGATCGGGCAGGTCGCGGGGACGCTGTCCGGTGGCGAGCAGCAGATGCTGGCCATCGGCCGCGCGCTGATGACCCGGCCGCGGCTGATGTTGCTCGATGAGCCGTCCATGGGCCTGGCGCCGCTCCTGGTCGAGCAGATCTTCGAGACGGTGCGGGACATCAACGCCCAAGGCGTGACGATCCTGCTGGTGGAGCAGAATGCCTTCATGGCCCTGACCGTCGCCAACCGCGGCTATGTCCTGCAGACCGGCGAGATCACGCTGTCGGGCACGGCGAAGGAACTGCAGGAAAACGAAGACGTCAAGCGAGCCTATCTCGGCGGATAGACTAACGGGCTTCGGGCTTCGGGTTTCGGGCCGAATCCGCTTCCTGCTCTTCAACGAAGCCCGATGCCCGAGGCCCGGTGCCCGTCACTCCATTCGCGGGCAAGCTGACCACGAACGTCGTCCCTTCATCGAGCCGGCTGCGCACGCTGATGTGTCCGCCGTGCGCCTCCACGATGTGCTTGGCGATCGCCAGCCCCAGCCCCGTGCCTCCCGAGACGCGTGTGCGCGAGCGGTCGGACCGGTAGAAGCGCTCGAAGACGTGGGGCAGGTCGTCGGCGGGGATGCCCCGGCCGGTATCCGTGACGGCGATCTGCACCTCTCCGTCGGTGGCCCGGGCGTCCACGGAGACGAGGCCGCCGGCGGGAGTGTACTTCAGCGCGTTGTCGATCAGGTTCGTCAGCACTTGTTCCAGCCGGTCGGAATCGGCGCTGACGACGATCCCCCGCGGCGCGGCCTCGCGGAGCTCGAGGTGTGCGCCCTCGGCGATCGGCCGCAGGCGCTCGACGGTATGCGTGACCAGTTCGCCCACGTCCACCGGTTCCAGTTCGAGAGTGATCCGCCGGCTCTCCAGCCGGGAGAGATCCATCAGATCGTCGACGAGCTTCACCAGCCGGTCGGCTTCGCTGTCGATGATCGTCAGGAATCGCCGGCAGGTGGCCTCGTCGGCCATCGCCCCCGCGAGCAGCGTTTCGGCAAACCCTTTGATCGAGGTCAGCGGCGTGCGTAGTTCGTGCGACACGTTCGCGGTCAGCTCGCGGCGCAGCCGCTCGGTGTGCCGGAGTTCGGTGACGTCCCGCAGCACGGCGACCGCGCCGGCGATCTCGCCCGCTTCGCCCTGAATGGGCGCGCAGTGCGCCTCAATTACGCGGTCTCCCAGTGAACCCGGCGGGAGCTCGTCCGCACCGACCCGCCCCCGGGTGGTGGCGTCTTCCAGCATGGCCATCAGCCGGTGGCCTTCCAGCACGTCCCCCATGGGCTTGCCCTGCACGTCCTCCCGGCGCACACCGAGCAGATCCTCCGCGGAGCGGTTCAGCAGCATGATCCGGCCCCGCCGGTCGGTGGCCAGCAGCGCGTCGGACATGCCCGCGATGATGGCCTGGACCTTCGTCCGCTCTTCGGACATTTCGGCAACGGTCTGCTGCAGCGCTTCGGCCATGGTGTTGAACGTCTGTCCCAGCCGGCCGAGTTCGGCGGTGTCGTCCACCGGGGCGCGGCCGGCGAAGTCGCCGGAAGAGATGCGTTCGGCGACCTGTGTGAACTCCTCCAGCGGCCGCGTGATGCGGCGGGACAGCCGGCCGCCCACGAACCAGGCGGCGGCCAACCCCAGCAGCATGGCGCCTCCCAGTGCCGGGAGCATGGCCTTGAGCTGCCGGAAGACCCAGGCGACCGGTACGGAGACCTGTACGGCCCCGACGACGCGCTGCTTGGGATCGAGAATCGGCGAAGCGGCGAACACCCGGGTTTCCTCGTAGGCCGGATCGAAGCGCACGTCCTGTCCTTCCTCACCCGCCAGCGCCTTCCGGATCTCCGCGATGGTCGGATCGATCCGCCCGGACGGGGTCAGCCCGGAGGCATCCATCACCCGGATCACCGCATCCTTCCGCCACTTGAACTCCTGCGCCATGGTTTCCATCGTGCGCAGGTCGTGGCGGCCGACATATTCCCGCATCATCAGGGAAATCAGTTTGGCCTGGATGCCCACGACGTACTTGTACGTGTTCTCATACTGCCGCTCCAGCGCGCGGCCGACATACGCCGTAAAGATCAACAGCACGACGAAGACCAGCAGCAGATACGAGGACGTAATCCGCCAGCGGATCGATCGCCGCATCATCGTGAATCGTGAGTCGTGAATCGTGAATCGACTCTCATCATCCCTTCACCATTCACCTCCTGCTCCCGTTTCCGTCCGGTCGACCCCCTGATCCCTTCGGCTCGGAGGTGCCCTTGAACTTGTACCCCACGCCGCGCACGGTGATGATGAACGTGGGGGCGGCGGGGTCGTCCTCGATTTTTTCACGCAGCCGGCTGATGTGCATGTCCACGGTGCGCGTGCTCCCGTAGTAGTCGTATCCCCAGATGTGTTCCAGCAGGAAGTCGCGCGTGAACACGCGGTTGGGGTGGCTGAGGAGGAGTTTGAGCAATTCGAACTCCTTCGCGGTGAGGTCGATCGCCCGGCCGCGCAGGCTGACCTCATGGGTCGCCGGGTCCAGCGCCAGACCGCCGCTGGCCACCGGTCCATCGGCCGCCTCGGCGCCGGCGCGCGAGGTGCGGCGGAGGATCGCCCGCACCCGGGCGACCAGTTCACGGGGGCTGAACGGTTTGGTCACGTAGTCATCCGCCCCCAACTCTAGACCCACGACCCGCTCCAGCTCGCCGTCTTTTGCCGTCAGCATGATGATCGGCACGCCCGACTCTCTGCGCACCTGCCGGCAGACTTCGAGCCCATCGACGTAGGGGAGCATGATGTCCAGCACGATCAGGTCGGGATGATCCTGCCGCGTTCGCGCCAGCGCCTCATCCCCGTCGTGGGCGGTGACGACCTCAAACCCTTCTTGCAGCAGGTTGTACTTCACCAGTTCGACGATATGCGGCTCGTCATCCACGACCAGGATCTTGTGAGACATCACATCACTCCTCTGACCTCGCCGCCGTAGTACCCCGTCAGCGTAATCATCACCGCGCCCACCAACCCCAACAGGACGTAGGGACCCACCGGCATGGCCCGCCACCGCAGCCGGGCGCCGAATATGACCAGGTACAGCCCCGTGGTGGTGTAGGCGAGGGCGCTGTGGATCCGGTGGATATCGATGAACGCCTGCCCGACGCCCTGGGCCACCAGCAGCCGGTAGTCGACGAAGCCGGCGCCGATGGACACCGCCGCGCCCGCGAGGCCGAGGCCGACCAGGTAGCGCGACCCTACCTGGAAGAACGCCTGTCGGGTCATCGCGTACAGTACGTCAAACAGGAAACTGGTCGTCCACAGCGCGATCGGAAAGTGATTCAGCAGCGGATGGTAGAGGAAGTGCATCATCTAAACCTCATTATATCGTCAGCGCCATCCTTCCCGACCCGCGTGCGTCAGGTGTCACGCCGGCGTAACGGGAGGGTAACACAGTCCAGAGTGCTGACCAGGGTAGGGGCGGCGATCCGTCGAAGGGAGGCAGTATTCCAGGAGGGACCTCAGTGGCAGACACGTTGTACGTGTTTCCTCCCGCTCCTGCCCCTGATGCGATGGAGTGGGACGGCACGCCGATCGGGGCGGGCAACTGCATCACCCGTACCAGGACCCGCACCGCGGTGCACGACAAGTCCATCGATGCGAAAGCCGGTCTGCGGGACACGTTGGTGAATGCGGCCGTCGGCCATCTCACCCGCCGGGCGGGCCGGGAGGAGGTCTTGCGCCACGATGTGATCATCCACGGCGTGCGGGTACGCGCCACTACTAACTCCCCCCACCTGCATGACTTTTGGGTCGACAACTGGTACAGTCCCGAGGAATGGAAATCCGTCACCGGGCTCGTGCCTCCGCGGGATCCCCAGGTCACCGTCTACGCCCTGGGAGGCGTCGCCGATCAACAAGAGGCCGCATACTACAGCCGGAAAACCAACACGATCGTGTTCTTCAACACCGCCTACTATGGGCAGCTGAAGAGCTGGGTGCTCGGGGCGGTCGGCCGCGTGCTCGCCGAGGAGTTCGGCATCCACTCCGTGCACGGCGCCTGCGTGGAAAAGGACGGCAAGGGTGTGCTGTACATCGCCCCCACGGGAACCGGGAAGAGCACGTCCTCATACGGGTTGGTCACGTTCCCCCACACCCGGTTCCACTCCGACGACTGGGTCTACGTGCGGTACACGTATCAAACCGCCGACGGCACGCGGTTACACCCGATGCAGATCGCGCTGGCCGACGGGCAGACCATCAAGGGGTTTCGCGTGTTTCGATGGCTGGCCGGAGGGACGGAGGCCGACGGCCAGGCGACGGTGACGGGGCTGGATCTGGGCAATCACCAAGTCACGGTGCCGCTGGACCGGCTCAATCGCACCGAACGGCCTGTCGCGTACGCGTTCACGTCGGAAAAGATCTTCTACCTCCGGACCAACCTCGTCGAGAACTTCCCGCTCTCCGCCCCGCAGATGCTGCGCTCGAAGATGGAAAATGTACCCGACCTCACGCCGCGGTATCTGCAGGAGCACCGGCCGATGCTCGACGACCTGGTGGCGGCGATCCGGGGGGAGGGCGGCGACGTGACCGAGTACTTCGCCGGGTACTCCCCGGACGACATCGCCCGGGTCCTGGGGCGGATGATTGCCTTCGATAATGCGCGGGCGATGCTGGAGATCGGCAAGGTCCTCCCGGCCGAGCGGGTGTACAGCAATCCGATGGAACCTGCCCGCCTGGCCAGTGTCATCCTGCTGAAGCGGGATCGGGACGATCCCACCGTGGTCGAGCACCTCCGGTTGGGCTCGTTCATCGGCCGGCTGCTGATCGGGGAAACCCCCGACAAGAAGCGCGAGGTCGCCTACAACGCCTACCGGGCGGTCGATGATGACGTTGAACGCGCCTATCTGACAGCTCTGGAGGCCGCGGTGGGCGGCGATGGCGCCGACGCGGAGGCGTTGTTCGCGGCCTATGACGGCCGGACCGATGCGCCGGAGACCCTGCAGGAAGAATTTGAGCTGTTCCGGGTCATGTACGAAGCCGCCCGGACGTACGGGCTGAACACGATCCTGACCGTCGACCCGCAGGTCAAGGACAAGAAGGAAGCGGTCGAGCTGACGATGGATCTCATCGCGCGGCTGGTCGAGGAGGACCCCTCTCCGTTGCGGCTGACCCTGTCGGATTATCGATCCTTCTTACCCGCCGGTTCGCGCAGGACATGAAGCGATGAGGGCGCTCGCCAAGACCGACGCCGGCCCCGGTCTGGAGCTCATCGATGTCCCGGTGCCCCAGCTCCGCCGCGGCGAGGTCCTGATCAAGGTCTTCGCCGGCGGCATCTGCGGCACCGACCTGCACATCTACCAATGGGATGCCTGGGCCCGCTCCCGCATCGTCCCCCCGCGTGTCATCGGGCACGAGTTCTGCGGCACCGTCGAGCAGATCGGGGCCGAGGTGAGCCAGCTCGCCGCGGGCGATTTCGTGTCGGCGGAGGGACACGTGGCCTGCGGCGTCTGTCACTCCTGCCGCACCGGTTCCCCGCACATCTGCGAGCGGTTGGAGATCATCGGGGTCGACCGTGACGGCGGTTTTGCCGACTATGTCGCGGTGCCCGCCGGCAACGTGTGGACGCTCGACCCGGGGATCCCCCGCGACGTGGCCGCGGTGATGGACCCGCTGGGCAATGCCGTCCACGCCGCGCTGCAGACTCCGCTGGTCGGCAAGGCTGTCGCCATCATTGGTTGTGGTCCGATCGGCCTGATGGCGATTCCCGTGTGTCACATGGCCGGGGCAGCCGTGGTGATCGTCTCCGATATCCATGAACAGCGGCTGGCGCTGGCCCGCCGGATGGGCGCGGACCTGATCCTCAATGCCGCCGCGGAGGACGTGCCCGCGCGGATCCGAGCGGCCACCGGCGGGCGGGGCGCCGATGTGGTCCTGGAGATGTCCGGTCATCCGCACGGACTGCGCGACGGGCTCCGCGCGCTGGCCAACGGCGGCTGGGTATCACTGCTCGGGCTGCCCGCCGGCACGGTCGAGATCGATCTGGCCGACGAGGTGATTTTCAAGGAGGCGCATCTCGCCGGCGTGTTCGGACGGCGGATGTGGGAAACGTGGGAACAGGCGTCGGCGCTGCTGAAGATGGGGCTCGACATCACGCCCGTGATCACCCATCGGTTCCCGCTGGAGAAATTCGACGATGCGTTCGCCCTCTTGAAATCCGGCGAAGCGGGGAAAGTCATCCTTTATGCCTGATCCCCTTCGATACCTCGACGACGAACTCAACGTGCTTCGCGAACACGGGCTCTTCCGCTGGCCCCGGCTGCTGGAGAGTCCACAGGAGCCCGTGGCAGTGTACGACGGCCGCGAGGTCATCAACCTCTGCTCCAACAACTACCTCGGGCTGGCCAACCACCCGACGCTGAAAGCCGCGGCCCGCAGGGCCCTGGACGACCTGGGCATCGGCTCGGGCGCGGTGCGGACCATCGCCGGTAATATGGCCATCCACAAGCAGGTGGAGGCCGAACTGGCCGCGTTCAAGCGCACCGAGGCCACGCTGCTCTACCAGTCGGGCTTCACCGCCAACGCCGGGACCGTCTCGGCCATCCTCGGCAAGGACGACGTGATCGTCTCCGACGAGCTGAACCATGCCAGCATCATCGATGGTGCGCGCCTCTCCGGGGCGGAGAAAAAGATCTACCGGCACAAGGACATCGCCGCCGCCCGTCAGTCGCTCGAGGAGTCCCGGGGCGCCCGGCACGTGCTGCTGATCACCGACGGCGTGTTCAGCATGGACGGCGACATTGCTCCGCTGCCGGACCTGGTCGAAGCGGCCGAGGAGTTCGGCGCGATCATGATGGTCGACGACGCACACGCCAGCGGCGTGCTCGGCGCGAACGGGCGTGGGACCATCGATCACTTCAACCTGCACGGGCGCGTGCACATCCAGGTCGGGACGCTGTCAAAGGCGTTTGCCTGTCAGGGGGGATACGTCGCCGGCAGCCAGGTCCTGGTAGACTACCTGATTCACCGCGCCCGGCCGCTGCTCTTCAGCACGTCCCATCCGCCCTCCGTCGCCGCCAGCGCGCTGGCCGGCGTGCGGCTGGTCCAGGAGCAGCCGGAGATCATCGAGCGCCTGTGGGAGAACACGAAGTTTTTCAAACGTGGGCTGGCCCAGTTAGGATTCGATACCGGCATGAGCGAGACGCCGATCACCCCCGTGATCACCGGCGACGAACGCCTGGCGATGGAGCTGTCGGACCGCTTGTTTGACGCAGGGGTGTTTGCCCTGGGCATTGCATTTCCAACGGTCCCGCGCGGCAAGGCCCGCGTCCGCACGATTGTGACCGCCGGCCACACGCAGGGACAGCTGCAGCAGGCACTGGATGCGTTTGAGCAGGTGGGGCGCCGTCTGCATCTGATCAGATGAAGGCATTCACCACACTGCTCACCCCCCGGGAAGCGCGTGAGGCCTTTGCCCTCGTCTTCCGCGGCACCCCACTCGGTACGGAGCGCGTGCCGCTGCTCCACGGCCTCGGGCGGATCCTGGCTCAAGATCTCGCCGCCGTGGCGGATTTGCCGGCATTCGACAAGTCGACCGTCGACGGATACGCCGTGCGTGCCGCCGATACGACCGGCGCGTCGACCGGGGCGCCGGCCATGCTGACGATCGCCGCCGAGGTGTCCATGGGGGCCGCACCCGACGCCCGGATCGAGGGCCCCCAGGCGGCGCGCATTCCGACCGGCGGCGCGGTTCCCCGCGGAGCCGATGCGGTCGTCATGCAGGAACACACCGTGCGGCTTGACAGCACGCTGTCTGTGGAACGCGCGGTGAGGCCGGGGGACAATATTGTCCGCCGCGCGACCGACGTCCGCTCCGGCGACGTCGTGCTGCGGGCCGGCCGCAGGATTCGCCCCGCCGATCTGGGGCTGATGGCGGGGCTGGGGTACGCGGAGGTCGAGGTGTACCGGCGGCCCACGGTGGCGTTGATCGTGACCGGCGATGAGCTTGTGCCTCCAGGCCGCCCGGTCCGCGGCAGCCAGATTCATGACATGAACACGTACACGCTCAGCGGGATGATCGATGACGCGGGCGCCATTGCCAAACCGCTTGGCATCGTCGGCGATAACCTTGCGGTGCTGACCAGCCGGGCTCGTGAGGCCTGGCAGAGCGCAGATGTGCTCATCATCTCCGGCGGCAGTTCCGTGGGGGAGAAGGACTACGTCGCTGAGACGATTGCGGCGATGGGGGATCCGGGGATCGTCGTCCACGGGATCTCGATCCGGCCTGGAAAGCCGACCATCCTCGCGCTCGTGGGCGGCAAACCGATTTTCGGGCTCCCGGGGAACGTGGTCTCGGTGCTGGTGACGTTCGACCAGTTCGTGCGCCCGGTGCTGGACCAATTGACGGGTCTGAACGAACCTCCCCCTCGGGGAGGATCCGTTCGCGCGCGGCTCGCCACCCGCCTGGTCAGCGGCGAGCGAGAGGATCACGTACGCGTTGCGCTGGCCGAGCGCGCCGGCACGATCTGGGCCGCGCCGCTGCCCGGAGGCTCCGCGGTCATCACGTCGATGGTGCGGGCGGAGGGCATTGTCGTCGTTCCCATCAATACGGTATTCGAGGTAGGAGCTGACGTCGAGGTGAGGTTGATTGACTAGGCGGAACGACGGTAGCCGGGTAGCGAGGAAGCCGGGTAGCAAACGGCCTCGATCCGGTAAATTGAGTTCTGGCTCCCCGGCTCCCCGGCTCCCCGGCTCCCGGAAGTTGACCCACGTCGATAGGTCGGGTCGGGCAAGGATGGTCAACGTGTCCGACAAACCCGCCACGCTGCGGGTGGCGACGGCACGCGGCGAGGTACGGATGAAGTCGTCAACGCTCCGGCTGGTCATGGCGAACAAGATCGCGAAGGGCGATGTCCTCGCCGTCGCGCAGGTGGCCGGCGTCCTCGCCGCCAAGCGCACCGACGAACTCATCCCGCTGGCCCACCCGATCCCGTTGACCGCCGTCGACGTGCAGTTCGTTCTCACACGCGGCGCCCGCGCCATCCGGATCGAAGCCACAGCGAGCACGGTGGCTCGGACCGGGGTGGAAATGGAAGCGCTGGCGGCCGTCTCCGCGGCGGCGCTGGCGATCTACGACATGTGCAAGGCTGTCGACCGCGAGATGGTCATCAACCGCGTCCGGCTCGTGCGAAAGTCCGGCGGCCGCAGTGGGGAGTTCCGCCGGAAAGGCGAAGCATGAACGGACGCGACCTGGCGGGAGTCAGGGTGGCGGTGCTGACGTTGAGCGATTCCATCGCCAAAGGGCAGCATACCGATGCGAGCGGAGACCTGATCGTGCAGACCGTGACGGCGAGCGGGGCGGACGTCATCGCCCGCGACGTGCTGCCCGATGATGCGGCGGCCATCGCCTCGACGCTGATCTCCTATGCGGACGAGCTCCGGGCCGACCTTGTGCTGACCACCGGCGGCAGCGGCGTGGCGGAGCGGGATGTGACGCCGGACGCGACGCAGCAGGTGATCGACCGGCTCATTCCAGGCATCGGGGAAGCGGCACGGGTGCAGACTTCGGCTGTGGCACCGCTGGCGATGCTGTCCCGAGGGATCGCCGGCATTCGCGGTCAGACCGTCATTGTGAACCTGCCGGGGAGCCCGAAGGCCGTCGCGGAATGGCTGGCCGTGATCATGCCGGTGCTGAGGCACGCTGTGGACCTGACGCGCGGTTCGCCGCGGGAATGGGGGGCGCCGCATGCGTGACGCCACCTATTGTTTCGTCTGCGGACGGGACAATCCGATTGGACTGAAACTGGTGTTCCGGCCGGAGGGCGAGGGGGTGCGTGCCGAGTTCGTACCGTCCGCCCTCCACGTCGGCTACGAAGGGCTGATTCACGGCGGCATCATCTCCGCGCTGGTGGATGATGCGCTGGCGAACATCTGGTTCACGCGCGGCCGGGAAGCCGTAACCGCAAAGCTGGAGGTGCGGTTTCGAGCGGAAGTCCGTCCGGGGGACCGGCTCGTGATCACCGCGGAGCCGACGGGCGTCAAATCGGGCATGCACACCGCCCGGGTCGACATCCGGCGGGATGGCGTCGTGGTGGCGGACGGGTCGGGCCTCCTCCTTGTCCGCTAGATGCCGGTTCTGAATTACGTTGTCGCAGGCATCCTCCTCGTCGCCGCCGCCGTGATGGTGGTCGCCCAGCACCTGGCCTTCTTCCGCCGCGTCCGCCCGCCGAGCTTTGCGGCGTTTCTGGAAACGGCGGGCTGGCTGATCATGGTGCTCGTCGCCCTGGGCGGCATCGGCGGCGGGCTGGGGAGTCCGGGGACGCTGAGCGTCGAGATCGCCTCCGGTCTCGTCGGGCTTGCCTGCATCCTCGCAGGACGGATGTGGATGCGGTGGAGAAGCCCGCGTGCCTGAGCCGGAGCGGCTGATCACAACAAACCGGCGCGCCCGCTTCGAGTACCACATCGAGGAGTCGATTGAAGCCGGGCTGGTGCTTACCGGCACGGAGGCGAAAGCCCTGCGTGCCGGCCGCGCCAGCATCCAGGATGCCTTTGCGAGGATCGAGGACGACGAGGTCTGGCTGTACCACATGCACATCCCGCCGTACGAAGCGGGCAATATCTTCAATCACGACCCGCTGCGCAAACGGAAGCTCCTGCTGCACGCGCCGCAGATCCGGCGGCTGCAGGGCAAGGTTCAGCAGAAGGGCTACACGCTGGTGCCGCTGCGTCTGTACTTCAGCCGCGGCGTGGCGAAGGTCGAGCTGGCCCTGGCCGTTGGGAAGAAACGCTTTGATAAGCGCGCCGACGTCGCCCGGCGCGAGGCCGACCGGCAGATTGAAAAGGCGGTGAAGCGGCGGGCCGGCGGAAGCTGACTCGGAAATTCCACGAAACTTGCCGACTTGCCGGCCCCTCTGGCGGGCATGAAAGAAGCAAAACGAGAACGGGGGCCCCGTGTCCGCGATCGTTACGTTTGTGTTCGCCCTGCTGTCGGCCGCGGGAATGGTGTATGCCGGTCACTATTTCCGGCTCGCGCATTCCCATGTCCTGGCGTTCCTGCCAGTAGGCGCCATGGTGCTGGGCGGCGGTGCCGCGCTCGGCATCGCCCTGGCTGTCCGGCTGACGCGAAGCTACGACACTCCGGGGCACCGCCGTCTCGCCGAGCTGTTCGGTGTGCTCACGTATCTCGCGGTCGTGTTCGTCGATTATCAAACCTTGATGGTGCGGGTCGGCGCGAAAGTGTTCCCCGTTCATACCGTCTGGGGCCCGCTCGGCTATGTCCAGTACATGATCGAACAGGGAGTCCTGACCGCGGCACGCCAGCTGCCCGACTTCTTGGTGATTCCGCCGAGGGCGGCGGTCGGGGTCGGCATCGCGCAGCTGATCCTCGAGCTGTTGGGATCGCTGGTGGTCACGGGATGGGTGATTTCGCTGGTCACCGACGTCCCGTTCTGCTGGAGAAACCGGCGCTTCTATGCGCTGCGCAGCGTGGTGGAGACCACGAACGCGGCCGCCGTGCGGCAGTGGGAAAAGGCGATGCAGGAACGGCGGCCCATTGAGGCGCGGGCTATCTTTACCCGGGTACGCAGCGATCGCGCCGGCCCAACGGACCAGGACTGGACCCGGGTGGCCCTGCATCAGTGTGAGGTCTGCCATGCCAGCCGGGTGCGCATCGAGCGCCGACATCGCGGCGTCGGCATCATCCAGACCGAGCCGGCAGAGGAAATTCTCTTCGACGAAGCCCGCGGCTCCGCGCTGCTGGCGAGCTGAAACAGGAAGTACGCCGAGCACCACCCCGGCTACAATCACATTGCCGTAGGTCCCCCCGAACTGGTGCCCCTGGTCCTTCGCCTCTGTCGGTTACCTGCTCGACCTGTTACAGCGCAGCAGGTATCCTGTGTTCCTGAGGGCCTCGCTGGAGAGGAGAACAGCCCATCGCCATCTTTCGACGCCGCGGGGGCACATCGGCCGGTGCGGCGGAGTCCACGCAACCCGCCCGAGCGGCCCTTGAGGATGCGCGTCCGTTCCACGGCGAGTTCCTGAGCATCGAAGGCCTCGAGGCGTACGCCAGGACCCTGGCGGCCGGCCTCGTCCCGGGCAGAAATTCGCGGCGTGGGTCGAGGAGATTCTTCGCCCGCCTTGACGACAACGTCCGCATCCTGCGGCGCGCCCACGACACGTTTGGAGCCGATGTCCGCGGCACGGTCGCCGTGATGCCGGCCGCGGAATGGCTGCTCGACAACTTCCACGTCCTCGAAGGCGAGTTCCAGCAGATCCGGATCAGCCTGCCGCGATCGTACTACCTGGAGCTGCCCACGTTCATCTTGCCGGACCTGGGTGAGACCGCGCGCGTCCACGCCATGTCGGTCGAGCTCGTCCGTCAGAGCGATGGCCGCATCGACCTGCCCCGTCTGACCCGATTCGTCTCCTCCTATCAGACCGTCTCGCCCCTGACCATCGGCGAGCTCTGGGCGTGGCCCACCATGCTCAAGGTGGCCCTGATCGAAAATCTGGCGAGACTGGCCGGAGAGATCCTTGCCGTCCGCGCCGGGCGCATCGAAGCTGATCGTTACCTCACCCAGATGGAGACCCGCCCGGAAGGCAGCCATCCCCTCGACCTTCCTAGCCGGCCTTCCGCGGCCACGGTCGTGCGCCTGCTGGAGCGGGCGGGCGAATTCGGTCCGCGCGCGTCGCGGCTGCGGGACTCGCTGGTCGAGCAGCTTGCCGGCCGAGGTCTTTTGCCCGAGGAAATCCAACGGAGCGAGCACCAGCGGCAGGCTGCCCGGCAGGTAGCCCTGGGGAATGCGGTCACCAGCCTGCGCTTCTGCTCCGCCCTCGATTGGAGCCAGTTCTTCGAACGCGTCAGCCTGGTCGAACAGATCCTGCGGCGCGATCCTGCGGGCGTGTTCGCCAACATGGATTTTGCCAGCCGGGATCAGTACCGCAAAGCCGTCGAAGAACTCGCCGCACCGACCGGCGAAACGCAGATGCGCGTCGCGCTGCGCAGCGTGGAACGTGCGCGGGAGTCGGCCGACAAGCTTCCGAGGGGCCACCGAGCAGCCCACGTCGGCTACCACCTGATCGGGCAGGGGCGGAGCGGGCTTGAGGTGGACGTCGGGTACCGACCCCGCCCGGCCCGGAGAATCCGCCGGTTCATCGTCGCACGCCCGACACTCTTCTACCTGGGAAGCATCGGTGCCTTGACCGCATTGGGCGTTGGCCTGACGATGGCCCTCGCCCCGGGATGGCGCGGCGACGCGTGGATCGGAGCGCTGGCGATCCTGCCCGCCAGCGATCTCGCGACGGCGCTCGTCCAGTGGCTCGCGGCCGCGCTGGTGCCGCCCTCCCGCCTTCCGCGGCTCGACCTGCGCGGCGGCATTCCGGAAGAAGGACGAACGATGGTGGTGGTCCCGGCACTGCTGGTGAGCGTCAGCCAGGTCCGCCGGCTCGTCGAGCACCTCGCGGTCCAGGCGCTCGGGAACGCCGACGCCCGGATCCACTTCGCCATCCTCAGCGATTTCACCGACGCGCCGTCCGCGGGCATGCCGGATGACCCCCTCCTTCTCGCCACGGCCCGTGAAGGCGTGGAGGACCTCAACGTGCGCTACGGGCAGGGGCGCAGCGATCGGTTCCATCTGTTTCACCGGAGGCGGCGCTGGAATCCGACCGAGCGCGTCTGGATGGGGTGGGAACGCAAACGGGGAAAGCTCGAGGAATTCAATCGCCTGCTCCTCGGCGCCGCGGATACGAGTTACGCGCTCCAGATCGGGGACCTCTCCGTCCTGCCGAAGATCCGCTACTGTATCACGCTCGACGCCGATACCCGCCTGCCGCGAGACACCGCCCGGGAACTTATCGGGATCGCCCTCCACCCGCTGCATCGCGCTGAAGTGGACCCGGCGCTCGGGCGCGTGACCGGCGGCTACGGCATCCTGCAGCCGCGCGTTACCGTGACGACATCGAGCATCGGCGGCTCCGTGTTTGCGCGGGTGTACTCGGGGCACACCGGGGTCGATCCGTATACCACGGCCGTCTCCGACACCTATCAGGATCTCTTCGCCGAAGGCATCTACACGGGGAAGGGGCTGTATGACGTCGCCGCGTTCACGGCCGTCCTTGCCGGCCGCATCCCCGAGAACGCGGTGCTGTCACACGATCTCCTGGAGGGACTCTTCGCGCGTACCGCGCTCGTCTCCGACGTGGAGGTCGTCGACGAGTATCCGTCGAGTGTGGTGTCGTACATGTCCCGGCAGCATCGATGGGTCCGCGGGGACTGGCAGCTACTGCCCTGGCTACTGCCCTGGGTCCCCGCCGCCCATGGCGTGGAGCGAAACCACCTTCCGTTGCGGAGCCGGTGGAAGCTCTTCGACAACCTCCGACGCAGCCTGGTCCCCGCGTCGCTGCTGGCGTTCCTCGCCGCGGGTTGGATCGCGATGCCCGGCAGCGCAGCGGTGTGGACGGCACTGGCGCTCGCCGTCATGGCATCCCCGGTGTACCCGCCGCTGCTGCGGCTCGTCCGCGGACCGACTTCCCGACAACCCTGGCCGGTATTCGTGCGAACCGCCGGGCGGGAAGTCGCCATGGCGGCCGCCCAGGTACTCGTCACGATCACGCTTCTGGTCTACCAGGCCTATCGAAATGCGCATGCCATCGCCGTCACGCTCATCCGGCTTGCCGCCGTGGGAGGGCGCTTCCTGGAGTGGGAGACGGCGGCGGGTGTGGCCCGCCACGTCCGAGGATACACGGTGACGCGTTTCTTCCTCGAGATGGCCGTCAGTCCCCTGGCCGCCCTCGCCCTGCTCGTTGTCACCGTCGCCCTTCGACCGGGGGCGATACTCGCCGCCGTGCCGTTCCTGGCGCTCTGGCTGACCGCCCCGGTGTTCGCCTCTTGGTTGAGCCTCCCGATCAGTCCCCGGCGATTCGATCTGCCCCCGGTCGATCGGGCGATGCTGGGTCGTCTGGCCCGCAAGACGTGGCGATACTTCGAGGCATTCGCGGACCCGGCTAACCATGGACTGCCGCCTGATAACTATCAGGAAGCCCCCGTGGAGATGCTGGCCCGCCGCACGTCGCCGACCAACATCGGTCTGGGGCTGCTCTCGACGCTGGCCGCGTATGATCTGGGGTACATCTCGGCGAAAGACCTCGCGGCCCGCGTCGAACGCACGCTGTCGACGATCGAGGCGATGGAGCACTTCGAAGGCCACCTCCTGAATTGGTACGATTCGCAAACCCTCGCGCCGCTGTTGCCGCGATATGTCTCGACAGTCGATAGCGGGAATCTCGCAGGGACGTTGATCGCCCTGGCCCAGGGACTCCGCCAGGTCGCACACCATCCTTGGAACCCGGCCGCGCAGTGTCGGGGGTGCGAAGATGGTGCCGCGGTTGCCCTCGAGAGTCTGACCGCATTCGCGCCAGGCCACGCGCCCCTGGATGATGTCCGTGCGCGGCTGCGGCGTGAGGTCGAGGCGGTTCAAGCCGTCCTCGCGGGGGGAGGAGACGCGCCGGTGAAGCTCGGTGCCCTTGCCGATCGGGCGGCTGGACTCGGTGACGCGCTGACGCGCTTCGCGAACGCGTCGCCGCCGTCCCCGGAGCGAGACGAGGCGGTGTTCTGGGCAGGGCGCATCCTCCAGACGATGCAGCCTCGGGACGCGGACCGCGACGAGACGCTCCCCCAGAACCTCAGGGCGCTGGCCGACCGGGCCTCCGCGTTCCTGGAGGGCATGAACTTCGCCGTCCTCTATGACTCGCGGCGGAAGCTCTTTGCCATTGGGTACCGCCTCCCCGACGCCGAAGGGCCTGGCCGCTACGACGCCTCCTTCTACGATCTGCTGGGTTCGGAGGCGCGACTAGCCAGCTTCGTGGCGATCGCAAAAGGCGACGTCCCACAGGAACACTGGTTTCACCTCGGCCGCACGCTCGTCAGCGCGGGGGGACGGCCCACCCTCGTCTCCTGGAGTGCGTCGATGTTCGAGTATCTCATGCCGCTCCTGCTTACGCGGAGCTACCCGGGAACGCTGCTTGATCAAACCTGTTCGAACGTCGTGCGTGCGCAGATCGAGTATGCGAAAGGCCGCGGCGTCCCATGGGGGATGTCGGAATCCGCGTTCAACTTTGTCGATCGGCGCGAGCAGTACCAGTACAAGGCCTTCGGCGTGCCCGGCCTGGGTTTGAAGCGCGGACTGGCGGATGACCTCGTCGTCTCTCCATACGCCACCATGCTGGCCGCCCTGGTTGATCCGAAGGAAGCCCTCCGCAACATGCGGCGCCTCTCCGCTGAGGGACTGGAGGGGCGCTATGGCTATTACGAGAGCATCGATTACACAGCCCCCGGACCGGGGGTCATCGTCAGGGCCTTTCTGGCCCATCATCAGGCGATGTCGCTCATTGCGCTGGGCAATGTCGTGGGCGGTGCGCTCATGCAGGCGCGGTTTCATGCCGACCCGCGCGTGCAGGCGACGGATTTGCTGCTGCAGGAACGCCTGGCTCCGCTGGCACCCGTGACAGAGGCCAGGCCGGCCGAGGCGCCCCGTCCTGCGCCGGCGGCGACCGGCGCCGCGGCGCGGCGGTTCCGGTCCGCGCACACGGCGTTTCCCCACACGCACTTCCTGTCCAACGGCACCTACACCGCCGTCGTCACCAACGCCGGCGGCGGGGCGTCGCTGTGGCGCGGACTGGCGGTGACGCGATGGCGCGAGGACCGAACCAGGGATCCCGGCAGCCACTTTATCTACCTGCGCGACGTGCGCAGTGGATCCATCTGGTCCGCGGCATTCCATCCGGTGCGCAAAGAACCGGAACACTACCTGGTCACCTTTCTGCCCGACCGAGCAATCTACAGCCGCCGGGACGAAGAGATCGATACGCGCCTGGAGATCGCCATCTCGCCTGAAGACGACGTTGAGGTGCGCCGGCTCTCGTTGACCAACGGCGGCGACCGGACCCGCGAGATCGAAGTGACGAGCTACGTGGAGCTTGCGCTGGCGGCCCCCGCCGATGATCTGGCCCACCCCGCGGCCGGCAAGCTATTCGTCGAAACAGAATATCTCCCGGCACATGCGGCACTGCTGTGCCGCCGACGGCCGCATCTGGCGGAGGGATCGGAGAGTTGGGCCGTCCACGTGCTGGGCGTCGAAGGACAGATGCCCGGACCGATCGAGTGGGAAACGGATCGGGCGGCGTTCCTGGGGCGGGGACGTGAGCCCGACGCTCCCATCGCGCTCGACGGCCGGTCCTTGTCGGGGACGACCGGCGCAGTGCTCGACCCCGTCGCCAGTCTCCGGCTGCGTCTCCGCCTCGCCCCCGGCGGGTTCATCCGGCTGGCATTCTCGACGGGGATGGCGCTGGATCGGGCGGGGGCCGTCGCACTCGCACAGCGCTATCATGACCCGGCCTCCGCCGGCCGCGCCCTGGCCCTCGCCCAAATCCACGCCCAGATTGAACTCCGTCACCTCGGGCTGACTCCTGAGGACTCGCAGCTCTTTATGCGGCTGGCATCGCGCGTCCTGGGTACGGACGCCTCCCTCCGAGCGGGGCCGGAGATCCTCGCACAAAATAGTCTGGGGCAGAGCGATCTGTGGCGGCACGGGATTTCCGGCGATCTCCCGATCCTGCTCGTGCGCGTGGTGGACGGAGACGCGCTTGTGCTGGTGGAGCGCGTGCTCCGGGCGCAGGACTACTGGCGTCTGAAGGGACTCGCCGCCGACGTCGTGATCCTGAACGAGCAGGCGACCGGTTACCGTGATGAGGTCCACGAGCAGCTCGACGCGTTGCTGACGAGTGGGTCATGGGCGGCGTGGAAGGACCGCTCCGGCGGCGTTTTTCTCCTGCGCGCCGACGGCCTGGGCGAATCCGGACGGTTGCTCCTCGCCGCGGCCGCCCGCGCGGTGCTGAGTACTGGTAAGGGAGACCTCGCAGCCCAACTCGACGTGGCGGTTTCGGAGCCGCAGTGGCCGGAGGACTTCGCTCCCAGGGGCTCCGCCGAGTTGGCCGCCGTATCCGAGGTCGCACCGGCCCCCGACGCGCCGTCGCTGACGCTTGCCAACGGAACGGGCGGCTTTGCGGAGGAAGGTCGAGAGTACGTGACCGTGCTCGAGAATGACGGGGAAACCCCAATGCCCTGGGCAAACGTGCTCGCGAATCCCGGGTTCGGAACGGTGGTCACGGCCTCGGGCGCGTCGTTCACGTGGGCCGAGAACAGCCGGGAGCGCCGGCTCACGCCCTTCGCCAACGATCCGGTGACTGATCCAACCACGGAGGCCATCTTCCTTCGCGACGAGGATACGGGCGAGGTCTGGACCGCCACGCCCGGTCCGATGCGCCGGGGGAGCCGCGGCGGACGCTGGGTCGTCCGCCACTCCGCGGGCATGACCAGATTTGCCCACGCGGGACACGGCGTGTCTCAGGAACTTGAGGTCTTCGTCCATGCCGATGACCCGGTCAAGTTCTCGTTGCTCGCGCTGGCGAACCATACCGGCCGGCGTGTGAGGCTGAGTCTGTACGCATACAACGAGTGGGCACTGGGGCCACCGCGCCTCGGTGAGCACCTGTACGCGATCACCGAGATCGACGCGGAACGCCGCGCGGTCCTGGCCCGCAATCCTTACAATCACCGTTCGAAGGACCGGATCGCCTTCGCCCACGTGAGCGAGGATCTGGTCTCGGCGTGCGGGGATCGGCTGGAATTCGTCGGCCGCAACGGATCACCCGCGAACCCTGCGGCCCTGCGTCGCGCCCGCCTCTCGGGACGCGGTGGAGCCGGTCTGGATCCGTGCGCGGCCCTGCATGTGAACATTGAGTTGGAGCCCGGCCAGACCCGCCGGGTGGTCGTGCTGCTGGGAGAGGGACGGGATCGAGCTCAGGCCGAGGAGCTGATGCGGCGGCACGGGACGGTGGCCGCCGCCGCATCCGCCGCCAACGAGGTGCGCGCGCGGTGGGACGCCGTGCTCGACGCCGTCCAGGTGCGCACCCCAGACGACTCTTTCGACGTGATCATGAATCGCTGGCTCCTGTACCAGGATCTCAGCAGCCGGCTGTGGGCGCGTTCCGGCTACTATCAACCCGGCGGGGCGTACGGGTTCCGCGATCAACTCCAGGACATCCTTGCCCTCACCCTGACTCGCCCCGACCTCACGAAGGAGCATCTCCTTCGGGCGGCCGCGAGACAATTCGTTGAAGGCGATGTCCAGCACTGGTGGCACCCCGATACCGGCGCCGGCGTGCGGACGCGATGCTCCGACGATTTGCTGTGGCTCCCGTACGCGGCCGCCCATTACGTCGAGACGACGGGGGATCGAGCCATCCTTGACACGCCCGTGCCGTTCCTCGAAGGGTCCGTGCTGGATGCGGCGCAGACCGAGGCGTACGGCAGCCCCGCGGTGTCCGCTCAGAGCGGAACGCTGTACGAGCACTGCGTGAGGGCGATCGACCGCGCGTGCACGGCCGGTATGCACGGGCTGCCACTGATCGGTACGGGAGACTGGAACGACGGGATGAATCGTGTCGGACACCTCGGCCGAGGGGAGAGCACGTGGCTCGGCTGGTTCTTGTACGCGGTCCTGGATCGCTTCGCGCCTCTGTGTGACGATCGGGCCGACGGCGGCCGCGCCGGGCTGTACCGGCGCAACGCAGCCAGGCTTGCGCAGGCGCTCGACCTCGCCTGGGACGGCGATTGGTACCTTCGCGGCTACTACGACGATGGCACACCGTTGGGGTCGGCGCGGAGCGAGGAGTGCAGGATCGATGCCGTCGCTCAATCCTGGGCCGTCCTGTCGGGAGCCGCGTCGATACACCGCCGGGCCGAGCGGGCGATCGACGCGGTCCGAACCCTGCTGATCCGTCGTCAGGCGCAGGTCATCCTGCTGCTCACGCCGCCGTTCGACGCGTCGGTCCATGACCCCGGATACATCAAGGGCTACGTGCCGGGGATCCGGGAGAATGGCGGTCAGTACACGCAGGCGGCGATCTGGACCGCGATGGCCATTGCCAGCCTCGGTTACGGGGACGAGGCCGTCGAGCTCTTCCACATGCTCAATCCGATCAACCACACGCGATCTGCGCACGAGGTCGAGCGGTACAAAGTGGAGCCGTACGTGGTCGCCGCGGATGTGTATTCCCACCCGCAGCACCTCGGACGCGGGGGCTGGACATGGTATACGGGATCGGCCGGATGGCTCTTCCGTTTCGGCCTCGAATGGATCCTGGGGCTTGTGCGCCACGGCTCCACATTCTCCTTGGATCCGTGCATCCCGACGTCGTGGCCCGGCTATGCCGTCACGTGGCGGTTCGGCGGCGCTCGGTATGAAATCACCGTGCTGAATCCAGACCGGCTGTCCCGTGGCGTGGTTCAGGCAACACTCGACGGCCGTCCCGTCGAGCCTTCCGCGATCTCGGTCGTAGATGACGGAACGGTCCACCTGGTCAACATCGTGATGGGCAACGTACAGCACGATCGACGGTGAAGATGGTTCGGACTCCTCCGAGATTCCGTTGGCCGCTGCCCCGACTGCGCGAGGGAGTACCTTCCCCCGCACCCCCACGGGCGCGGGTCCGATCACTACTTACTTCCAGATATGAAGACGGCCCCACACTACGGGCCCATTTCGCACTTTGGTGGAGGCGGCGGGAATCGAACCGCCCGTCCGTCGGTTGGCGCGACCCCCACGAGCCTATTGCTCGTGGGGCCCTAGGAGGTAACCAATGTCGCGCCTCCCTCCTCGGGGGGACACGTCCCCCCGATCGCTCGCCCGGCAGATCGCGCTCTGCCTGAAGGATAGGGTGGGGCTCGCTGCCCCCTAGTTCCTGAGGGAGTACCTCCCTCAGACTCCCTCGGACGCGGGTTCGATCTTACTATCTTCCAAAATGCGAAACGGGCCCACACTACAGGCCCATTTCGCACTTTGGTGGAGGCGGCGGGAATCGAACCCGCGTCCTGAGATTGCGAGGGCGAAGCGTCTACGCGTGTAGCTCAGCGTTTGGTTCTCGCGATTGCCGGCTCCTCTGAGCCGGATCCGCCAACCGCCAGCCCGTTAGATTTCCCTGACGACGCCCGGGCCGGGCGCCGCTCGGTAGCCGGCTTGTGACGTTCACACCGGGCCGCCGGCCCTCCCGGGTGAACGTACGCTGTTATTTAAGCAGCGTAAGCGTACTGGTTATTGTCGGCGTTTATGCGCCTTCCAGGAGTTTAACGAGGACCCGGAACACCTCGACGCGCAGCCTCGCTGCTGCCATCCCAGTCGAAACCGTTCGCCCCCACTGGATACTCAATCATAACACTTTTTTGCGAAGACAGAGACCCGCTTCATGAATTGCCCCAGATGAACTATGGCCGACGTTCATCACTTCTGCGCCGGCGGCGTCCGCCCAACCCGCCCCAGCGGCGACACCGCTCGCTCTGTCCCCGGTACCATGTCGGTAATTTCCTCCGGCTCCTCCGGATGAAGCGGGTACGCCACATCGGTGACCGCGACCATGGGGATCTGCTGCAGGGCGAGTTTGAAAATCAGTGTCGTGTTCTGATGGAGTGCCTGTTCGACCATGTTGTCCATGAGGATCTGGGCCATGATGACGTGGATGAACGCATCGGGATTTGCCGCGCGGAGGCGCTCCACGTAGGCCCGGATTGGGCCGACCAGGTCGCGGATTGGCGAGGGAAGGACCACCAGTTGGTCCGGAGGGAAGAAGCGGTCCCACTTGCCCCGGACGTCGGTCGCTTTCTCCTCGTCGGTGGCGACGTGGACGGCGAGCCAGCGGAAGCCCAGGGACTGCATGAACTGGATCTGCCGAAGCGTCGCCGCGTGGACGTTGGAGATCAGCACGAGGTGGATGATCGGTACGGGCGGGAGCGGACGGCTCAGCTCGCTGATGCTGAGCTTCCGCCGAACTTCCTGGTAATGGCGGTGGATGCGGAAGAAGATCAGGACGAGTGTTGGGATCAGGATGATGACGATCCACGCGCCGCCGAGGAACTTGGTCACGGCGAGGACGACGATCACGGCGGAGGTGAGGAGGGCACCGATCGCGTTCACCGCTTGCTTCATCCGCCAGCGCGGTTCATACTGCAGCACCGATCCCTTCGTCTCAATCTTCTCTCCAGGCTTCAGTCGGCCTATCTTCTGCCACCTCACCACCATGCCGATCTGCGACATCGTGAACGAGAGGAACACGCCGATTGCGTAGAGCGGGATGAGGCGGGTCACATCCGCCCTGAAGGCGATCACCAGCAGGCATGAGACCGCGGCCAGCACCACGATCCCCCAGGAGAAGACGAGCCGGCTGCCGCGATAGGTCAGCTGGCGGGGGAGAAATCCGTCGCCGGCGTGCAGGGCCGTCAGGCGCGGGAAGTCGGCAAAGGAAGTGTTGGCCGCCAGGATCAGGATGATCGTCGTAGCCACCAGGACGATCACGTGCAGGACTCCGGCCCCATAGATCGTTCTGGCCAGCTGCGAGATGATGGTCTCATTCGAGACGGGGATGGCGTGTACGCGGTTGGCCAGCACGGTCGTGCCGACGAACATCGTGCCGATGAGCACACTCATCAGTGCCATCGTCGCGGCGGCCTTCCGGCTGCGGGGCTCGCGGAACGCGGTAATCCCGTTGCTGATCGCTTCCGTCCCGGTCACCGCGACCGCCCCGCTGCTGAACGCTCGGAGAATCAAGAACAGTGTGAGCGGCTGCAACGCTGTGGTCTGCAGGTGCACGTTGGTGACCTGCTGCAGCGAGCCGGTGAAGAACTGGTAGAAGCCCCCGGCGAGCATGCCGAGCATCACGAGCACAAAAAAGTATGTCGGGACGGCGAAGAAGATTCCGGACTCGCGCACCCCACGGAGGTTCACCAGCATCATGAACAGGATGACCCCGACCGCAATCTCGACCCGCCAGGGCGTGAGGATGGGGAAGGCGGACGCGATCTGCGCAACGCCCGACGCGATGCTCACCGACACGGTAAGGATGTAGTCCGTCAGCAGCGCGGCGCCGGCTGTCTGGGCGGGTCCTTCGCCGAGATTGTCCCGCGCGACGATGTAGGCGCCGCCGCCGTTCGGGTAGGCGAAGATCGTCTGGCGGTAGGAGATCGTCAGCACGAGCAGCAGCGTGGAGATTGCGACGGAGATGGGGATCGACAGCCCGAAGAAGACCGTTCCCGCAACCGCCAGCACGACCAGCATCTCTTCGGTGGCATACGCCACTGAAGACAGGACGTCCGAGCCGAAGACCGCGAGGCCGACGAGGATCCCGACGGTCTGCAGGGGCATGTCATGCGTCGGCAGCGGGGGACCCAGGAGGAACCGCCGCAGAGAAAATGCGGGAAAGCGCCGGCCGGGTTGCTCCCGGAGTCCTGTTGGCAACAGCGTCCTCACCAGGGCGCGATAACTGATCGCCGCCAGCAGCAATACCATCACGATGCCGGAGGCCATCACCACGGCATCCCAGCCGCGGTTGAGTCCCAGCGCGAACATACCCCCTGAGACCAGCAGTCCCAACAGTAGAAAGTCCGGCATCTGCCAACCCCAGTGCCGGACTCTAGCAGAAGGTACCTAAGGAAGTCCTAAGTTTTCGGGGACGTATCGGCAGGCGGGCGAAACCGATACCCCACTCCGGGTTCCGTCAAGATATATGCGGGCCGCGCGGGTTCGGGCTCAATCTTCCGCCGGAGCTGGCTGACCAGCACGTACAGATACTGCGTTTCGTCGAGGCGTTCAGGGCCCCAGATGTGTTGCAGCAGCATCCGGTGGGTAATCACTCTGCCGGCATGTTGTGCCATGTACTTCAATACCGCGTACTCGCTGGGCGTCAGGTGGAGCTCCTCATCCCCGCGTATGACCAGGCGCCGCTCGAAATCGATATGCAGTTCGCCGACGTCGATGACCGCCTCCGCTCCCTGTCCGGCGGTGCGGCGGAGGGCCACGCGGATGCGGGCCAGCAGCTCCTCGGCCCCGAACGGTTTGGTAATGTAGTCGTCGGCGCCTTGATCGAGGGCTGCCACTTTCTGCCGTTCCTCCTCGCGCGCCGACAGCACCAGGATCGGCGTGGCGACCTGTTCGCGCAGGCGACGTGCAACCTCGAGTCCATCCAGGTCCGGGAGCATGAGGTCCAGCAAGACGACGTCGGGATGCCATCCGACCGATGCCAGCGCATCCTCGCCGGTTGCGACCGCCCGCACGTCAAAGCCGTTGGCTTCCAGCGTCCGCGAGAGGGCACGCCTGATCTGCGGCTCATCGTCTACCACGAGGACGCGGGCTCCCGGCATTACCGCGATCCTCCGGTCCGCGGATGCTCGCCCACCGGCAGGGCGAAGGCAAAGCGGGCCCCGGATTCTCCCGGACGCTCGACCCAGATGCGGCCGCCGTGCGCTTCCACCAGGCCCTTGCAGATGGCCAGGCCGAGGCCGATGCCCCGTCCGTCACGCTGCACGCGGTAGAAGCGTTCGAAGATCTGTGAGGCCGCCTCAACGGGAACAGGTGGGCCCTCGTTTTCCACCTGGACGACGACCTCGCCGTCCTCGCGCCGGGCGCGAACGTGGATCGGCGTGCCCTCGGGCGAGTACCGTACGGCGTTGTCGAGCAGGTTCGCCAGGACATTCTCAATCTGCGTAAAGTCGAGTGGGACCAGCGGGAGGGACGGGGGAAAATCCACCACCACGCGGTGATGCGGAGCCTGATGCTGCTGGTGATCGACCGCCCTGGCAGCGACCTCTTCCAGGTCGGTCCATTCCTTCTCGGGGGTCAGCGCACCGGCTTCGATACGTGACAGGTCAAGCAGGTTGTTGACGAGACGGGCAAGACGCGCGGCCTCCGCGTCGATCATTTCCAGCAACTCCCGACGGGCTTCCTCATTGGCGTGGAGCTCGTTCTGAAGCAGACCGGTCGCAGCGATACGGATGGACGACAGCGGCGTCCGGAGATCGTGGGAGACCGCCGAGAGTAGGGCGGACTTGAGCTGATCGGTTTTGCGCAGTGCGTCAACCTGAGCCGCTTCCCAGCCTTTCTGGCGGGCTTCGGCTTCCCGCTCTCGCAGCATGGTCACCAGCCGCGCGGTCATCTCTGCAACGAAGAGGAAGACCAGCAGGCTGATCACGTCCTGGGTCGAGGCGACTCGGAACGTGCCATACGGAACGGTAAAGAAATAGTTCAGCGACAGGAACGACAGCAGACCGGCGGTGAGGCTCGCCCCGCGGCCCCACAATAGGGCGGCGAGAAACACCTGGAGGAGATAGATCAACGCGACGGTGGCCAGGTGGAGCGAGGGCCGCAGGCCGACTAACATGCCGGTGACGGCGGCCCACGCGCCTACGGTGGCGACGTAGGGCGGATCCGCAGCCACAGGAGCCTTATCACCACTCTAGACTACACCTTGAGCCCCGCAAGAGAGGAGAACCTGGTAAAGGTTTGCCTGAGTCGCACGCAGACGTGGAGGGGGCGCCATGGCGCGCAAGAAATTGCCTTCCGGTTCTAGCCGCCGGGGCAAGGTTAAGCAACCGAAGGCGGACTGGTCGAGCGCAAGCCGTCCCCACCAGGTACCAGGACCAGTCCCCGTAGTGTGATCTCTCCAGGGAGGAATGGCGCAGGCCTGTTGATAAGTAAGGATATAAGTCTACTAAATCAGTAGGGAAAGTAGAGTGACGATGCTCTCCAAGAAAGCCAAGTACGGACTGAAGGCACTTGTCGCATTGGCCCGCGAGTATCCCAACGGGCGCCTGCTCATCGCCGACCTGGCGGGCCAGGAGCGGATTCCGAGGAAGTTCCTGGAACTGATCCTGCTCGACCTGAAGAACCACGGGCTGCTCCACAGCCGGCGCGGGCGCGGGGGTGGATATGCGTTGGGGAAGGCGCCGTCAGAGATTGCGATCGGATTGGTTATTCGCGAGCTGGACGGCCCGCTGGCGCCGATGTCCTGCGTCAGCCACACCGCGTACCACAGGTGTGAGGAGTGCGTGGATGAGCGTACCTGCGGTATTCGCGCGGTGATGGCAGAAGTGCGGGAGGCCACGGCCCGCGTGCTCGATCACACCAGCCTGGCGCAGATGGTGGAACACGAGGTGCGCCTCGAGCGCACGACGCGTAGTGTGGGGCGGGCGGCGAAAAGAAGAGACCCGTGAGTCAGCCACCGAAGGTGCTGCTGATAGCCGTGATCGTCGCCGGGGCGCTCCTGGCGGGGGCGTGTACATCCGCCGGCGGGGCCGGGACGTCGCGCACGCTGACGGTGTATGGGTTCAGCATACTCGGTGAGGTGATGAACAAGGGCATCTTCCCTGCCTTCACCGACCTTTGGCAGCGGGAGCACGGGCAGCGCGTGGAATTCTTCGGCGCCTTCGCCGGCTCGGGGATCGTGACCCATCAAATCCTGTTCGGCGCCCCGGCCCAGGTGGCGATCCTATCGCACGAGCTGGACGCCCTGCGCCTGCGCGATGCCCACGTGGCGAGGACCGACTGGCGCGTCTTCCCGCACGGCGGCGTGGTCAACCGCACCCCCTTCATCATCGTGACGCGTCCGGGGAATCCCAAGCACATCCGGGATTTCCATGATCTGGCAGGCCAGGGTATCAGCATCACGCATCCCGATCCGCTGACGTCCGGCGGAGCGCTGTGGGCCATCCTTGCCGAGTACGGTTCAGTGACGATCCCCGGCGGTACGCCAGAGCAAGCCCGCGCGCAGTTGCTGGGGATCTGGCGAAACGTCCGCTATCAGGCCGGATCGGCGCGGGCAGTGCGGACGCAGTTCGAAGCGGGTTTCGGGGATGTGCTGATCACCTACGAGCAGGAGACGCTCAGTAGGCCGATCAAAGGGATGGTGGTCTATCCACCGTCGACGATCCTCAGCGAGCACGTCGTGGTGCTGGTCGATCGGAACGTCAGCGCGCGTGACCGCGACCTGGTTGAGGCCTTCCTGCGTTACCTGTGGTCCGCGGACGCCCAACGGATCTTCGTGAAATTCGGCTTTCGCAGCGTCGATGAACATCTGAACCGAGGCAACGAGCGATTCGGGACTATTGCGCGGCCGTTTACCGTCGCCGACCTGGGCGGCTGGCCGGCCGCCTATGCCGCCATCGTCGAGCGGGTGTGGAAAGCCCAAGTGCTTCCGGAGGTGCAAAGTAGATGAGGCGTTCACTCCTCCCCGTGGGGATCGTCTTCACTTATCTGCTGCCGCTGCTGATCTTCCCGATCGCCGCCGTGTTCATCTTCGCGGCGAGCGGGGGCACCAAGACCTTCGTCGAGGCCCTGACCTCGCGCGATGCGTTGTTCGCGCTACGACTCTCCCTCCTCATCGCGCTGGGGACAGCCGCCATCAACGCCGTATTGGGCACGGCGACGGCCTATGTCCTCTCGCGGTACCGGTTCAGGGGGCAAGGCGCGCTGAGTGTGATTGTCAGCCTGCCCGTGGCGATCCCCACCGTGGTGGTGGGCACCAGTTTGCTGCTGCTGTGGGGGCCGATCGGCCTGCTCGGCCGGTACCTCGACCCTCTCGGGTTCCGTCCGATGTTCGCGCCGCTGGGCATTCTGATGGCCCATCTGTTCGTGAACTTTCCCTATATGGTCAGCGCCGTCAAGCCAGTCCTGGATCAACTCGAGAAGACCTATGAGGAAGCCGCGTATACGATGGGCGCCAGTCCGTGGAGAACATTCCGGTACGTGATGCTGCCGGCGCTGCGCGGCGGGCTGTTTGCCGGCGGCCTGCTGACCTTCGCGCACTCGCTGGGAGAATTCGGCGCCACCGTGATGGTATCGGGCAATCTGGCTCAGCGCACACAGACGGCGCCGCTGTACGTCTTCGCTCAGTTTGAAGCGGGGAACGTGCAGGCCGCGAATGCCGTGGCGGCCGTGCTCACCGTGATTTCCTTCGTGCTCTTCTTTGCCCTGCTCAGGTTCACGGCGCGTCCCGAGCGTGAGGTCGCCTGATGTCGATCGTGCTGGACGGGGTGACGAAACGGTTCGGGTCGCTGGCCGTCGTCGACGGCGTCCACCTGGAAGTGGAGGACGGCGAACTCTACGTCCTGCTGGGCGAGAGCGGCAGCGGCAAGAGCACCGTCCTGCGGCTGATCGCTGGCCTGACCGATCTGGACGCGGGACGGATGCTTCTGCACGGCCGCGACGTGACGATGCTGCCGCCGCAGCAGCGCGGGGTCGGATTGGTCTTCCAGAACTACTCGCTGTTCCAGCACATGACCGTCGCCCAGAACGTGGAGTTCGGCCTGATGATCCGGAGGGTAGGACGCGAGGAGCGCAGCAGCGTGCGGGGCCGTCTCCTCGAACTGGTCGGGCTGGGCGGGCTGGATTCTCGGTATCCGTCGCAGCTCTCCGGCGGCCAACAGCAGCGCGTGGCGTTGGCGCGCGCGCTGGCGTATGAGCCCAGCGTGCTGCTCCTCGACGAACCGTTTGGGGCCCTGGATGCCACCACCCGGACGTATCTGCGGGGCGAACTGCGCCGCATCCAGCGCGAGTTGAAGATCACCACGATTTTCGTGACCCATGACCGCGAGGAGGCATTCGAACTGGCCGACCGCGTCGGGATCCTGCAGCGCGGGAGGCTGGTCGCCAGCGGGCGGCCCGAGGCGCTCTACCGGGACCCCTCGACGCCGTACGTGGCCAGCCTGCTTGGTGACGCAAACTTCCTCCTCGGTCGTGCACATGAGGATGGTCTGCGCGTCGGCGAGATCCGCCTGCCGATCGCCCCCGAGGAGAAGGTCGTGGAGCAGGGGCGGAGGTTCTTCGTCCACTTCCGGCCGGAAGACGTGGCCCTCAGCGCGGTCCAACCGGACGAACCGGGTGTCTCGCTCGGCTCGGCGCGGGTCAACGAGTTCACGTTTGCCGGCGGCCACGTCAAGCTGCGCCTGCGGCTGGATACCACGATCCCTGCACGTACACCGCTGTCGCCGGCGGAGGAAGAATCGGCCCGCACTATTGTCGCCGTCCTGCCGGGCGGCGAGGCCGCGCTGCTCCGAAGCGACCGGCTGTGGGTAGGTCTGAAACACTACCGCGTGCTGCCTGCCGATCCGCTGCGTGTGACGGTCTACATCAGGTCGGCGAAGGCGGATTCGCCACTGGTCGAATTTGCCCGCCAGTTGAGCGGCCTGGAAGGCATGGAAGTGCGCCTGCTGGCAAGCGACGGGAAGGCCGCGGCAAAGCTGCTGACGGACGCCATCCCGGGGGTGACTCCCGAAGAGCTGGATGACTTGGTCTGGACGCAGCCCGGCGCGTTGTGGAGCAGTCTGCGCGGGCGATTTCCGGACATCCTGATGTTTGCGCATGCCGACGCGATGAACATCCTGCGGATGGTGCGGCCGGATCTCGACGCCAACCTCCGACGGCGCAGCACGGCGGTGATGGCGGTTCCGTCGGCACCCGCCGGAGTGCATCGGATCCTGGTGGCGACGGCGGCCGGGGCGCCGGGCCGGGAAGATCTCCGGTTTGCGGCGCGGCTGGCACGGCGGGTTCAGGCCGAGGTCACGCTCGTCCACGTTGTCCGGCGGGCCACGCTGCCGCTGGACCTCGACGCGCAAATCGAACAGCGCGTCCCGCAGGCGATGCATCTGCGCTCCGATCTCAATCTCCTGGCGAGTCTGGGGATCAGTGCCCAGGCCGTGCTGCGGCGAGGCGATGCCGCCGCCCAGGTGCTTGCGGCGGCAGAGGAGATCGATGCCGGCATCATCATCGTGGGCGCGCAGTTGCCGGGCGCGATGCCGGAGGGCAACATCTCCCTGCGTGTGCTGCAGCGCTCGACGCGTCCGGTCGCGGTCCTCTACTCCCGGCTGGTGTGAACCCGCCGCCATAAGCAACAGCGCCGGGAGTAATTCCCCGGCGCTGTTGCGTTCCGGAGAGCTGAAGGGTTAGCGATTCACCTTCTCTTGCTCACCCTTCACCGCTGGTTCCTTCACCGGCTCTCCGGCCGGGGCCTGGGCCTTTTCATGCCAGCCCTGACCCTTCAATGTCGTGATCCGCTCGGCATCCTTGTCGGTGTCGAGCACCTGAATCTGGCCGTCCTTCTCAAGCGTAATCCGCATAGGCTCTCTCCTCTCGCTCGATCTACCTAAGTCTTTTCCACGCGGGGGATGTTGAAGCGGCGAAAGGTGATCGGGGGTAGACTCTGACGCCCGGAAGTAATGGATAAGCGCCTCTCAACTCCACGTGCCGACGGCATGTCAGAGCGGGGCGGCGGTTCCCAGATGCCGCGCCGCGAACGCCAGCTGCCGCTCGATCTGTCCGATCTGCTCGTCGATCACCAGCGATCCATGACCGGCCTCATAGCGGTACACGTCGAACGTCTTGCCCAATGCGCGCAGCCGGGCGAGGTAGTTCTCGATCTGGCGGATGGGGCAGCGCGGGTCATTCTCTCCGGCAAGGATCAAGATCGGCGCCCGCACGGCGGCCGCGTAGGTGATTGGAGAGCGATTCCGGTAGACGTCGGGGATCTCTTCGGGCGTGCCGCCGAACAGCGCCCGATCATAGGCCTTCAGCGGATCCATCTCGTCCTCATACGCCGCGACGTAATCCGCGACCGGCACGCTGGCGATCCCCAGCGACCACCGGTCGGGATGGCGTCCCAGACCCAACAACGTGAGATACCCGCCCCATGATCCTCCGGAGAGGATGAAGCGCCTGGCATCGGCGATGCCGGCGGCAACGAGGTGGTCGTAGACGGCGGACAGGTCCTCCAGTTCGGTGAACCCCGGATTGCCCGTGATCGCAT
Organism: bacterium; assembly: GCA_036505015.1. Classification (GTDB taxonomy): domain Bacteria; phylum Sysuimicrobiota; class Sysuimicrobiia; order Sysuimicrobiales; family Kaftiobacteriaceae; genus DASXUC01. Next base: position 78,525 of record DASXUC010000071.1, on the reverse strand, counting down.
CGCGCCAGGCCCGGCCGTATCCGCTGCTGCCCCGGTAGTTGACGAGGACGACGAGAAAGCCGTGGTCTACCCAGGCCTGGACGGCCGGTGAGTACGTATCAAGGTCGTGCGCTTCCGGTCCACCGTGCACTGCCATGATCGTCGCGTACGGGCGGGGGATGGGAGGTTCCGCCAGCAGCGTGTGCACGTCGCCCACCACGAGGTCCGTGTAGGCCACACCCCCGGGAGCCCGGGGCCCCGGGGCGCGCAGCAGCACCCGCTGGCCCGCGCGGATCTCCGGCGGCGTCGATGAGCGGGACCACGCGTACCAGATCTCGCCGTCGGGGCGGACGCGCGCGGCGGTGATCGTTCCGGGTTCGGTGTCCACCGGCATGAGCTGCCCGGTGGTGGCCAGATCGTACGCGTAGAGGGTGGAGCGGGCCCGGTAGTCCTGGACCAGCAGCAGGCGCGTGCCGTCGGGATACCAGGTGGCGGAAATTTCTCCCGGGAGGTCCACGCGCACCTCGGCGGTCTCACCGGTGCCGAGATTCCAGATCAGCGGCCGGCGAAATCCCTGGCGCTCATGGTGGACGATCAGCCGCTGATCACCGGCGACCCGCGACCATTCCCCCGCGAACAGGCCCAGGGCCGGCCCATCCCACACATCCCCGGCGACTGCTCCATCGGTGGTGACCACCCGCACCGCGGGGTGCCGGCTGTCGCCGTGCTCGGAGTGATTGATGCTGACCAATCGCGCATCCTGCGACACTCCCGCCACCCACGCGTGCTCGCGATGGGCGTACAGTTCGCGCTCGATCTGGCCCGCTTTGGTAAGCCAAATCCGGGTGCCATCGGGATTCGACGATCCGACGACGGCGATGCCGCCGGCGCCGAACGCCAGCCCCGCACTGTAGGCTTCAGCCATCTCCGGCACCGCGGTCTGCGCGGGTCCCTCGCCGAAGGGCTGTCGCATCCATCGGCCGCGTTCGTTGCCGGCGTCGTCGTCGAACCACCAGAGGTATTCGCCGCCGGGTTCCAGCCGTGCGAACCAGGGGAGCGTGCCGGTGGGGCGGTCGGTGACCTGGCGGTGACTGTCACGCTTCTGATCCCACGCGTACACCTCCCACTTGCCGGATGCATTCGCCCCGTACAGACACCGGTCGGGCACGTCGCGGGCCCACGAGGGCAGGGAAACCCTCGGGGCCCGGAAGCGCGCTCTCCAGGACGTGGAGGTGGTATCCGCGGTCATCCCATGAGCTTGAGACTGCAGGCCTGCGCGGCCACCGAGGCCGTCGGGAGGGTACTGGGCAAGGTTACCGCCAGGTCGCGCCCACGGCTTTCCGCCGCCAGCGGTTCCGGGACCCCCAGCAGGAAGACGTGTGGTGTTGGTGTCAGGCCGAGGTCTTTGAGGACCAGCGATGTTCCGGCCGGTGCGGCCAGCAGCGTGGCATAGAGCGTGACCCCATTGCGCGTGAACCGCACCGGAACCTCGTCTCCGGTGCGGGTCTGCGCGATGCCCTCCGCCCGTCCCCAAGTCCGCGTGCCGTAGATGGCTTCGCCGTTGGTGGCCAGCCACGCCCCGAGACCTGCCAGGCGGTCGCGCTGGATGTCGGGGATCGTGCCGTCGGCCATCGGGCCGACGTTGAGCAGCATGTTGCCGTTCTTGCTGACGGCGTCAACCAGCAGGTGCACGACCTGCGAGACGGTGAGGTAGCTGTCCACCGGCTCCGCGCGGTTATACCCGAAGCCCTTGCCTAACCCGCGTGTCGTCTCCCACTTCTTCTCGACGATGCTTGGAAAGACCGTGTACTCCGGGGTCAGGAAATCGCAGTGGATGTCGACGGCGGCCTCCGGGTCCAGCGGCCCACCCTTGCCGCCCAGCGCGGTCGTCAGTTTCCGGAGCATGGAATTCCGGAACGGCCACCGCGTAAGGATCGGAGTCAGCAGACCCAGGCCCGCAATGCGCCGGTACCGATCGTCGACGACCCCATCGGGCACCGCATTGTAGTAGCGGGCGAACAGCGCCGGCAGATCCGTCCGGCCGGGGGTCCCGATATCATTCCACAGGACCGCGGGCTGGAACTGGTCGATCAGGTCGTGGAAGTGATCGGTGATGTAGTCCACGTACTGCTGGCTCTGCGGCACCGTTGTAATGGAATCGAGCAGATCTCTCATCGGATGCGGCGCAAACGTCCAGTCGAACGCGCCCGAATAGTACACCCCGAACCGCATGCCCTCGGCACGCACGGCGGCGGCCAGTTCGCCGATCACGTTCCGCTGGGCGACGTAGTTCGGCTTGAAGGGGTTCCGCCGTTTGGCCGGCCATAACAGGAACCCCTCGTGATGCTTGCTGACCGGCACGACATAGCGCGCGCCGGCCTGCTTGAACAGTGCCGCCCACTCCTGCGGATCCCAGGCGCGGCTGGCCGCATTGAACTGGGGCACGAAGTTCTCATACGCGTAGTTCGCGCCGTAGGTCTGACGATGATACGCCCAGGTCGGACTCCCCGGCACGTTCATCCAGTTCGAGTAGAACTCCACGTAGGGCATGTTCCACATCGGTGTGGTGCCGGCACCGACGTCGAGGATGGTGTGGGTGGTCGGCGCCCAGGCCGGAACAGAGAACAAGCTCCAGTGGATGAAGATCCCGAACTTCGCATCGTCGTACCAGGAAGGGAGGAGGTGGGCGCGCACGGACTCAACGGTCGCTTCGTAGGTCATGACGTGGTGCATTCTGCGCCCCGCGGTGGAACTCCCTGGTGGACGCCGGCAGCTTCGGTGAAGGAGACCATGGGAGGACGGACGAACCTGAGGCCATTCGACCGTCCGTCAAAGGAGCGTCTATGGTTGCGACCCGCCCTGCCGCGGCTGTGCTGGAGTCTCCCCCGAAAGACGATGGGCTGTTTGGTCCCGGCAGCATCACCTGGCGTGTTCACGCCTCCCCTGGTCTCGCCGTCACCGGCATGGCCTCGGCGCTCTATCAGATGCTGCACCCCCGCGTGATGCGGATGATCGATCAGGCCAGCAGTTTCAAAACGAACCCGAAGCTCCGGGGGGAGCTCACCGGCGAGTACACGATGACGATCACCTTCGGTGACACCGAGCAGGCCGAAAAAGCGGGAGCCGCGCTGCGCTATATCCACAGCATGATGAAAGCCACGGATCCTCAGACCGGCCAGCAATACGGCGTCGACGAACCGGACCTGCTGATGTGGGTGCACTGTACCCTGACCCGGACGGCGCTGGTGGTCGCCGACCGCTGGGGACCTGCCCTCACCGCCGCCGAGCACGACCAGTACGTCACGGAACAGAAGCAGGCCGCGCGGCTGGTCGGGATCGATCCGGACACAGCGCCGGGGACCGTGGCGGCCCTCGATGCCTACCTGCAGAGCATGCGTCCGTGGATGGCGTTCATCATCGAAGCGCAGTGGTTCCGCGACATGCTGGTGCCGACAGGTCTGGTGCCGGACCTGGCATCGCTGATCCAGCGATGGATCGCCCAGGCAGCGGTGGGTGTCCTGCCCCCGGACGCCCGGGACCTCTATGGGTTTCACTACACGCGCTGGCAGGAGCGGTGGGTCAACGCGTTCGCCGGCTGGGTCCTGCGGGCCGCGGCCACAAAGAATCCGTACGACACGTCGGTCACCAACCTGCGCAACTACGTGAGTGCGCACGCGTTTGGACGCAAAGCCCAGCAGCTGAACGAACAGCGGCTAGCGCAACTTCAGGAGCGGGCCGCCCAGGCACGGACCCAATCCAAAAGCTAACATTCGGTACACCTGACACCTAGGTTTGTTGGGCCAGGAAGCCGCCGGACATCCACTTGCTGGATTCTTCGAGATAGGCGGCGATGAGGTCGCCGCTCTGCAGCCGCCCGCCGCGGACGAGCCGGTCGAACTGGATGAACATCGTTGCCCCGCCGCAGTACCCGAAGTCTTCGATGTCGTAGGGGACCTTCGCGGGATCGCCCCCGACCGCGTTGACGAAATGCTCGCGCAGGGCATCGGTCATGAAGTGCCGGCCCGGGATGCCCAGCAGGAAGTGGTCCACGGCCGATGCCGGCGTTGCGGTGACGTCCAGCATCTCTTTCAGCCCGTCGAGCAGGTGCATCGGCGCCCGCCGGCTGACCTCCCCGATGTCCTGCCAAACGTGATGCTGACCGGATTCGAACAGCGCGGGGTACATGCCGCTGCCGTTGAACGTGACTTCCATGCCCAGCGCGCCGGTGAGCCCGCCGATCATCGCCGCCGGCCGCCCGCTGCCCCGCGACTCAACGAATACGTCGAGGAGCTGCAACCCGCCCTCGCGGCGATCCAGGATGAGCGCCCCGGCGCCGTCGGAGAGCATCCACCGCAGGGCGAGATTTTCCAGCCGGACTTTCTGGGGGTTGAAGAACTCACCACGAAGAAACGCCGACGACAGCTGCGTGTACACAACCGCCGCGCGAGCGTACCGCCCGCCGCGGATCATGTCGAGGGCCACCTGCAGACCCTTCGGCGCGCCGCTGCAGTTGGAGTGGATCTCGATCTCCGTGCAGCGTGCGATGCCCAGGCGGTCTTGCACCAGCGCGCTGGTGGGCGGGCAGAAGTAGTCGGCCATCGGCCCCGCGCAGATGAGCAGGTCGATGGTGTCCGGCGGGTCGCCGGTGGCCTCCAACGCGGCACGGATCGCCTTCTCCGCCATCGAGGCGTTGGTTTCCGTCTGCGCGCGTGTAGTGGGATCGATAGCGTAATGGCGGTGTTTGATACCGGCCCGCGACAGCACCTCGGTGCCCATCCGGGCGGCGCGGCTCTCGATCCGAGGCGGCAGGTCATGGATGCGGCCCAGGACCTCCTCGACCTGCTCCGGGGGCACCGGATCCCCCGGCAGATACGTGCCGGTTCCGATCACAGCGACAGGTTCGCGCATGATGGCCGACGGGTTCGCGCCGCGCGCGCCGCGTTCCTCCCGGCACTGCAGGACCGGCGCGGGGGCCGTGGAATCCACAGTCACCAACTTCCCGCACGATTCATCTCCCGAGGAGGCGAGCCGTGAATCCCCAGACCCGGACCGGCATCGATGCGCTTGATCCCGACACCAAGGACAGCATCGCGCAGGTGCTGTGGCTCAACGAGTTCGACCCCGCCCGCATCCCCGCGGACATTCTGGCGAAGCTGGCCGATCCCAGGAACGGCAATCAGGCGTTTGGGCAACGCCAGCGCTACCGCATGCAGCAGCTGCTCGAGCACCCCGAGGCGTTCGGCGGCGACAACCGGCGCCGGTACGATTTCCTGATGCGCTACTGCGAGTCGCTGACGCCGCATCAGGCCTACGCGATGTGCACCGTGATGGGCGGGGACACCGCGATCGGCTACAAGGACATGCCCGAGAAAGCGAACTTCCAGTTTCCCCGGGACTATCAGGCGGATCTGGAGACCCAGGTCGGCTGGTATTTCCTGATCGGCAGCGCGCGCGGGAAGAACGGCAAGGAGTACGGGCTGGAGATCATGCTCTTCCGCTATGCGCTGCTGCCGCCGCCGATGGCCCGGCACTTCGGCCTCACCGACACCGAGAACCAGGTCGTCGAGCTCCACTTCGCGATCGCCGAAGCCGGCCGCGGGCACTGGCAGACCGTGCCGTTCGTGGTCGCGGGTACCACCGGCCTGCTGGAGTTCAAGCGGAACACGATCCACATGCGCATGGGCAAGAACCTCATCGGGCCGGCCGACGGAGCCGGGCCGTTTCCAATGCGCGTGCAGATGCGCGGCGTGGACCGCGGGGAGCCGACGCCGGTTGTGATCGAAACCGATCTGCTGTTCACTTCCGGCAAAGGCGTGATGCCGGTGGGCGCCGACGGCTGCCTGCCCTGCTGCGCCGGCGTCGGGACGCTCTACTATGCGATCCCCGATCTCCAGATCGATCTCGCGCGAAGCTCGCTCACGCTGGACGGCGAGCGGATCGACTTCGACTGGGGCCGGTTTTGGATCGAGCACCAGTGGGCCGACGCGATGATCCCGGGCGGCAACCCGCGCAGCGCGGTGCTGCGGGCCGCCTCCGCCCTGGCTCCCAAGAGCGGGAGCCAGCCGGTGGTGGGGTGGGACTATTTCATTGCACAGTTCGACGCCGGCTATCAGCTGAACTTCTTCTCGCTGCACACGTCCGACTACCAAAGTTTCTACCGCCAGACCGGACCCACGCCGCCGGGGACGATGACGGTGCCGATCTCCGGCAACGTCATGGATCCGCAAAAGGGCGTGCACGACGTCGACGGCACCCTGCAGATTACGGAGTGGGTGAAGGTGGAATCGTCGCCCGACCCGTCGCAGTACTATCCGACACACACCTGGTACCCCAACAAGTGGGTCTTCGATCTCGGCGCGCCGCTGCCGGCGGACATCGGGAAGTTCACGATGTTCCCCATCGTCCCGAAGGGGGGGTCCACAGGATTTTTTGCGTTCGCCGCGCAGTACGCGGAGGGGGCGACCTTTCTGCGCGACCCCCAGGGTAAGGACATCGGCCGCGGCTGGGCGGAATCGGTGATGTACGCGGACCCGGCGGTTAACACGGCGGCGATCGTGGGCCTGCCGGCCGGCGACCCGACGACTCAGGCCCTCGCCAAGACCGAGCCCTCCGGGCTGCAGAAACTGTGGGCCCTGATCTACACCCTCTGGCCGCCTCACTCCCGGGAACTGAAGCGGCTCCTGCAGGCCTGCGTGGAGGGGGGCGCCGGGAAGGGGTACCCGCCGAAGTCCGCGCCGGGGGCGACCACGGCCGCGGCGACCGGCGGGAAATCGCTGGCTTAGGAGGAGTCTTCCTTCACTGTACCGAATCAGACGCCGCCTGATCTGCGGTGACTGTTCATCCACTTATGGGTGACGTCGATGAGGCGGTTCTGGACGGCGGTCGGCGTATGCGTGCTCCTGCTCAGCGGATCCCCGCACCTCCTCGCGCAAGAGGCGCCGGTTGAACTGACGCTGCGGTTGGCCAAAGGCGAGGTCCTGTACTACTCCCGTACCGTGACGGGGAACAACTACATCGCCATCGGATCCCCAGTCAACATTCCGAGCCGGACTGAGGCGCGGGAGGCCGTGCGCGTGCTCGACGTCGCCGATGACGGCACCATGCAGGTCGAAGCGGTCGATGAGGACCGCCGGATCACCGTCGATGGGAGCCCGGTCGCGTCGACCCCCGCGCCGACGATGATGCGGGTGCGGCCGGACGGCCGCGTGGCTGAGACCCTGTGGGGGTCGGAGCAGCAGTTCTTTCCGTTCATGCTTCCCGGACGGCCGGTCGCGGTGGGCGGGACGTGGACCCAGAACAGCGACCGGACGGAGGGAACGGTGCGGGCACGCAGCGTGGACACCTACACACTGGCGGCGCTCGAGCAGACGGCTGATGGGCGCGTGGCGCGGATCCGGCTGCAGGGGCAGGGGTCGGTCACCGATCCGCAGGTTCCGATCATCGTGCCCCGGGATTGGCGCGTGAGCTCGAAGGGCACCATCCGGGTGTCCGGTGAGTACGCGTGGTCGATCGATCGCGGGCGGCTCCTCAGTGCGTCGGAAGATCTCTTCTTCGACATCGCTATTTTCATCACGACGCCCAACGGAACGGCCTCAGGCAGCTGGACCATCCGCACCGCGGAACGCACGACGCCCATGCCGGCATCCGCGGTCACTGCCCGTCCGGTCGATTCGGCGAAAGTGATCGTGCCGGGGAAAACGATTGGACCATACAGCATGGAGATGACCATTTCGCAACTGACGGCTCAGCTGGGGGCCGGCGCCGCGGCCCTCACCGACGCCGGCCTGCGCGTCCTGGCCGTGCGGTGGCCGCCCGGACTCGTGGGCGTCTTTGAGCGCGACAACCAGGACAAACTCGTCGGCCTGCAGATTGCCGACGTTACCTATCGGACCGAGAAAAGTATCGGCTTCCAGTCAACCCAGGGACAGGTCGTGCTGGCATTCGGAAAACCGACGATCGAACTGGGACTGCCCACTTCCAAGAGCGCCGTGCGGCTGCTCATTTATGATGGGCTGGGTCTCGCGTTTGCGATCGTCGCCGACAAAGACCTCCGCGCGCTGGGCAGCGGGCAGACCATACATGCGCCGGTCGGCGCCGTGGACTGGACCGACATCTTTCCACCGGGCACTGCCGGCAAGATCTACCCGCTGCCGTGACCGGACGGCAGGCCGGCTACTTGGTAGTGGACCAATCTGGATGGCCGCGGCGCCTGACGGCTCGGGGGCGGCCCCTCGCTCCGAGTCGGGCGGCCCGGATTATCCGCAGGCCTCATATTCCTTTCCGCGCTCGCCTGCCAATCTGCGACGGATCACTACGGGCTTCTACCGCTTTTCGGCGACTGGCTGCGGCGATCCTTAACTAACGGCCTGCCAAGTGGTTGCCGCCCTCCAATCTCGCTTGGTGGCCGCCCCGCTCGCCGTCGCCCAGTTCACCGATGCCCATCACCACAGGTGAACCTTGAAGCCGTGGGGCGGGGTGGAGGGCCGTGCCTGACTGTCGGACTCATGAGGGGGGCGGGGGTGTCTGAGTGGGAGGATCCACACCGGGCGGAGGGGCCCACGAGGACATCCCCGCCCCCAGCTCCTTCCGAGATCGGAGCGGTACGGCCCTCCACCCGTCCTGCGAAGGAGTTAATGGTCAAACCGACCCACTACCGGCTACTTCACCGCCTTGACAAACTCGTCCATCGTCACCGCCGCCAGCGTCTCGATGCGCACGCTGCCCCGGCTGCTGAGCGCGACCGACGCTTTCATCACCGTGCTCAGGTCGGGGGCCTCGACGATGTTCACGAAGTCGTAGGCCCCCAGCACGGCGTACTGCTGCGTGACCTTGACCCCCATTCCCCCCAGCTCCTTGTTCACTTCCTGGATCCGCCCCGCGTTCTTTCGGATCGTCTCGGCGCCGTCTTCGGTCAGGCGGCTGAGCATGATGTAGGTGGCCATGGATGTCCCTCCTGGTGCGTATGTGGAATGAATGGTAGTTTCTAGGTGAAGCGATGATTCCTGCGACGGGTGGCGTGATGCGCGCGGTCACCATTCATCAGACCGGCGGCCCCGAGGTGATGCGGGTCGAGGACGTGGCCGTCCCGCAGCCGGGAGAGGGTCAGGCGCTCGTGCGCCTCGAAGCGGCCGGCGTGAATTTCATTGACATCTACCATCGCGGCGGGCAGTATCGCGTCACCCTGCCGTTCGTCCTGGGACAGGAAGGCGCCGGGATCGTCGAGGCCGTCGGTCCCGGTGTGACCGAGGCGGCGCGCGGCGACCGCGTCGCATTTTCAAACGTCGCCGGAACCTATGCGCAATTCGTGGTCGCCCCGTCCTGGCGGCTCGTGCCCGTGCCCGCAGCCCTGACGTCGACCGACGCCGCGGCGGCGATGCTGCAAGGCATGACCGCCCACTATCTGTCCCACACGACGTTTCCCATCTCGCCCGGTGATACCGCGCTGGTGCACGCCGCGGCCGGCGGGGTCGGCCAGCTGCTGGTGCAGATGATCAAACGGCGCGGTGGACGGGTGATCGGGACCGTGTCATCGGCCGCCAAGGCCGCCGTCGCGCGGGCGGCAGGGGCGGACGAGGTCGTCAACTACACGCAGACCGATTTCGTTCCGGCGGTGCGCGCGCTCACCGATGGGCGTGGAGTCTCGGTCGTGTACGATTCTGTCGGCAGGGACACGTTCGAACGAAGTCTGGACTGTGTGGGGCTGCGGGGCATGGTGGTGTTGTGCGGACAGGCCAGCGGGAGTGTGTCACCGGTGGACCCCCAGGTGCTCAACGCCAAAGGCGGACTCTTTCTGACCAGACCCTCACTGCACCAGTACACACACACCCGCGAGGAACTACTGCAGCGCGCGTCCGACGTGCTGGGGTGGATCGCTGAAGGGACACTGCGCCTGCGGATCGATCGCACTTTCCCATTAGCCGGTGCGGCAGAGGCGCACCGCTATCTCGAGAGCCGGCAGGCCACGGGGAAACTACTTTTGGTCCCCGGCTTCCTGGCTACCTGATTCCGTGCGACCCGTTGACAGCCCGCCGGGCCCCCGCGATAATCCTTATTGAAAATGAATTTCACTCGGATGACTGCACAGCGGCGCGCCGTCCGCGAGGCGATGGCGGCGTTGGGCTGCGCGCGCTCCGCGGAGGAGATTCACGCGCGCGCGCGGCGTGCTCACCGGCGACTGGGTCTGGTCACGGTCTACCGCACCCTCGCCGCGCTGGTCCGGGACGGCCTCGCGCAACCCATCCACGTCGGAGACGGCCGGACCCGGTACGAGCTCACGGAGGAAGGGCGTCATCACCACCATCTCATCTGTGTGTCATGCGGATCCGTCGCGCGCCTTGAGGGCTGTGTGCTGCCCTCGGTGGCACGCGCCGCCGCCGGGCACAGGTTCACCGTCACCGGCCACCGGCTTGAGTTGTTCGGTTACTGTGTCCGTTGTCAGACCGGCGCGTAGCGATGCCTCGTGCGGCTGCGCTGGCGGTGGTGCTGGGCCTCCTCGCGGCGGCGTGCGCGCCGCGCGCAGGCCCCCCCAACACACTCGCGGTCATCGCCACGTTCTACCCGCTGTACGAATTCGCCCAGCGGGTCGGCGGAGACCGCGTGGCCGTGCGCGTGCTCATTCCCGCCGGCGTCGAGCCGCATGACTTCGAGCCCACACCGCGAGACGTTGCGGGAGTGGCCGGCGTTCGGGTCCTGATCTACAACGGGGCGGGATTCGAGCCGTGGTTGGAGAAACTTCTCCCGGAAGTGCCGCCCTCAGCGGTGAGGGTCAACACGACGCGCGGCCTCCCTCTACGGTCTGGGTTTCGCGGCGCGGAAGGCGGGTCCGCCCCAGCCGAGGACCCACACGTGTGGCTGGATCCCGTGCTGGCATCCCGTCAGGTGGACGCGATCATCGAGGGTCTCTCGGCGGCCGACCCGGGCGGTCGCGGCGCCTACGCAGCCAACGGGGCGCGGGTGAAAGCCGACCTGGAGGCGCTGCACCAGCGCTTCGCGTCGACGCTGGCACACTGCCGCCGGCGCACCTTTATCACCACGCACGCGGCCTTCGGCTACCTGGCGCGCCGCTACGCGCTGATGCAGATCTCGATCAGCGGGTTGTCGCCGGAGACCGAGCCGTCGCCGGCCCGGTTGAAGCAGATCGTGCAGGAGGCCCGCCGGGCGGGCGTGGAGGTCATTTATTACGAGACCCTGATCAGCCCGCGCGTGGCCGAGGTGATTGCGGGCGAAGTCGGGGTGCACACCGCCGTCCTCAATCCGATCGAGGGGCTGACCTCCGAGGAACAGCGGCGGGGATCGAACTACTTCAGGGTGATGGATGAAAACCGTCGAACGCTCGGATCCGGTCTCGGTTGTCGCTGACCGCCCCATCGTGGCGGAGGTCGAGCACATCTGCGTCGATTTCGGCGCCGAGCGCGTGCTGGATCACGTCAGCCTGAAGGTACGCCGCGGCGACTTCCTGGGCCTGATCGGCCCCAATGGATCGGGCAAGACCACACTGCTGCGCGTCCTGCTGGGCCTGCTGCATCCGTCCTGCGGCCACGTGCGGCTGTTCGGCACGGATGTGCGGGAGTTCCACGACTGGGCGCGCATCGGCTACGTGAGCCAGAAGGCCGTGGCCTTTGAAACCCGGTTCCCAGCCAGCGTGTTTGAGGTCGTACTCAGCGGGCGGTCAGGACGCGCGGGGTTGGGCCGGCGGTTCAATGGCGAAGACCGCGCCGCCGCGCAGGCCTCTCTGGACACCGTCGGCATGGGGGCGTACCGGGACCGGCTGGTGGGACGCCTGTCCGCAGGACAGCAGCAGCGGGTGTTCATTGCCAGGGCGCTGGTGCACGATCCTGACTTGCTGCTGCTCGATGAGCCCACGGTGGGTGTCGATCTCGACGCGCAGGAGCAGTTCTACAGCCTGCTGCGCGTGTTGAACCGCGACGCCGGGAAGACGCTGGTCCTGGTGTCCCACGACATCAGTGTGGTCGCGGAGGAAGTCACACAGCTGGCCTGTCTGAACCGCAGGCTCGTCTTCCACGGCAGCCCGGAGGAAGCCATGCGCTCCGGTGCGCTGGCCCAGATGTACCGCGCCGAGTCGCTGGTCGTCGCTCACCGGCATTAACGGCATGCCCGAGATCCTCCAATACAGCTTCATGCAGCGTGCCCTGCTGGCGGGGCTGATGATCGGCACGATCGCGCCGGCCATCGGCATCTTCCTGGTATTGCGCCGCTTGAGTCTGATCGCCGACACCCTGGCGCACGTGGCTCTCGCCGGCATTGCCCTGGGGCTGCTGTTGGGCGTGCATCCTGCGCTCGGCGCCCTGGGCGTCGCCGTGGTCGGAGCCATCGGCATCGATCGGTTGCGGGTCTCCGGCCGGCTGTTCGGGGAGGCGGCGCTGGCGATCTTCCTCTCCGGCGGGCTCGCCGTCGCGGTGGTGATCATCGGACTGGCCGGGGGTTTCAACGTCGACCTGTTCGGATATCTGTTCGGGACGATTACCGCCGTGCAGCCCCGCGATCTCTGGCTGATTTTGGGGTTGGGGATCGTCGTGCTGGCCGCGGTTGGAGTCTTCTACAAGGAGCTGTTTGCCATCACGTTTGATGAAGAGGGGGCGCGCGTGCAGGGCATGCCGGTGGAAGCCCTCAATTTCCTCGTGACGCTGTTGGTTGCGGTGACGGTGGTGGTGGCCATGCGGGTGGTGGGAGTTCTGCTGACGAGCGCGCTGATCGTCATCCCGGCCGTCACGGCCCTCCGCCTGGCCCGCAGTTTCCGCGACACGCTGTGGATCGCGGTCCTGGCGTCGCTGGCGGCCGTCCTCGCCGGGATGACCGCCTCGTTCTACCTCAATCTCGCCGCCGGAGGCGCCATCGTGCTGTGCTCGATTCTGCTCTTCGCGGTCACGTCGCTGGCTGTGCGCGCGCGTGCCTGAATGATCCCGCGATCCCCGGCCTGGGATCGATTTTTCCTGCCGGCGATGGTCGTGGTCATCGTCTTCGGCGCCGGAATCCTGCGGGTGTCTGCCCAGGAGACGCTGCCGGCCGCCCCGCCTGATGAATTCTTGCGCGGGGTGGTCATGGCCGTGCTGTCCCAGCACGCGGAGACGGTCGCCGGTACCACCCAGCTGGAACAGATCGTGTCCGTCAAACTGCAAGGCGGCACGGTCGTGCGCGCAGAGTACACCGACGTCGTGGGCAGCGAACGCGGGAGAGTGCTCCACGCGGGCGATAACGTCGTCGTTGCCAAGACCCAGGACCTGGGCCAGACCACGTACTACGTGACCGATCGGTATCGCCTGCCGCCGCTGGCAATCGTCGCCGTGCTGTTCTTCGCCATGATCGTCCTCCTCAGCCGTTTCAAGGGACTGTCGTCCATCATCGGTCTGGGCATCACGGTGGCGGTGCTGGTGAAATTCATCGTGCCGCGCATCCTGGCCGGAGACAATCCGCTGCTGGTGAGCGTCAGCGGCGCGCTGGTCATTGCCCTGGTGTCTATCTATCTCGCGCACGGCTTCAATCGCCGCACGACGATCGCCGTGATCGCGACCCTGATCACCCTGGGGATTGCCGCGGGTCTGGCCATCGCGTTCGTGTCGTTCGCGTCCCTGTTTGGAGCCGGATCGGAGGAAGCGTTCTATCTGCAAATGGGACTGCAGGCGGTCAACCTCCGCGGGCTGCTGCTCGGCGGCATCATCCTCGGGGCGCTGGGCGTCCTCGACGACATCACGACCGGACAGGCCGCGGCGGTGCAGGAGATCAGCTTGGCCAATCCCGACCTGTCGCCGCGGGAGCTGTACCGGCGGGGTCTCTCCGTGGGGACGGAGCACATCACCGCCCTGGTGAATACGCTCTTCCTCGCCTATGCCGGCGCCTCGCTGCCGCTGTTCATCCTGTTTACGGTGAACGTGGACCAGCCGGTCTGGGTCACGTTGAACAGCGAGTTCGTGGCGGAGGAAATCGTGCGAACGCTGGTCGGCAGCAGCGCACTCGTGCTGGCCGTCCCGATTACGACGCTGCTCGCAGCCCGGTTGCTTCGAGCTCGTCATTCAGCGTAAGTAAGGGGGTGGAGGCGGTTTGCCCACCCTGTCAGCAGAATGGGGCGGGGGTGCCCTCATGGGCCCCTCCGCCCGGTGTGGATCCTCCCATTTCGGGCACCCCCGCCCCCTGTGAGTCGGAAAGCAAGAAAGTCCTCCACCCGTCGGCACTCGTCGAGGTTCATTCGAGGCTGCGGATTGAGAGAGTTGGCGGCGGCGAAGGGGGGCGGCCACCGAGCGGAGATTGGCGGGCGGCAACCAATTCGCAGGCCGTGAAGAGAGGGGACCAACGCAGCAGGCAGCGGAGAGAGCGGCCGAGGTAGTAGTCATCGTGTCGTGTTTGGCAGGCGCGGGCGTGAGGGAGTGCGAGGCCTGCAGTCAGTCCGAGCCGCCCGACTCGCAGCGCGGGGCCGTCCCCAAGCATCCAGCCGCCGCGGTATTTGCCGGTCCCGATTACAACGGTTACTTTGGAGTTGCCCGCACGACAAATGCAAAACTGCCGGACGAGACAAACAGGTCGTCCGCCGATACCGCCCGCCAGCGGACGCGGTAGCGACCGGACGTCATCGGTTTGAGAGCGGCTTTCATCGTCTTGCGATCGAGATCGGCCAGATCCACCCCGCCGCGCCCGTTGTCGATCCGCTGACCGCGCGCGTTCCAGACGCTGAGCGCGCTGCGCCGGACGTCGAGTTCATCGCTGAACCAGAGGCGGACGACTGCGGGCGGGTGGATCAGGACCGATCCGGCGGCGGGCGCGGCGCGCAGCAGCTTCGCATGGGCCCAGGCTGCCGAAGCGGTGAAGGTGAGGACGACAAGCGCGGTTGCAACGACCGTCGGGCGCGATCTCACCGGCGAGACCTCCGTATCGGCTGGACTGTCATGAGCACTGCGCCTGCGGTGATCACGATCGCCGCGGTCCACGGGAGGCCCGGCCGCTGCGAGCGCTGTCCCACAAACAGCGCCGGCGCGAACACCCCGAGCCGATCCGTCGAGGCGACCACTTGGAAGCTGGGCAGGTGGATGGAATCTTCGACCGGTTCCCATCGCCCCTGGGTCAGGCGGAGCACCATCACGCCGAGCGTTGCGTGCCGCAAGATCACGGTGACCGTGTCGCGGACCACGATCGGCTGTTTCGAGACTGTGTAGTCGCCCTCGATCCGGTAGGCGTTGCCGTCGAACTCCGTTCCGGCCGGCAGCCGTCCCAGGGGCCTCGCGTCGAGCGGCGTCAGGCGGATCGTGGCCGACGTCTCGCCCGCCCGCGGAGCGATCGCGCCGCGGACGAAGATGATCGTCGCCTGTCCGTCCCCGGTCGACACCGCCCCGCCGCCGGTTCCCGCCGGCGGCAGCAGAAGCTGGCCCGTGCCGGGCAGTGGGGCGTCGCTGGATGCGTTGACCGCGTTGGGCGGCCGCACCACCCAGCGATAGGGGATCGGCACTTCTTCGCCGTCGAAGAGCAGCCGCACGGGCAGCACCGAACTGGTGATCAGCGCGACCGCGACATACGCGGACGCCACGAAGAGGCCCCACAGAGCGGCTGATCGGGTCATAGTATGAATACTCCGCCCATCTGCAGAAAGTTCGCCGCGACGTGGGTGACCGCCGATGCCGTCCAGGTCCCGGATGCCCACCGCTGCCATCCGAACAGCAGGCCGGCGGCGAGATTCAGCGGGAGAGAGATGAAGCCGTACGCAGGCACATGCACGAGCGCAAAGCATGCCGCAGAGACGAGCACCGCGAGGAGTCCACTGTAGGAGGATGCGAGCCATCCATACACAAGTCGGCGAAAGAACGCTTCCTCTGACACCGCGGCGACCGTGGCCCCTGCGATGGCCCAGGTGTGCGACGGCGCGGGCACCGCTTGCACGAGGACGCGGGCCACGACAAACGCAGCGAGCCCTAACCCCGTGACTGCCAGCCACCGCACCGGCACGACATCCGCGCTCTTGCTGGTCGGTGTGAGTAACCCGATCACGCCCACCAAGGCCACGATCCCGACCGCCGCCGGAGTGCCCACCGGGCGCAGCATCAGCGCCGCGATCCCCAGCGGGACACCCACGATCCGCAGCGCCGGGCCCAGGTAGTCCGTGCGCGCGCTCACTTCACGCGGAACGTGGTGGCGGTCAGCACGCGCGGCTCGAATGGAAAATGGTCGACCGCCACGAACTCTGCCTGCAGCACATGCATCCCGTTTCCCACCGAAAATGTCTGTTCCAGTCCCGCGAGCATGGACACGAGCTGGCCGTCGACGGTGAGGTGAATGTGTCCTAGATCCGACCGCAGCGGACCTGAGGTCAGCGATGTAATCTTCCCGTGGGCGAGCGCGAGCCGCACGGTGACCGTCGGGCCCGTGAATTCCTCGCCGGGCGCGGGCGAGAGAATCGTAAGCTGGGCCGTGGACCGCGGCCGCGGTCCCGCCGGCACCGGGGCAGGCGAGATGACCTGCGGCGGGCGGACGCAGCCGCCCGCGAGGAAGGCCGTGCAGATGATCGCCGCCAGCGTGCGCATCTTCAACCATCGACGTTCTTTCGACAGGACACCTTTGGTCTCTTTCCGGCGCAGCAAGGACCGCTGATGGCGACCGCCCGGGCGATCTGGCGTCGCATCGACAATGGGATGATCGAGTTGATGCGCGAGCACGGAGTCCTGATCTTGCGCATCGCGCTGGGGATCGTGTTCATCTGGTTCGGGGCCCTGAAAATCATCGGCCGCAGCCCGGTGGGCGATCTGGTGGCGCACACCGTATACTGGGTCGATCCCTCCTGGTTCGTCCCGTTGCTCGGCATGTGGGAA
The DNA here is from genome assembly GCA_036505015.1 of bacterium. GTDB lineage: Bacteria > Sysuimicrobiota > Sysuimicrobiia > Sysuimicrobiales > Kaftiobacteriaceae > DASXUC01. The sequence goes on along the minus strand of DASXUC010000071.1, from coordinate 61,741 downwards.
GTGGTGGTCGGTGTGGGCCTGCTGGTCGGCGTGGCGCTTCGGCTGGTGTTGTTCCTGTTCTGGCTGCAGATGGCCGGTACGTTTCTCGTCCTGCTCCTGCGCCCGGACCTCGCGTTTCAACAAGGGAATCCGCTGTTGCTGACGACGACCGGCGAGTTCGTGATCAAGAATCTCGTGCTGATCGCCGCGGGGCTGGTCGTGGGCAGTACGGTGCGCCGGGGACGGGCTCATACATAGGTCCGCGTGAGAGCCAGGATGGCCACGATGGCCAGCGCCGCGATGCCCAGCGGGAAGGCGAACGTTGCCAGGGGGTATTCTGCCAGCGGCGACGCCGGCGTCTCGGACATTGCCGAACTCCGCGTTACCGAGAACCGGAAGTCGGCCACAACGTCGTCGCGCTGACGCCGCCGCACCAGCACTTCCAGCTGCCAGTGTCCGGCCAGCCCAAGCACGGGTTCGTGGGCGATGTACTGTCCTCCGCCGTGGGGGATCGTCGCTTCGATAGCCGTCCCCATCTGCCGGTCCCGGTAGGTGAGGCGCGCGTCAACGCGCTCCGCATCGTCAACGGGACCCTGCGGCCCGGCAATATTCAGGATCACCAGGTTGGGGCCCACACGTCCGGGATCGATGGTGGCGATAATCCGCAGGTCCTCAGCCCGGAGGGACATCTTCAGCGGTCCCTGCGCGACGATCTGCGCGTATGTTTGACGGGCCGGCGGCAGGCTGCTGAGGATCCCGGTGAGCATCAGCACGAGGATCGCCAGCACCGCTTCCCCGCGCACCGCGCGGCCGAACCGGGTGCCGAGCGCAGAGGCGGAACCGTCTGGGCCTTCCGCTGCGCGGGCCAGCCGCGGCCGGATCACCAGCAGGTTGAGGGCGCCGAGCAGCAGCAGTGGGGCCACGAGCACAAGTTTGGCGAACAGGTCCCGCCCGTACCACGTCTCGATGATCGCTTCCACGCTGCCGGCGTGCAGCCACAGCAGGTATGAGCCGGTGGCGATGATCGTCCCCACGCAGATCGCTGCCAGGATCGAGAACCGTGGAATGATGCGGGCCAAAAAGCGCCAGCGCTCCGTGTCGGGCAGCCTGGCTGCGGCGTCGCGGACGATCAAAACCAGGCCGAGCAGCCCGCCGATCCACACCGAGACCGCGGAAATGTGCAACCAGTCAGCCAGCAGGGCGAGGGAGGATCCCGACGCCGCGCTGTGACTGTTCAGACTCGTCGTGAGCAAGACCCCTTCCCCGATCACCAGCGGCCCCCAGGCGGAGCGGCCGCGCCCCAATCGGCGCTGGAGCGGGATCATCGCCGCGAGGAGGGCAATTCGCGCGATCCACACCTCTCCATATCGGGTATGGAACAAGAGCTGGTTGACGGTCCCGATGATGCCCGAGCGATCGACCGCGGCGATCTGCAGCGTGAGCGCCGCGATCGCGGCGATGATCAGACCAATCCATGCGATGCCGTGCAGCTGTCGCACCGGCACCATATCCCCGCGGGAGCGGATCCCACCAAGCACGAACAACCACACCGCCAGCGGACCTACCAGCGCGGCACCCGCGAGGTATGCTGCCCAGCGCACCGCGGCACCGAGGAACACGTACGCGGACAGCTCCTGCGTGTCGCCCGACCGGAGTACCACCGGCGGGGCGATCCGCACCGCGAGCGCGAAATTTCCGCGCGTCACGTGGCCGTCGACGGCTGAGACAGCTTCCCAGGCGACCACATACAAACCCTGAGCCAGCGGTCGAAGAGAAATCTCGAGCGCGGCGGGGTCGCCGGGCACGGCGTGAGTGCCTCCCCGGTCAACCCGGTTCCCCGCACCGTCGAGGACCTCGAGGCTGGAGAACCGCGGCTCGGCGGCTTCGCTGAACCATACCCGCACGGTCGTAGGCGGGCTGTCAAGGCGTTGGTTGGCCGGTGGGTCGGAGCGAACAAAGTTTGCATGCCCCCAGGCCGCGCTCGCTCCGGCAAGGAGGACGGCGAGGGCAAGCAGACCGCCCGCCCTCGCCGTCAACACCCTCACCTCAGGCCGCCCGCCGTCCGCTGCGTGCGTACGCAACCAGGCCGATGAGCAGTCCGGCCAGGCCCGCCACGAGCGCGTAGGTGCTCAGCCGCTTCGCATCCGCGAGTTGCCCGCTCGCTTCAACCGGATCGGGCAGTCGCTGCGGGAACTGTACGGAGGCCGTCGACTCGACGCCGTCAAACTTCCCATCAGCGGAATCGAAGGTGACGTCGACGTTCTTGCCGTTGATCGTCCCGAAGAATCGGAATCGATAATCGCCGGTCCGTGTGGGAACGATATCGGCCGAATACCGCCCGGGCCGCCTGAACTGGGGCTCCAGGTCGAACGTGCGGCGCTCTGCGCCGAAGATCACCTCCACTTTCACCGTCTTTTCCAACCCCTCAACGGGCTTGGGTTCGTCTCTCGAGTTCGGCGGCGGGACGCTGACCCCAAAGTCGACGCCGTTGGGCTGGCCGAGATAGGCGGGTTCGCCCGTCCACCCGACGACGAACTGGAAACCTTCAACCATCCGCCGCTCGTGGGCGAAGGCCGCCGAGGGCAGGGCGAGCAGCAGTGCCGCGATCCACACAGAGAGCATGATGATGCCAAGACGATTCAGCACCGGTGCACCTCCAGAGAACTTGCGTATGGACGATGTTGATGTCGGAGGTGTTATGCCGGGGGAGCCCGGGTGAAGCAGGATCCGGCACGCCAGAGGAGTCCCGGCTGCCGCGATCGCAGGTGGAGCACGGCGACAATGACGAGGGCCCAGCCGACCATGGGACCCACCGGGGCTGTGGTGAAGCCGGCGGCGGTCTGGGCCGCGAGAAAGTAGTCGGTCGAGGTGTGCGGCGTATCGGGGTCGGACACTCCGTGGATGTGGACGGCACTGAGCAGCCCCAACCCCACCAACGCTGAGGCGGCGAGCAGAGCGAAGACGCGCCGGATGAAGCCAGCCACGGTCTTGCGCTCTACTTTCCTATCCCTTCAGGTATTTGTCAAACCACGCCAGCGTCTTCGTCCAGGCCTCCTTTGCGGCGGTCGCGTTGTAGGCCGCGCCTGTGTCGTTGAAGAACGCGTGGCCGGCGTTGGGATAGATGACGATCTCATGCACCACCCGGGTTTTGTCCATCGCCTCGCGCACGGCGGGGATCCCGGCATTGATGCGCTGGTCGAGCGCCCCGTACACCGCAAGGATGGCCGCCTTGATTTTTGCGACAACCTCCAGCGGCGGATTGGGCCCGTAAAACGGGGCCGCGGCCTTCAGGTCGGTGTTCTGCGTGGCCAGACGCCACGTCATCCCTCCGCCGAAGCAAAACCCCATCGCGCCGATACGATCCTTCCGGACCTGCGGCTGATCCTGGAGGTGGCGGACCCCGCTGTTCAGCATCGCCACGAGCTGCTCGGGCGGCGTGCGGCCGAGGATCGCCGTGACCTCTGCGGAGTCACTGAACTTGGCGGTGCCGCCTTCGCCTGATGCCAGGTCGACGGCGAGGGCCGCGTAGCCGACCTTGACGAAACGGCGGCAGACGTCTTTGAAGTGTTCCAGCAGGCCCCGGTTCTCGTGGATCACGATCACGCCGGGGGTGGGGCCGGCGGCTTTCGGCTTCGCCAGGTAGGCCTGGACCGTGACGGCGCCCGAAGGGAACGAGACCATGCCGGCGGATTCGATCGCCGGGTCGTTGGGCGGAACGGTGACGCCCGATGCCTGGGCCACGGCCGGCGGGGAGGTCGATGCGGCGTCGGCGATCTCGACGCTCGACGCCGCCACCCCCAGCTGCTGAAGCACCGGCGCCGCCAGCGTTACGCCCCCGGCCAGCAGGACCGTGCGCCGCAAGAACTCGCGGCGGTGCAGACGGCCCTCCCGGTATTCTTCCGCCCACTCTTCGACGATGTACCGCTGCAGGTCGCTCATCGGGCATCCCTCCTCCGGATGAAACGAATTTTACCCGGCACCGGCTATCGTTGTGTCACGAACCGTTCACGGAGGAGCGCCGGGACCCGCGGAGAAACTGGCGCGAAACATCGGTGCCGCGGGAACAACGGTACCAGGAGGAATGCACCATGTCGACGCTGCAGCGCCTGACCGATGCCGACGTGATCTTCATCGCCTCTACCGTCTCTCCGGAAAACGCCGCGGGTGCCGCCGTCAGACTGCGGGCCGACGAGGCGTGGCTTGATCGCATGCTTGACGATGACCGCGTGGCGCACCGGCTGCGGGACGACACCCAGGCGATTGCATGGGTCTCGCCCTGGTTGCTGTTCAGCGTGCTGTTGCGCAGCGTGCGGCGAGAGCTGTGCGGAACCTCCTATACGGTCGAACAATTTGGTGGAGAACGGATCGCCGTGTTCGATGCCCGACGCGCCGGCGAACTACTGGCCGACCCGCGCGTGGCGGATTATCTCGTCGAATTGCTTGCCTCATTTACGCGGATCTCGAGTTTCACCGTCGCGGTGGAAGAGGAGGGCCGCGTGCACCGGCGGCGGTTCAGCGACGTCAGCAGCGAGGACATGCTGGCGCTGGCGGCGCTGGTCCCCGATGAACTGCGGTTTCCATTCCTTCGCCGCATCGCCGACATCGCGCTGTTCACCACGGGCGTCTTTCCGGAATCGGTCCTTCCATGGCACGCGCCGCCGGGACGCCGCTCCGCCCACACCGGCCTGCCGGCGACCGTGCCCTGGTCCGCGCGCCGGACGCTGGAAGACTACGAGGAGGAAGGGCGGCGTTTCTACCGCCTGGCGTCAGAGCACGTCATGGCGAAGAGGGCGGGGATGGCGGAATTGCTGGCCACGCTGGCAGACGCGTTTCCGCTGGCCAGGAAGCCGTTGAGCTTCATGGCGTCTCAGTACATCGGGACGAGCCGGATGATGATCTTCGGGAGTTCGTGAACGGTTATCCCCGGCAGGCTGCAATGAGGCTTCGCCACCGGCGATCTGCGTCCGGGTTGAACGGCTCGTAGATCCCGATCCGGTCGACGAGACCCCGATAGCGCTGCACGATGGCCCCGCCCACGTCATCGTCCGTCGCCTCGACGGCAACGGCCGTCAGGATCTCGTCGGTGATCAGCCGGGGCATCTCCGTCCACCGGCCGCGCGCGGCCAGGGCACTGAGCTGCGCTCCCACGGCGTCCCATCCATGGTGCGCCAGGACGGCGCGATAGGACGGCGTGCTGGCATAAAATGCAATCGACCGCCGGACCCGTTCCCGTGCCGCGGCACGGTCTTCGGCGCCGTCGCCGGTGATCGCGAACGCTGCGGCGGCGATGGAGAACGGCTCGGTGCGGTGGGGGGATCTCCTGCGACCCGCTGCGAGGGCAGGGCGGATGACGTCACGCAGGTATCCGGGGGTGTGGAAAGGGTGGACGTGAAAGCCGTCCGCGACGGCTCCGGCGGTCCGGCACATCGCCGGGTTGACCCCCGCGGTTACGATTGGAATCGTCCCAGCCTGCGCGGGTGGTGTGAAGAATGGGGTCATCAGGGTCAGCGTGTAGAACCGGCCGTGGAACTGCAGCGGTCGGCCCGTGCGCCACGTCTCCCAGACGCTGCGCACCGCCTCGACCGTTTCGCGAAGTTTGGGCGCGGGTGGCTCCCACGGCATGCTGAATCGGCGCGTGATGTGCGCTTTGACCTGCGTGCCCAGTCCGAGAATGAACCGCCCGCCCGCCAGCGCCGCCAGGTCCCAGGCGGTGTGTGCGAGTACCGTCGGACTGCGGGTGAAGGCGACCGCGACCGATGTGCCGATGCTCACGCGCTGCGTGTGCTCCGCCGCCAAGGCCGCGCCGAGGAACGGGTCGTGGGCGGTTTCGCTGAACCAGATTCCGTCCACGCCGAGCGCCTCCGCCGCGCGCGCCAGCGCCGGGACTTCATGCAGCGAATCGTAGGCGATATGCGCGTCGACCTTCATGACAGTCCCCCCCAGCTTTCCACTCACCGCCGCATTAGACCTGGGCGCAGGAGGTCATACCCCGCCGCTCGAAATCTTTGGGTCCGGGAGAGGCAGTACGTCGTGGCAAGGTGGTGGGCGCACACTCGGGGTAGCTGATGAAGGTCGTTGCAGCCGTGCTCCTGGCGGCGATCATTGCATGGGCGGCGCCGCAGGGTTCCGCCCTGGCCCAGGCCGTCGGGATCAAGGTTATCGTCAACGGCGTTGAGATCCCCCTGGTCGCGCCTGCCGTCCTCTCGAACGGTCAGGTCATGGCGCCTATCGTGGGGCTGTTTGAGCCCATGGGCGCCATCGCCGCGTTCTACGACGCCGACCGCAGCATCGTCGTGACCAACCGCCTCCGCACCACCGTGCGGATGCGGCTCAACGATCCGACCGCCCTCGTCAACGGCCAGGCGCGTCTCCTTCCCGTCGCTCCCATGCAGGTCGGCGACCGCATCTTCATCCCCGTGCAGGCCGTCTTTGCCGTCCTCGGTGCTTGGACGAAGTATGAGGAGGCGGAACGCACCTTGCACGTCAGCTCCCAGATCACCGCGATCGCCGTCCAGCGCGCCGCCGACGGCCTGCAGATCCGTGTCGACGCGACCGGCCCGGTGCAGGTGGAAACGAACGTGCTCACCAATCCCGACCGGCTGGTGGTGGACTTTCTCAACGCTGCGCTGCGGACGCAGGAACGCGAACTCATTGTCAACGCCGGCGGGGTGGCCCGGATCCGCTCCGCCCAGTTCCAGGTCAAGCCGTACATCTCGCGGCTGGTCTTCGATCTCACCGAGCCGGTCGACATCCGGGTCACGTCGTCGGCGACGACCTACCTGGTGACCCTGGAGCTGCAGCCGAAGGCGCCGGCGGCGGCACCCGCGCCGCCCAGCGCGCCTCCCGTTCCGCCTCCGCCGCCTCCGACGGTCCCACCGTCGCCGGCGCCGCCTGCCGCGCCGGTGCAGGGTGAAGGCGTGAAGATCCTCAATGTCGCGTATGCCCCCGCGGGGTCGGGCGGCCGCGTGACGATCGAAGGAACCGGGGCGATGCAGTACAAGGTCCGCGAGTTCGTGTTCCCCGATCGCCTGGCGATCGACATTGCCGACGCCATCTTCATCCCCGTCAAGCAGGACATACCCGTCGACGGGACGGTCGTCGTCGCCGTCCGCGCCGCCCAGTTCACCGCCGAGCCGCCCGTGATGCGGGTGGTGGTGACGCTGAAACGCAAGACGAACTATCTCGTGAACCAGGCGGACGGCCGTCTGACGATCGACCTGGCCGATGCGGCGGCGGTGCGTGCCGGGCACATCGTCGCCATCGACGCGGGGCACGGCGGCAAGGATCCCGGGGCCATCGGACCCACTGGACTGCGCGAGTCCGATGTCGTCCTCGACGTGGCCCTGCGCCTGCGCGACCTGTTGGGCAGCGACGGTATCCGCACCATCATGATCCGTGAGGCCGACGTGTTCGTGGATCTGTTCGATCGCGCAAAGATCGCCCGCGAGCGCGGCGCCACGATCATGGTGAGCATCCACGCCAACGCGCACGCGCAGACGGCGGTGAACGGATCGGAGACGTACTACCTGACCCCGCAGAGTCTGGCCCTGGCCCAGATGATTCAAGATGAACTCGGCGCGGTGCTGGGGATTCCCAGCCGGGGCGTGAAGACCGCCAACTTCGTGGTCCTGCGCGAGCCCGGGATCCCGTCAGTGCTGGTGGAGACGGCGTTCATCTCGCATCCTGACGACGAAGCCCGCCTCCGCGACGCCGCCTTCCGGCAGAGAGTGGCGCAGGCGGTCTACCGCGGCATCACCCGCTTCCTGGCGATCTACCCTGTCCCGGCGGGAAATTAGCCGGTCAAGGAATCATTCTCCAATGTCTCGAAGGTGGGGGCATGAGCCGACCCGACGGCCGCGCGAACGATCAGCTGCGCCCGGTGACGATCACACGGCATTACCTCAAGCATGCCGAGGGATCGGCGCTGATCGAGCTCGGCGACACGCGCGTCATCTGTGCGGCAAGCATTGAGGAACGCGTGCCGCAGTGGCTGCGCGGGGCAGGGCAGGGGTGGATCACGGCCGAGTACGGCATGCTGCCCCGCGCGACGACCGACCGCACGCCGCGCGACATCGGGCGGCCCAGCGGCAGGACGCAGGAGATTCAGCGGCTGGTCGGGCGCTCGCTGCGGGCGGCGGTGGATCTGGACAAGCTCGGGGAGCGGACGATCTGGCTGGACTGCGACGTGATTCAAGCCGATGGGGGCACCCGTACCGCGGCCATTACCGGCGCGTTTGTCGCCTTGATGGACGCTCTGGCGGTCCTGCGCAAGACCGGCGCCCTGACCAAATTACCGGTGCGGGACTTCCTGGCGGCGACGAGCGTGGGCATCGTCGAGAACGAGCCTCGTCTGGATCTCAACTTTCAGGAAGATTCCCGTGCGCGCGTGGACATGAACCTGGTGATGACCGGGCTCGGGCGGATCGTGGAATTTCAGGCCACAGCCGAAGGCCTGCCGTTCAGCAAAGACGAGCTGCAGGCGCTGCTGACCCTGGGTGAACGGGGAATCCAGCAACTGATCGTCTACCAGAAGAGCGTGCTCGCGGATGTCCTCCAACCGGTCCCGAAGCCGTAGCGCGAAGCGGGGCACACGCGGTCGGTCCAGGGCCTCGGCCGGGGGCCGGAGCCCCCGGGCACCGAGGCCCGTCGGTCAGACACCGCTGGAGGTCGTGCTCGCCACGCGCAACGACGGCAAGGTGCGTGAGTTTCTGGAGCTGATGCAGGGCCTGCCCGTCCAGGTGTACTCGCTGGCGGCGTTTCCACAGATCCCGGTTCTGCCGGAAGAAGGCAGCACGTATACCGAGAATGCCATCACCAAAGCCCTGACCGTCGCACGGATGACAGGACGGGTCGCGATTGCGGATGACTCCGGCATCGAAGTGGACGCCCTCGGAGGCGGCCCGGGACCATTTTCTAACCGCTTCCTGACCGGCGGCGCGAACGACACCGCACGGAACGCGAAGATGCTGAAATTGCTTCGCGGGAAATCCCCCGCCGAGCGCTCCGCCCGGTACCGCGCCGTGCTCGCCGTTGCGCTGCCCGACGGCGACGTGCGGACGTTTGAGGGAATTTGTGAAGGCCAGGTGCTGATGTCTCCCCGCGGATCCGGCGGGTTTGGGTATGACCCGATCTTCTACATTCCCAACGAGGGCAAGACGATGGCACAACTGTCGCTGGCGGCGAAGAACCGGATCAGCCACCGCGCCCGCGCCCTCGGCGCGGCCAAACCCTTCCTCCGCAGGCTCGCCGTCGGGGCCCCTCGATCCGCCCGCGACGCGTGACCGCTGTCGAGCCGCCGATCAACCTCGCGGTCCATCCACGGGGTAGTGGTTAGCCTTTGATGCCCAGTTGTTCTTCGAGGCGCTGAGGTTTTGCCAGCAGGGTCTTCCACGGGTCGCGGCGGCGGGCCATCACGTCAGGGACCGTTCGCAGGTTGAATTCCAGCGGATCGAGGCCGGCCTCCAGCTCCTTCCACGTGAGCGGGAAGGACACGCCTGCCTCGGGCGTGGGCCGGACGCTGTACGCGCTCGCCAGGGTCGCGCCGATCCGGTTCTGATTGTAGTCGAGAAACACTTTGCCCACGCGTTTGGCAGTGTCCCACTCCGTGGTGATCTTCTGGGGCTGCTGCGATTCGAGGTACTGCGTGATCGTTTTCGCCACCGCGTGGGTCTGGTCGAACGTGTAGCGGCGCTCGATGGGGACAAACACGTGGAGCCCCGTTTTCCCCGACGTCTTGACGAAACTGTCCAGCGCCAGATCCCGCAGGATCTTGCGGAGCGCGAACGCCGCTTCTGTCGCGGCATCGAACCCGCGGCGGGAATAGTCCGGGTCCTTTTCCCCTTTGCGCTGGGGCAGTTTGTTGTCCGGGAAGATGTATGGGTCGATGTCGAACACGACATAGTCCGGCCGGTTCAGCGCGCTGCCGCGCAGGCCGTCCTCGGATCCGGCGAACTCTGTGCCCGCCGGCCTCGGACCCGAGCGTCGCGAGCGGTTCGGGGCGCGGCCGCCTTCGCCGCGCGCGACCGGAGTGATGCGGCTGAACCAGGTGTGGATCTCGATGTCGGCGAGCTGCGCCAGCCACAACAGGGTCGGCAGATTGTTGCACACCGGGGCCGCCAGCGTGGTCTTGGAGCTCTCGGTCCAGATGCGGACGATCTGCACGAACTTCGGCGCGTCCGGGTAGTCCTTCTGGTAAAAACTCTGTCCGGCAATCCCATTGGGGAACCGCCGCAGCGTGATGGGCCGGTCCTTCAGGTGCGGCAGGATGGCGTCGGCGACTTTCAGATAGTACCGGATCAGGTCGCCTTTCGTGTATCCTTGTTCCGGCCAGAAGACCTTGTCCAGGTTGGTGAACTGAACGGGGACCTGCGCCCGCGCGAGCTCTGTCTCAACGTCATCGTTGGACTTCCGCTTCGCGCGGGATCGCGGAGTCGCGGGATCGCGCGATCGCGATGAATCCTTCGCGGATTGAGGCTCTGGTCCGGTTCCCGCGTTCCCGCGTTCCCGTGTTTTGAGGTTCCCAGGGTAGCTGCTCCGGCCGCTCCAGCCGGACATCCCTCGCCGGTTTGTCGGAGCGAAGGCCCTTGTAGACGGGAAACCGCAGGAAGCCCTCGCGCGTCCACCCGCCGGATTCCACTCCCACGACCAGATCGGGCTTCACCCAGGAGGGGACATCGTTTGTGGCCGGTGGATCTGTAGCAAATGGGCTGGAGGCGCTGCTGCGCTCGTCCAACAAGCCTTTGACGCGCCGCAGCTCAGCATCGGTAAACCCGCCGCCGCAGTGCGCGATGTACTGCAGCCGGCCGGCGTCGTCGTATGCGCCCAACAGGAGCGCACCGAAGGTCTTGCCCCGCGCGCCGCGTCCGCGCGTGAACCCGCCGACGACCGCGTCGTGGTGCTGCTTGATCTTGATCTTGACCCAGGTCTGGGTCCGTTTCCCTGGTGCGTAGGGCGCGTCCCTGCGTTTGCCGACGATGCCTTCCAGCCCGTGCGCCTGCGCGGCTTCGTAGAACGCCCGCCCGGAGTCCGGCACCGCGTCCGACAACCGGACCACGGCGCCGCGCGGGGCGATCGCCTCAAGGGCGCGCCGTCGTTCTTCCAGCGGCCGGTCCACCAGGACGTGGCCGTTGTAGTACAGCAGGTCGAACACGTAGTAGGCGATCGTCAGCGGCTGCGCATCTTTCTGGCGCTGCCCATTGCGGGCCATGGGGATGCGGGATTGAAGTAGTTGGAAGTGAGCGCGCCCGTCATCGTCGAGGGCAACGATCTCTCCGTCCAAGACCGCATCGGGGAAGTCAAGATGGTAGAGGGCGTCAACCACCTCCGGGAACTGACCGTTCTGCGTGAGATTGTTCCGGCTGCGCAGCGACACCTCGCGTTCGCTCCCGCGCCGCCGGAGATACGCAATCGTCCGCACGCCGTCCCACTTCACTTCAAACAACCAGTCCTTGCCGTCGAAGGGCTTCTCGACCAGCGTCGCCAGCGTGGGCTTGAGGTCCTTCGGAAACGGGTCGCTGCCGGCTTTGTCCAGGCCTAACTGTTTGAGGGCGTGGGCCTGGGGCCTGGGGCCTGGGGCCTCGGGCTGAGATCGCGTTCGCCTGTTCGCCTGTTCGCCTGCTCGCTTGTCCTTGGGTCCGGAGTGCCACCTCGCCGTCCCCTCGTCGCGAATCTGCTCGATGGTCCTTCCGGATTTCACCGAGACCGACGGCGACGGCAGCACCCATCCCGGCTCGGCATCGCCGTCGCGTTTCTTAAACATCAGCCACTGGGTTTGTCCGCCCATCTTGGTGCGCACGAGATGGAACTCACCCGGCAGTTTCTTGCCGTGGAGCACGACCGTCAGCTTGCCGCTCTCGTACGCCTTGACCGGATCGCCTTCCAGGACGTCGTAGGTGCCGATGTCCCAGACCATCACGGTGCCGGCCCCGTAGTTGCCTTTGGGGATCACGCCTTCAAACTCCATGTAGTCCAGGGGGTGATCTTCCACCGGCACGGCCAGTCGCTTTTCATCGGGATCACGCGTGGGGCCTTTGGGCACGGCCCAAGACTTCAGCACGCCATCCATTTCTAACCGGAAGTCCCAGTGCAGGCGAGTGGCGTGGTGTTCCTGGATCACGAAATGAAGTTTGCTCTTCCGCGCGGCCGGCGCACGCTTCCCCTTCGGGGCTCCCTCAGGTTCGGGCGTCTGGTTGAACCGGCGCTTTTTCTTGTAATCCTCTAGGCCCATTTCCCGCACCCGATTGATGCTAGACCGATCTTCTCTAGTATCTAGCATCGAGCATCGCTTTCGATGTTGACGAGTTTCGTGAGCTTCTGCGCATAGTCGGTCGCGGGGGCGCCTTCCTCATGAGTGAAATAGGCGTACGCGTCACGGCCTTCCGCAAGACGCTCCGTGATCCATTCTGCCCACGAGCGCAGCGCGTCATCATCGTAGCGCGATTTGTGCAGCCGCAGGTAGGCGATGGGGCCGACGACGGCGGTCGGGGCGGCCGGCTCGTCGGTCTCGGCGACGCACAGCGAGACCCGGTAGCGGTCCAGCAGCGCATAGACGGCGTCGCTGGACCACGACGCATGCCTGAACTCGATCGCCACCGGAGGACCGGGGCGCAGCTGCGCGAGGAAGGCCTCCAGCACCCCCGGGTCGGCGCGCAGGGAGGGTGGAAGCTGGAAGAGCAGCGGTCCCATCTGCGGGCCCAGCGTCAGCACACGCTCGTAGAGGAAGGCCACGTCGGTGTCGGTGTCCTTCAGCCGCTTGTTGTGCGTGATCCGGCGGTGCGCCTTGATGCTGAACCGGAAACCCGCGGGCACCGCGGCCGCCCACTGAGCCAGGGTGTCGTCCTTGGGATAGCGGTAGAAGCTGTTGTTGATCTCGACGGTGGGAAAGACCGACGCGTAGTATCGCAGCATCCCGTCGGCGGCCACTCCGGCGGGGTAAAAGGCGCCCTTCCACTCGGGATAGCTGAAGCCGGAGGTCCCGCTCCGGAAAACCGAGTTGGTGGTTGGTAGTTGGTGGTTCGTGGTGACCATCCTAGAGTACTCAATCACTGCCAACTACCAACCGCCAACTACCAACGGCAGTTAGCGTCAGCGCCGGGCGGCGGCGCGCGCGGCGGCCGAGCGCGGCCGGCGGGCGGGTTTCTCCTTGGCGGTCGTCTGCAGGCTGCGGCGGAGGGCGTCCATGAGATCGACGACCTTCGTGTCCTTCCGGACGGGGACGCCCACGACCTCTTCGCCCTCAATTTTCGCGGTGATGACCTTCTGCAGCGCCTCGCGATAGTCGTCGTGGTACTCGGCGGCATTGAACGTCGCGCTCAGTCCCTCGACGAGCTGCAGCGCCATCTTCTTTTCATTGGGATGGATCTTGGTTTGCACGGGCAGTTCGGGGATGTCTTCGATGGACCGCACCTCATCGGCGTAGTACAAGGTCGACATGACCAGGGTGCCGTCATGCGGCCGGACGGAGACGAGGTGTTCCTTCTCCTTGATCACCACCTTGCCGACCGCGACCCGCGCCGCCTCCCCCAGCACGTCGTGCAGCAGCCGGAACGCCTTCTGCCCCCCCTCGTCAGGAGCGAGGTAGTAGGACCGCTCGTAGTAGATGGGATCGATTTCGTCGAGGTTCACGAACGAGGTGACGCTCACCGTCCCGGCCGTCTCCAGCGGGACGTTGTCGAGCTCCTCCTCCGTCACCGGGACGAACTTGCCCTTCGCGTACTCATAGGCGCGCAGCACGTCGTTCCAGTCCACGATCGCTTCATGATGCGGGCAGTAGCGCTTGTTCTGGATCGGCGTCATGCAGCTCTTGTGGAGCAGGCGGAACCGGATGTCTTTTGAGTCGGTGGCCGTGTAGAGCTTCACCGGGATCGTGACGAGTCCAAACGTGAGGTGGCCCTTCCAGATCGGACGCATGACGCCATCCCTTCCGGCCCGGCGCGCCCGGGCGAACGAGGTATCCAGTATTATACAGCACCGGTGAAGGAACGTACGCGCGAAGCGCCCAATTCATCGATGAACGGCGACGCGGATCGCGCGGGGTGGGCATGCCGGACGCACTGAGCGGATTCCTGAAATATTGGTCCCTGACGCTGGCCGTGTTCTTCTTCTACCTCTTCGCCTCGATGGTGGCGGGCCTCGACGTGTGGGACCAGATCAAGCAGAACGTGAAGAAACGCCGCGCCCAGATTACCGCAGCGGGTCCGCCGGTGGACATCGATCCGCTGCGCGGCCAGACGGTCGCGGCGACCATCGGCATGGGCCCCGGCCAGCAGCCCGACGCCACGCGCCGGTGGATCCTCGACCTGGCGACCGGCGTGGCGAACAAGCTCAACCTGAAGGTGAAGATCCTCGTCCTGGAGGATTCGAAGAACCACCCCTTCGTGCACTTCCACGACGGCACGCAGCTGAAGAGCTACCGCGTCGACAAGACCTGGGTCGCCGACGCCCGCGCCGGCAACGCCGAGCGGGAGACGCAGATCAAGGATCTGATCGAGCGCTACCTCGCCGCGGATTTTCTGGGCATGCAGGACGTGCGGCCCAAGCGCACGACGGAACTCGCCCGTGAGGCGGCGAGCAAAGCCGCGCCAAAAGCGGCCGCCGGCGCACCTGAAACTCCTCCCAGTGAAGGGTAGTATTAGTAGCGAAGGTGGTCGGGGCGGCCGGATTTGAACCGGCGACCTCGTGGTCCCAAACCACGCGCGCTAGCCAAACTGCGCTACGCCCCGAGCGGTTCACACGGGCAACGCGAGGTGCGTTGCCACGAGCATCCTAGCATGACGGGTCGAGGGGGTCAATTTTGAAGCTCGGCACCAAAGAGACGGAAGCAGAAATCAGAGAGATCGCGGCGCCCGATCCGGTGGCGTTTGTGATCTTTGGCGCCACCGGCGATCTGGCCAAACGGATGCTGCTGCCGGCGCTGTACCGGTTGTTCGCGGAGGGGGCGCTGTCCGACAAGCTCGCCATTGTCGGCGTAGCCCGGCGGGCGATGACCGACGAGGCGTTCCGCACCATGGTGCACGACGCGGTCACGTCGGTGCACGCGCTGGTGGACGGCAGCCATTGGCACCGGTTCGCCGACCGCCTGTACTACGTCTCCGCCGACTTCACCAAAGAAGGGGATTACCGCAACATCGGCCGGCTGCTGAATAGCGTGGAAGAACGCCATGAGACCGGCGGCAACCGCGTGTTCTACCTCGCTGTGCCGCCCTCCACCTTTGAGGGGATCATCTCCGCGCTGGGCGACATGGAGCTGGTGCACCGCAACGGCAGCGGGCAGGGCTGGAACCGCGTGATCATCGAGAAACCGTTCGGTCACGACGAGGCATCGGCTGAGCGATTAGACGCGTTGATCGATCGGGTCGTGGGCGAGCACAACATCTTCCGCATCGACCACTACCTGGGCAAAGAGACCGTCCAGAACATGCTGGTGTTCCGCTTCGCGAACACGGTCTTTGAGCCGATCTGGGACCGCCGCTACGTCGACAACGTGCAGATCACGTTCGCAGAGGCCATCGGCATCGAGGGGCGGGGCCGGTTCTACGAAGAGGTCGGCGTGGTCCGTGACGTGCTGCAGAGCCATGTCTTCCAGCTGCTGGCGATCGTGGCCATGGAGCCGCCGACGGTGTTCGACGCCGAGGAGTTCCGCAACGAGAAAGCCAAGGTCCTGCGGGCCATCCCGCCGGTGCGCCCGGAAGACGCGGTGCGCGGGCAGTATGCAGCGGGCACCGTGTACGGGCAGCCGGTGCCCGGCTACCGGGAAGAAGAGGGCATCAGCCCCGATTCGAACACCCCGACCTATGTGGCGATGCGCCTGCAGATCGAGAACTGGCGATGGGCGGGGGTGCCATTCTACCTGCGTGCGGGAAAGCGCATGGCCGAGAAGGATACGGAAGTGGCGGTGGTCTTCCGGCAACCGCCGCTGCGGTTGTTCAAAGATTACGACATGTCGGAAATGGATCCGAACGTCCTGGTCCTCAACACCACCGCCGACGAGCGGATCTCGCTGAGTTTCGGTGCCCGCGTGCCCGGTCACCGCCGGAAGATCCGCACGGTGCCGCTGGACTTTTCGTACGATTCCGTCGGCGAAGCCGAGCATCCGCCGTACGAGCACCTGCTGCTGGAAGCCCTGCGGGGCAACCAGCGCTTCATGCCGCGCCGCGACGAGGTCGAGCTGCAGTGGGCGGTCGTGGACCCCCTGCTGGCCCATTGGGACGAGCACCCGCCGCGCGCATTTCCCAACTACCCGGCCGGATCGTGGGGGCCCCAGGGGGCCAACAGGCTGTTGGAACGCGACGGCCGCCGCTGGCGCGGAGACTGAAACCCCGGGATAACAGGGATAAGAGGGATAGAAGGGATAACGGCGATAAAGGTAAACCCCCGATCGAACGGGTCAGTCCAAAGGCCGTAACCCGTGTCGCCCTTATCGCTTTTATCGGTCTTATCGCGTATTCTCGGGTAGGTAGCGATTCAATCAAGGTGGCGAGGTAAGGTGGCAACGGCATGAGATCGACATATCGCTGGCTGGTCGTCCTGCTGGCGTTCGCCGTCGTCGCGGCGGCGCCGTCGGGATCGGTCGCCCAGAGTACCGCGCTTCCGGCGCCCATCGTCGACGCGGTCGAGCGGGCGGTCGTCCAGATCAACATCACGTTTGACAGCAATGGCCGCGTCGGGCGTGCGTCGGGATCGGGGATCGTGATCGATCCGGGCGGGCTGATCCTCACCGCCCAGCACGTCGTCGCGCGCGCCACCAGCATTGACGTCATCTTCAAGAATGGCGAGGCTGTGACCGCCCACGTAATCGGCACCGACCCCGTCTTCGACCTTGCCCTGGTCCGGATCGACCCCCGCGTCGCGCTGCCGGTCGCCGTGCTGGGGAATTCGTCGCTCCTGCGGGAAGGGGACCTCGTCACCACGTTCGGACGGGCCCCCCGCCGCACGGGCGGGCCGTCGACGGGGGCGTTCATCACCCTCGACTTCGAGGCCCGGCCCGGTGCGCCGTATCTGCGGACGACCGCGACCGTCTATCCCGGCGACTCCGGGGGCGCGCTCGTCAACGATCGCGGCGAGGTCGTCGGCGTGATCGTGGCAACCGCCCGCGACGGAACCTTCAGCCTGTCCGTGGCCTCCGACGCGGTCAAGGCGCTGCTGCCCGACCTGCGGGCCGGTACCGTCCGCCATCCATGGCTCGGTGTGACCGGTCAGACGATCGATGACGAGCTGGCGGCCGAACTGGGTCTGCCTGTCCGCAGCGGCGTGCTGGTGTTTGAAGTCGTCGACGGCGGACCCGCGGCGCTGGCCGGACTGCGCGGCGGGAGACCGGCGGCGTCCCCGCGGGATGCGCCGCGGGGCGGGGACATCATCGTGGCGATCGATGGGCGACCGGTGCGGACGTTCGGCGCTCTGGCCGGGTACGTGCTGAGCAGGCACATCGGCGATACGGTGACGCTGGAAATCCTGCGCGACGGTCGGACGTTCTCAGTATCCGTTGTCCTCGGCGAGCGTCCGAACATCTAACTGCGCGAACACGCGAACAGGCGAACAAGGGAACAGGGGATCATTGATCGCGAACCTCAACTTGGAGGACACCTCGTGACCTACCCGGTGGAGACGTTCCAGCAGGCCTCGGCCACGATGCGCAAGGTCTTGGTCGAGATCAAGAAGGTCATCGTCGGCCAGGACCTGATGCTCGAGCGGCTCCTCGTGGCCCTGCTGGCGCGGGGCCACGTGCTCATTGAGGGTGTGCCCGGCCTGGCCAAGACCCTGGCGATCAAGACGACCGCCCAAGCGCTGGACGCGGAGTTCAAGCGCATTCAGTTCACCCCGGACCTCGTGCCCGCCGATCTGGTCGGCACGCGCATCTACAACCAGCACACCGGGACGTTCGAGACCGAGCTGGGCCCCATCTTCGCGAATCTCGTGCTCGCCGACGAGATCAACCGGGCGCCGGCGAAAGTCCAGTCCGCGCTGCTGGAGGCGATGCAGGAGCGGCAGGCCACGATCGGCAAGCAGACGTTCGCCGTGCCGAACCCATTCCTCGTGCTCGCCACCCAGAACCCGATCGAGAGCGAAGGCACCTACCCGCTGCCGGAGGCGCAGGTCGACCGCTTCCTGTTCAAGGTCGTCATCTCATATCCGAGCGTGCACGAGGAGATCACCATCGTCGAGCGCATGACCGGCGAGTATCCGACCGTGCAGCCGGTGATCGCCGCCGACGAGCTGCTGCAGATGCAGCGGATCGCCGACGCGGTCTACGTTCACCCGAAGATCATGGAGTACGCGGTAACGCTGGCCAACGCGACCCGGCGGCCGAAGGACTTCGGCCTGGCCGAGCTCGCGCCGTTCATCTCCTTCGGCAGCAGCCCGCGCGCGTCGCTCAACCTTATCCTCGGCGCAAAGGCCCTGGCGCTGCTGCGCAGCCGCGAGTATGTGCTGCCCGAGGACGTCCGGGACCTCGCGCCTGAGGTCATGCGGCACCGCTTCGTCCTCTCCTACGAGGCACTGGCCCAGGACGTTGGTCCGGATCAGCTGCTGGCGCGCGTGCTGGAGCGGATCCCCGCTCCGCGGGTCCACATCGGCGATCCCTACGAGCAGACCAAAGCCGGAGCGACCACGCCGCCGGGCTAAGTCAGACTCCATGCCCTCTCCTGCTTGCGGGAGAGGGAGGGGGTGAGGGTTGGAAACTCCCGAGAAAGTCCTTCGCCGTCTGGAGTTCAAGGTCGTGCGGCGCCTGGACGGATTCCTGTTCGGCGACTACACCGGCATCTTCTACGGTCCCAGTCTCGACCTCGCCGAGGTCCGCGAGTATCAGCCCGGCGATGAGGTGCGCCGGATCGACTGGAACGTCACCGCCCGCATGCACCGGCTGTTCGTACGGCAGTACCTGGAAGAAAAAGAGCTCACGGCCTGGTTGCTCGTCGACCTTTCCCCCTCGATGCGGTTCGGCACCCGGCGCGAACTGAAGCGCGATACGGCGATTGAGTTCGCGGGGGTCGCCAGTTACATCATCAGCCGGCACGGCGACAAGGTTGGATTGATCGGGTTCCCCGGCCGCGGCGTGTACGTGCCGCCGCGGGGGGGACGCATCCATGCCCTGCGCATCATCCACGAGTTGTCCTCGCTCGGCGACACCGACCGGCCCGGCGATCTGGGCACAGGGCTGCGCCAGGCGGCGCCGGTCTTGCGGCGCCGCAGCCTCGTGTTTGTGGTGTCCGATTTCCTGGGGCCGGATGGCTGGGAGCATCCCTTGCGCGAGCTGGCCCGGCGGCACGACCTTATCGCGGTGCGGATCGACGATCCCGCCGAGCGCGAGCTGCCCGATGTGGGGGGTATGCCCGTACGCGACCCGGAGAGCGGTGAGCAGTTGTGGGTGGACACATCGGATCCGAAGGTCCGCCAGGCCTACCGCACCCTTATGGCCGACCGGCGGGCCCAGACGGATCAGATGTTCCGGAATGCGCGGGTGGACGTGCTCGATCTCTCCACGGCGGAACCGCTGGTGGATCCGCTGCTGAAGTTTGTCACCTACCGGAGGAGGAAGGGTCGGTGGAATTTGGCTGGCCGGTGATGCTGTGGGGACTGCTCCTGGTCCCCGCGCTCGTATGGGGCTACATCCGCCTGCGGCGGACCGCGTCCCGGCGTGAGCGCGCGTTGGCCGACCCCCACCTCACGCCGTTCCTCTGGCAGCGGCCGCCGGCGCTGAGGCGCGTGCTGCCGGTGCTCCTCTATGTGGCGGCGATCACGCTGCTGCTCTTTGCGATGGCCCGGCCCATCGCGGCGGTGCCGCTGCCGGTCAACCGCGCCGCCGTGATCCTGGCGATCGACGTGAGCAAGAGCATGATCGGTGAGGACGTCAAACCCAGCCGGCTGCGGGCCACCCAGGATTCCGCGCTCGAGGCCCTCGATGCCGTGCCGCGCTCGACCCAGGTCGGCATCGTAGTCTTCAGCGACTACGCGCAGGTGCTGGTGCCGCCCACGACCGACCGGCAGCAGCTTCGCGAAGCGATCGAAGGTCTCAAACTACAGCAGGCGACCGGGGTGGGGGGGGCGATTATTGAGTCACTTCGTGCACTGCCCGGCCGCAAGGAATTTCTCGGCGATAAACTCAACGTCGGGCGGCAGATTCCCACGCCCCCCGCGCCGGCCCCTCCACCACAGCAGGGACCCGGGCAACCGCCGGCGCCGCTGCGCGCCGAAGATCTGTCCCCGGCGGCGATCATCCTGTTCTCCGACGGGGTGAGCAATCTTGGGATCGATCCGGCGACCGCGGCCGCGCTGGCCAAGGAAGGCCGCGTGCGGGTCTTTGCCGTGGGGGTAGGTACGCCGGCCGGCAGCGTGATGACCATTGACGGCCAGCTGGTGATGGTGCCGTTTGATTCCCGCGTTCTCCAGCTCATCGCCCAGCTTGCGGACGGGCGGTACCTGGACATTACCCAGAAGGACGAGCTCCGCAAGGCGTATCAGGAGCTGGGCCGCTCGATCGGCTGGGAGCGCCGGAGGACCGAAGTCTCCTCGATCGTCGTGGGCGGGGCGGGTATACTGCTGGTAACAGGCGGATTGCTGTCGTTGGTCTGGTTCCGGAGAGTGCCGTGACCTTTCAATGGCCCTCCTTGCTCCTGGGGCTGCTGCTCCTTCCGCTTCTTGCCTGGCTGTATGTGCGGGCGCTGCGCCAGCCGCCGCGGGAGGCCGTTCGCTACACCGGCGTTTCCGTCCTGAGAGCGGCCGCGCAGCAGGGCCGGCGGTGGCGCCGCCACGTTCCCGCGGTCCTCTTTGTACTGTCGCTTGCCGCCACGATCATCGCGATGGCTCGGCCGATCGCGCCGTTTCCGATTCCGGCCACGCAGAACACGGTCGTACTGTCGATCGACGTGAGCCGCAGTATGCTCGCCGACGACCTGCCGCCGATGCGCATCGAGGCGGCGAAGGCCGCGGCACGGGAATTCGTGGAAGGGTTGCCGCACGGCCTCAAGGTCGGCTTGGTGACCTTCAGCAGCTATGCCACCCTGCTGGTCCCGCCCACCGTCGACCACGGCCGCGTCCTCGAAGCGATTGACCTGCTGACCACGGAGTTCGCAACGGCCATCGGCGACGGGCTGCTGGAAGCGGTCTGGGCGCTGCCCGGCCGCGAGCGTCCGGCGGGTTCAGGCATGCCGGCGCAGGCGCCGAAGCCGCCGGTGGCGCCGGGGACCGTCGTGCTGCTATCCGACGGGCAGAGTAACCGCGGCGTCCTGCCCGTCGATGCCGCGCGGACGGCCAGGCAGCAAGAGGTCAAAGTGTACACGATCGGCGTCGGCACGCCGGAAGGGACGTTTCTCAATCTCGGCGGACGCAGCATCTGGGTGCGTCTGGATGAAGACACACTGCGGGAGATGGCCGAGGTGACCGGCGGAAACTACTTCCTCGCGCGGTCGGTCGGCCAGCTGCGCGGCGTCTACCGGCAGTTGAGCCGGATGATTGGGTGGGAATACAAGCCGACGGAAGTGACCGGCGTCGCGGCCGGCGCCGCGGCGCTCTTCGCGCTCGCCGCCGTTGGGCTCTCCCTGTTCTGGGTCAACCGCCTCACCTAGTAGCGGCCCTCCACCAGCCTTGCAGAAAGCGAACAGCGCTTCAGACTGACCCACTATACCTAGCTCCTTAAGGTTGCGTTCCCATCGCGGTATACTAATGTCCGGGCCGCGGGCCCGTAGCTCAACGGACAGAGCACGGGGCTTCTAACCCCGGCGCTGGGGGTTCGAATCCCTCCGGGCCCGCCATGTGTAAGGGAGGCTCCCGTAAGGAAGCCCTAGTATTTCTCTCCACTGGTTTCGGAGGTGCCCCGCCTTGCGGCGCGAACTTCTAACGTTGACACCGGGAATCGTCCGGATCACTCGGGATTCGTCCTACGCGGAGGGTTGAGATGAGCTGGATCGCCTGGATCGTGATAGGACTCATTGCTGGATATCTCGCAAAGCTGCTGATGCCGGGCCGGCAGGGCGGGGGGTTTCTCGTCACCCTGGTGGTCGGGGTTGTCGGGGCCATCGTCGGAGGCTGGGTGTTCGGACTCTTCGGCGGCGCCGGCGTCTCCGGCGTGAACCTGTATTCCATCGTGGTCGCCATCGTTGGGGCGATCGTCTTTCTTTGGGTGCTCGGATTGGTGACGAGGCAGCGCGCGGTCTGACCGAATCCTATCAGCGGATGTTGGCGACCGGCCTCCCGGGGGGCCGGTTTGTCATTTAGGGGCCCACTTTAGGCCGCAGCAGGATGCGCGTCCCGCCCAGGACGTGGTGCGGGACCTGCCAGCCTCCGGGCCTGTGCTCCAGGACCGGGAGGAGCTCGCGGGTCGCAGACCTCCAATCGGCGACTCCCAGGGTGATTTCCAGGATGCCGGCGATGCGATTTCCCGCCGCGTGTTCCAGCACGGTAATCTCCCCCCGCGGCGTGAGGAAATGTACCTCGCCTGCGGCCGGCGCGGCGCCCAAGGCGGGGGTGTCGAGCAATTGACTGTAGGCGCGCACCGCCACCGGCAGATCCGCCGCGGCGATGCGGACCTCGCTGATCGCCGCGTGCAGACCCAAGCCTCGCGGTGGAGCCGCAATGCGCACGTCCCTGGGCGTGACATCTTGAATCAGAAACGGCAGCTCCCTCTGGGGCGGGGAGGAGACGCGCCACCGCACCATCGTGCCATCGGGACGTTCCCGCGAGCCGTCTGCCGGAGGCGTCATGGTCAATCCCCCGCCGGCGATCCGCTGGACGTCCGCGTCGATGTCGTCGGTGCTGAGGGCGAATCCTCCGTACTCGCCGCCCTTCCGGCGGGTGCCGTCGGGATGCGACCACTTCGGATGATGGATCGCCAGAACCGGGTCCGCGACGGCCAGCAGCTCCAGATACGAGCCGTCGGCGAGTGGAATCAACGCATTCTCTGTGCCTGCGCCGGGATGCACGCCGCCCCGGGTCACGACGAAGCCCACAGATTCGTACTGCCGCATGGCGGTGCTCAGGTCGTCGACAAGGATGATGATGTGGTCGATGCCCGTGATCATCGGCGTACCTCCGACCCTGTCGGTTCATCGCGGCGCGGACGCTCCAGGCGCTCGGCCAGCCATCGCACCACATCGCGCAGACTCTCATCGGAGACCTGGTGGGCCATCGCGTACTCCCGATAGGTCAACGCGACGGGCAGGCGCGCGAGGATGTCGCGGGTGCGGCGGCCGTACTCGTCCACGGGAAGCAGGGGATCAAACTCGCCGTGCACCACAAAGATCGGCAGCCCCTTCATGCGCTCGGGGGAGACGGCCTGGGGCAGGATCTGGGGCAGGATGCGGCCGCTCATCGCCACCACCCCGGCCAGTCTGTCGGGCACGGTGAGGGCAAGACTCAGCCCCATGATCGCGCCCTGGCTGAACCCCATCAGGTAGACGCGCTCCGGGTCCAGGTCGTAGCGGGTGATCACCTCATCGATGAACCGGATCAGCGCGTGCCGGCTCTCCTCGGCTTCTTCGGGGACGATCACCGGCGATCCGGCTTCAAACGCGACATGGAACCAGGCGTAGGCGCCCGGTCCCACCGTCAGCGGCCCGCGGGCGCTGACGGCAAAGAACCGGCCATCGACATACGGGGCCAGCCCCATCAGATCACCCTCATGGCTGCCGACGCCGTGCAGGAGCAGCAGCAGCGGCGGCTTGCCGGGTGAGGGCTGGGCGGGCTTCTGCGTGCGGTGAGTCAATGAGTCCATCGCTCCTGTCCATTCGCTTCCGGCGCATGGAATGCCTCGGCAGGGCGATGGCGACACCCCCGTTGAACTACGAGGAGTGGGCGTCTTCGGCAAGCATCAGGCGTTTGTGGTCAAGGAAGCGAATCCCCTCAACGGCGGCGCTCCCGCCCAGCGTCTGGTCGCCGGGGCCCTCACGCCGGTCGATCACTTCTTCGTCCGGAATCACGGATCCATCCCTCGCATCGATGCGGCCGCCCACCGGCTCTCGGTCACGGGGATGGTGCAGCGTCCGCTGACGCTCTCGCTGCCGGACCTGCGGCGGCAATTCCCCACGGTGACCGTGGAAGCCGTGCTGGAATGCGCCGGAAACCGCCGCAGTGAACTCATGGCGCTGCGGCCGGTCCCCGGCGAACTGCCCTGGGACGCGGAAGCGGTCGGCAACGCCGAATGGACCGGGGTGCCGCTCGCCGCCGTCCTCGCCGCCGCCGGAGTGGTACCCGGGGCGCTGCACGCGGCGTTCAACGGGGGGGACGAGGTCACCAAGGATGGCCGCCGGTTTGGGTTCGGCGGCTCCATTCCCCTCGCCAAGGCGACTGCACCCGAGGTCCTGCTCGCATTTGACATGAACGGCGAACCACTGCGACTCGAGCACGGCGCGCCGCTGCGGGTGGTCGTCCCGGGATACATCGGCGCGCGCAGCGTGAAGTGGGTGGACGAGATCGTCGTATCGGACCGGCCGTCTGAGAACTACTTCCAGACCAAGGCGTACAAGATGTTTCCACCGGCCGTGACGGCGGCGACGGTGGACTGGGCGTCCGGTAAGATGCTGGGAGAGATCCCCGTGAATGCGGCCATCGCAGATCCCGCCGACCACGCGGTAGTGCCTGCAGGACGCTGCGTCGTGCGGGGGTATGCGCTCAGCGGAGCGGCGCCGATCGTTACCGTCGAGGTCTCGGCGGACGGCGGGCGGCGCTGGCAGCCGGCCAGCCTGCAGCCGCGGTCCTCACCGTGGGCGTGGTGCCTATGGGACGCGGCGCTTGACCTGGCCCCCGGCGCCTATGAGCTCACGGTGCGGGCCCGGGATGCGCGCGGTGCAACGCAGCCCGACGACATGGCTGAGGCGTGGAACTTCAAAGGCTATCTGAACAACGCGCGGCACCGCGTCCGGATCACCGTGCAATCCTGAATCGATAGCCCCCGCCTTTGTCCGGGTCCTGCTCGTGATGTTCCTCCGGCGCGTGGTGCAGCAGGCCGTGTGAGTCGAGTTGCCGGGCCAGTTCGTCGTGGAAGGTCAGCCTCCCGTCCACCCCCGAGGCGAACTGGAGCGTCATCGCCACGATCGCGGGCATGTCGGACCCGATGTTGATGCGCGGCTCCAATTCAAACAGCGCGTCGTTGAGGCGGTGCGCGATTTCGCGCACCCGTGCCTGGACCTCCGGCGGCGTGCTGCTCACGACCATCTGCGTCACCGCCGCCGCGGGAATCTCCGTGCTCTGGCTCGGCCCGTACGCGCCCCGCGGGATCTGCAGGAACGCGAGCGTACCGCTCACCGACTGCATCGAGACCACCGTCGTCGGCGGGACGCCCACGAGATGAAACTCCCCGGCGTACAGGGACCGCACCACGACATCGGGTCCCTTTGGCGGCAAGGCCCACGACGCCAACACCACCGCCCGCGCCGGACCGCCGCTGAGGAACTGCTCCAGTTGCCCGGCGAGCCCCTCTCCGGCCAGCACGGTGCAGCCGACCGTCGCTTCCAGACATCGCGGCCGGCGGCGCAGGATACCGAACAGCACGTCGGCAAAAAACATCGACCGTCCCGCGCGTACGGCGACCTCCGCCGGTGCGAACGCGGCGTCGGTCACCATTTGGACGCCGGGCTGCCGGGTGCCGATGTGCAGGACGAGGAAGTCGGTGAAGGCCACCACCTTTAGCCGCAGCGACCGGTTGGCTTCGAGCAGGGCGCCCGCGGCGAAGGAGTTCACCCACAAGACGTCGATCGTGCCCGCTTCCAGGGCGTCGTGTGCCCGGCGTGGCGCCTGCGGATCTTTGACGCTGCCCAGGCTTTGGAACGACGGCCAGATGCGCTGGCGGACTAGATAACGGCAGAAATCGGCGACGTCGTCCGCTCCTTCGGAGAAGTGTCCGATCGTGACGGCCTGAAAGCCGCCCGGCGCCGTGCCCGCGGGACGGCAGTCCGCCGGCTGCTGGGCCTGCCCGAGGAGTGGAGACGCCGCCGCGACGGCAAGCAGTACTGCGACCATCACCGCGACACGTTTCATCGTGCTACCTCTTTGCACCAGCATTGAGATCGATTTCGGTGCGCATTCCGACAACGAAGCGTCCCTCACCGGTCTGCCTCAGGGTAAGGATAGCAGGAACGGCGTCAACCGGCGCGCCCTGGGGCACGGCGACTTCGAGGAAGACCTCGACGCTGCCGCGCGCCGGAATCGTGGGGAACCTGATCGCCGGCTGCAACCAGCCCCGCCGGTCATCCGGAGGGTGGTAGAAGCACCAGCCGGTATCCAGGAGCCGGGCGGCGCAGCCGTGATTGTACGGCAGCCAGTGCGCCGCAGGCAGCGGGCGGTCCCAGGGCAGCCATCCTTGCCGCGCCGGAGACGCGATGGCCACCGCGAAAATCCTGGCCGGGGGCACCAACCACGCCTTGGGCGTCTGCAGGTCCAACTGCACCTCCAACGGCGGGGACGGCACGGTGCTGCGATTGTAGATCACCACATAGCGGATGCTGCCGCGTTCGGGCACGAGATCGCCTCCGGGCACAAACAGCGGGCCCACCTCTTCGTCCAGCCCCAGCAGCGAATCTCCCGGTAGTTGCATGATCCAAGGATTCCGCTCCCGTGGTTCGGCGCCCACGCGGATCTCCACCGGCCACGAGTTGGGAATGTGGAACGTGACCGTCAGTACGGCATACAGCACCGGCATCGCCGCAAGGTACACGACCGCCAGCCGCCGGCTGCGGCGGTCATGGACCGGTTCACGGACCAGTGCAGCCCCGCGCCGTACCAGGCGCGTGTCCCGCAGCACGGCGACCGCGTAGACGATGATCGCGATGGCGCAGGCCGTGAAGAAGACAAACGCGGGCAACGACTGCTCGGTGGGGCGCAGGTTCAGCAGCTGGACGAACGAGAAACCCAGCGCGGCGAACAGGCCGACGTAGGTCTTGATGAAGTCGTAGATCTTCTGCACGGTGCTGGATTACTGTGCGCCGCGACGGGCTTCCTGTGTCGCCCACAAGGACGCGGCGCCCGCGGCGCGAAAGCACGCCGCAGGAGACCGCGAATCTGCACCAGGTGAGGTGAGGCGGATGGATGCCACCGTGCTCGACGTCGTGAAGGGGAACTTTGCGCTCAACCACCGCCGGCTGTTGAAATCGGTGGAGGATCTGACCGACGAGCAACTCCTCTGGCGGCCGACCCCGACCTCGCACTCCATCGGGTTCGAGCTCTGGCACGCCGCCCGTGCGAACGATGGGCTGGCCGTCCGGCTGTCGACGCTGACGCCCGCGCTGCGCGAGCGGGTCGGCGCCCTCGAGCAGATCTGGACGGCGGAAGGTCTCGCCGCCGCCTGGAACCTCGAGCCCACCCTCTTGGGACGTAATCAAAGCGGGTCGGGGATGGACGACGAGGCCGCCGCCGCCGTCCGTCTGCCGGGGAAGTCGGTGCTGCTGGACTATGCGCGTCGCGCGTGTGCGGCGTCGGAGCGGGTGGTCAATGCGATCGACGACACCGACGCGGTGACGATGGTGCAAACCGGCGGGGGCTGGCCTGGGGACCAGGTGGTCATCTGGTATGTCATCTTCTACTACGGGCACGACGATTGGGCCCTGGGGTACATTGCGGCGCTGCGCAGAGCGCAGGGCCTTACGCGGTTCGAGGCGTAGGGCGGGGCAGGCGGTCGAACGCGTCGCGGGCGGCCTGTACTCGGCGGGCGGTCCATGACATGTGAAATGTCTCCTTGAGGGCCGCACTTTCGAGCTGCGCCGCGATCTGCTCCCGGGTCTCTTCGGCGCGGATGAGTTCATCCGCGGCCTCGCCGTGGCGGCCCTGGGCAATGCGCAGTTCGTGCCGCGCCAGGTGCAGCTCAATCAGCGCCGGGAGATAGGGGACACCGCCGAGCGTGCGCTCGGCCTCGTCGAGATGACGTTCCGCCGTGCTCTCGTCCTCTTCGGCGAGCGCCGTACGCGCCAGCACGATCTGGGAAACTGCCGTCGACTCGCGCATCCATCCGGCGGGAACCAGTTCGATCACGCGGCGCGCCAGCGCAGCGGCCAGGTCGGTTTCGCCCAGCAGGTACCACGTCATGGCCATCCATGCCCCGCCCAGCATCACCCAGTCCGCCCGGGCGAACTGCATCAGCCCCGCTTCCGCGCGCGCCAGCGCCTCCCGCGCTCCCTCTCGATCGCCGGTCATCAGACGGGTCAGGGCCGCCGCCGCATAGACCCCGGTTGCGTCGGGATCGTCTTCGCCGAGGAACTGAAACGGCCGTTCGATCAGCTCGCGGGCTTCTCGATCTTTGCCCACCATGGCAAGCCCCAGGGCCTCCAGGACGTCCACACTCGGGTTACGGTAGCCAATCTCGGATCCAATCTGGTTCCCGGCGCGCATGGACTCGAGGAACTTCTGATATTGCCCCAGTGCGAGGTACAGGAAGGTGCGGAAGGAGTGGACCCACATCAACCGCCGGCGGTCACCGATTTCCGAGGCGATGCGCTCTGCCTCATCGAGCAGTGCGGCCCCGTCGCCGAGGTTGCCGGCATATAACTGGAACATGCCGCGGTAGCTCAAGGCGGTCGCTTCGCGCCCGCGGTCGCCGGCCGCCCGTGCCTCCGCCGCCGCCTCTTCCGCCCCGACGAGACCGCCCTCCAGATCGAATCCCATCCAGCGGGTCATCGCGAGGAGATTCATCACCGCCGCCATCCCGGCGTGGTCGCCGAGGCCGCGGAAGATCTCCAGGGCCTGCAGCCCCAGGCGGCCGGCTTCGGACAGGTTGTTGGTATCCCAATAGGCGGTGGCGATCTCCGTGAGGCACCGCGCATCGGTGAGGCGGTCGCCCGCCTCGACCGCGATCCGCCGCGCGTCCTCGTAGGCGCGGATGATCTCCTCGAACGGTTTGGTCCGCCGCCGGTGATCGAGCCGCGTGATCTCAAACCGCAACTGCGCTTCAGCGCGCCGGTCGCCCGTCCCCAGCAACGTGCGCAGCGCCGCCGTAAAGTCGCCCTCGGCCTGATCGTATCGGCCCAACCGCTCCAGAGCCTCACCGCGCCGCCGCCGCACGTCGGCGACCTGTCCGTCGGTGAGCACGCCGGGAGCAAGATCCAGCGCCGCCCCGTAGGCATCCACCGCGCGGGCGTTGGAGAACAGCGCTCGCGCCCGGTCCCCGGCGCGCAACTGGTATTCCACCGCCTTCGTGGCGTTGCCCGCCGCGGTCCAATGATACGCGAGCAGGTCCACGACTTCGTCCAGACGTCCGGCCCACATCGATTCGATCCACTCCGCAACGCGGGCGTGCGCGGGGGCGCGGACGGCGCGGGGCACGCTGGCGTACGACACCTCCCGCGTCAGCGTGTGCTTGAAGATGTACTCGCGGTCGCCGGCCAGCGTGGACGTCGGCCGCTCCCGGATCAGGTCGCGGTCCTCGAGCCCGTCCACCACTTTCCGCAGCCCGTCGGCGTCTCCCGGCCCGCCGCCCGACGCGGCCAGCGCGGCCAGCGTACCGGCCCAGAAGATCCGGCCGATCACGGCGGCCTGCTGGAGGGTCCGTTTCTCTTCCTCGGGCAGCCGGTCGAGCCGGGCCGCGATGACGCCCTGCACGGTGTCGGGCAGGGGCACGCCGGCGATGTGCGTGGCGGCGCGCCAGCGGCCGGCATCTTCGACGATCGCCTGCTGCTCCATCAACAGGCGGACGATCTCTTCCACGAAGAAGGGATTGCCCTCCGCTTTTTGGACAATGTCGCCGCGCACCGCTTCCGGCAGGTCGTCGACGTCGAGCAGCGCGGCGATCAAGGCGCGGGATTCCGCCTCCGTCAGCGGCTCGAGGTTGATCGTCGCCCCGTTCCGCCCGCCGCCGCCCCACTGCGGGCGCCGCTCCAACAGCTCGGGGCGTGCCAGACACAGCAGCAGCACGGGCGCGTCGTGCAATCGGGCGACCGTGTAGTCCACAAGATCGAGCAGCGCCTCGTCGGCCCAGTGCACGTCTTCGAGCACCAGCAGCAGGGGTTGGGCCGCGGCCCGCGCGGTCAGGTAGCGGCGCCAGGAGAGAAACGCTTCCTCGCGCGCGCTCTTTGGATCGTAGGAGGCGATGGCGGACTCCGGATACACGATCCCGACCAGAAAGCCCAGCGACGCCGCGACGCGCTCGGCGTCGTCGGCCAGTACCTGCGCAACGCCGGCGCGGAGTTTCTCGCGGGCGACCCCGGCGGGATCACCGTCCATGATGTGGGCGTCTTGCCTGACGATTTCTCCGACGGCGGCGAATGCCGACCCGTCGCCATAGGGCATGCAGCGCCCCTTGCGGATGGCAGGCGACTCGGGCAGCGCGCGCAGGAGTCCGACGAACTCCTGCTGCAGGCGGGATTTGCCGACGCCTGGGGT
Organism: bacterium; assembly: GCA_036505015.1. GTDB lineage: Bacteria > Sysuimicrobiota > Sysuimicrobiia > Sysuimicrobiales > Kaftiobacteriaceae > DASXUC01. Next base: position 31,471 of record DASXUC010000071.1, on the reverse strand, counting down.
GCCAAGCACGGTAATGAGGTGGGAGCGGCGTTCCTTCGCCACCCGATCGTAGAGGCGCAGCAGCAGATCCATTTCATCCCCCCGGCCGATCAGCGGGGCCTGGCGGCCTGGGATCCCGCGGACGGCGCGTTCCATCCGCAGACCGGTGACCTGCCATGCTTCCAGCGGCTGGCTCTTGCCTTTCAGCGCGACCGGCCCGACCGCTGCGGTGTCGACAATGCCGCGGACCAGCGCCTCCGTGCGGGGTCCGATCAGGATCGAGCCCGCCTGGCCGTGCTGCTGCAGGCGCGCGGCGACGTTGATCGCATCGGAGGCGAGGTGGAACTCGCCCAGCGCACCGCCTTTCGGGTCGGCGACCACCTCGCCGGTATTGATGCCGATGCGCATGCTCAGCTGCGGGCCGCCCTCCCCGGCCAGCAGCGCGTTCAGCCGGGTGAGCGCCTCCTGTGCCGACAGCGCCGCGCGCACCGCGCGCTCGGCATCATCCTCATGCAGGTCGGGCAGCCCAAAGATCGCCAGTGCCGCGTCCCCGACGTATTTCTCGACCGTGCCGCCGAACCGCGTCACTTCCGCGGAGACGAGGTTGTAGAACCGGGCCACGATGGTCCGCAGGTCTTCCGCATCCATCGCCTCGGCGAGGGTCGTGAAACCCGCCAGGTCTGCGAACAGCACGGTGACGATGCGGCGCTCTTCCGATGCCGTCGGCACGGCGGGCGAGGTCAGGGCCGCGCCGCAGTACGCGCAGAACTTGGCATCCTCAGGATTATCGCGGCCGCAGTTTGGACAGCGCATGAAGATCAAGGAAGGTACAACGGGGCCTGTTGGACGAGGTGCCGAACGAATCCTGCGCTCCGCGCGTCGCGGTGGGAAAGCACGGCGGAGCCGTCGAAAATGAGAACTGTGACTCTCTACCTGATCTTGAAGTATGTGCATGTGCTGCTCGCGATCACCGCGGTCGGGTCCAACCTCACGTACGGCATCTGGCTGTCCCGGGCCGGACGAGATCCGCAGCACACCGGGTTCATCCTCAAGACGGTGAAGTTCCTGGATGACCGCGTGGCCAATCCCGCCTATGGATTGCTGCTGATCACGGGACTGGCGATGCTCTACGTCGGCGGGATCCGGTGGACGATGCCGTGGGTGCTGTCTGCGCTGGTCCTGTACGCCGTTGTCGTGGCCGTCGCCGCCGTATTGTACACGCCGGCGCTGGCATCCCAGATCGCCGCCGCGGAAGCCGCCGGGCCGCAGGCCCCGGTCTACCAGGCGCTCGCCGCCCGCGGGCAACGGCTGGGCATCGTCGTCGCGGTCCTGATCCTGGTGATCGTGTTCCTGATGGTGACGAAGCCGGCGCTGTGGGGATAGCGGGCCGGCGATGCGGAGGTGACATAGGTGGAACGGCGGAGGGTCTTGCCCGGCATCATGCTGATCGTCATCGGGGTCGTGTTTCTGCTCGCCCAGCAGTCCCGGATCGGCGGCGAAGCGGTCGTCGCCGCCATCGGGCTGGCGTTTCTGGTGGCCTTTTTCTACAGGAGGAACTATGGGTTTCTCGTCCCCGGTGGCGTGATGACGGGGTGGGGTTTGGGCATTATTTACCAGTTCTTGTACGGAGCGAGTTGGGCGAAGCTGCTGGGACTGGGCCTCGGTTTCATCGGCATCTATGTGATCGACGTGCTCACCGGCGGGCGCCGCGGCGGCCAATGGTGGCCGCTCGTGCCAGGCGGTGTCCTTGCCGCCATCGGGTTGCTGCAGGCTGGAGGCCAGTACGGCATCACGGGGACGATCGGACGGTGGTGGCCCCTGATCCTGATTGCATTTGGTGTGTATCTGCTCTTTCGGCGCCGGACCGAAGACGACGAAGACCGCTCGCCGACTCCGCCGCGCTGAGCCGGAGGCACCCGTGGACCTGGCGATCATGGTGGAAGGCCAGAACGGCCTGACCTGGCCGCGCTGGCAGCGGCTGGTCCAGGCCGTCGAGGATCTCGGATTCGCCGGACTGTACCGTTCCGATCACTTCACCAACGCCGGCCCGCCCGACAAAGAGTCCCTTGAGCTGTGGGTCTCACTCACGTGGCTGGCGGCGAACACCTCTCGCATCGCCTTCGGCCCGCTGTGCACGCCGGTGTCGTTCAGGCACCCCGCGCTTACCGCGCGGATGGCGGTCGCGGTCGACGATCTGTCCGGCGGGCGGATGACGCTGGGGTTGGGCGCAGCCTGGCAGGAGCGTGAGCACGCCAAGTTCGGATTCGACCTGCTGCCCCTGCGCGCCCGCTTCGAGCGGTTTGCAGAGGGTTTAGTCGTCATCAGCCGGCTCCTGAAGACCGAAGCGCCGGTGACGTTTGCGGGAACGTTCTACCATCTGCAAGATGCGGTCATCCTCCCACGGCCGTTGCGTGCCGGCGGACCGCCGATCCTGGTAGGCGGCAACGGTCCCCGGCGTACGCTGCCCTTGGCCGCGAAGTACGCGGTGGAATGGAACGCGACCTTTCAGACCCCGGAGAAGTTTGCGGCGTTGAATCGCCGGCTGGACGAGCTGCTCGAGCGCGCAGGCCGCCGGCCCACTGAGATGCGCCGGTCGATGATGACCGGCACGGCCATTGCGCGCACCGAGGCGGGTGTGCAGCAGAAACTGCAGGGCCGTACGCTGCAGCAGGTGCGCGAGCGGGGCATCATCGTGGGCACGCCGGCGGCGGCCGTCGAGCAGTTGGGCCACCTGGCGTCGGAAGGGTTGGATCGGGTGATGCTCCAGTGGCTGGACCTGGACGATCTCGACGGTCTGGAGGCCTTTGCGGCGGCGGCGCTGCCGCACTTTCAGTGACGGAGGAGCGTCCATGAAATATGTGCTTGCGCTGGTCGTGATCACCGCGCTGATGTCGACCGGATCCGCAGCAGGGGCTCCCGGCGACGCCATCCAGGAATACGCCGTGCCGGCGGGATCCGGCCCCCATGACGTGGCCCCCGCGCGCGACGGCGGGGTCTGGTACACGGCGCAGCGGTCGGGCGAGCTCGGCTATCTCGATCCGGCCTCGGGCCGTACGCGCCAGGTCAAGCTGGGGAACGGGTCGGCACCCCACGGTGTGATCGTCGGACCGGACGGCGCGCCGTGGATCACGGACGGCGGGCTGAATGCGATCGTCCGCGTGGATCCGGCGACGTCGCGGGTGCAGGTGTTCCCGCTGCCGGCGAACCGGCCGCGGGCGAATCTGAACACCGCCACCTTCGACCGGCGCGGCGTTCTCTGGTTCACCGGACAGAACGGGATCTACGGCCGGCTGGAGCCATCGACCGGACACATCGAGGTGTTCGACGCGCCCCGCGGGCGCGGTCCGTACGGGATTGCGACCACGCCCTCGGGGGACGTGTACTATGCGTCCCTGGCAGGCCACTATGTTGGGCGGATCGACGTGAACACCGGATCCGTGACCGTGCTCGAGCCGCCGACATCCCGGCAAGGCGCGCGGCGAGTGTGGTCGGATTCGCGCGGCCGCATCTGGGTCAGCGAATGGGATGCGGGGCAACTTGGAGTGTACGATCCATCCAGCGGGCGGTGGCGAGAGTGGAAACTGCCCGGGTCGAACCCGATGGCGTACGCCGTGTTCGTAGACGACCGCGACATTGTGTGGCTGAGCGATTTCGGCGGCAATGCGCTGGTGCGCTTCGATCCGGCGCGCGAGCTGTTTGAGGCGCTGCCCATTCCCAGCCGTCCCGGCAACGTCCGCCAGCTGCTGGGGCGGCCGGGCGAGGTGTGGGGCGCCGAGTCGGCACGCGACAAGCTGATCGTGGTCCGGACGCGGTGAACGGGGGTTGGATCCTCAGCCGTCGAGCAAGAACGTGAGCCGGCGGGAGAGAACGACGGCGGCAAGGGCCAGCACCGCCGCCAGTCCCGCGGCGGCGCCGGTCACTTCCACCGGCCGACGTTCCCAGCCCACGCGGCGCGCCAGCCGGGTGTAGATCTGGCGCAGACCCTCGGCGGTGCCGGCATGGTAGTAGGTGCCGCCGGTGGCGGCCGCGATGGCCTGCATCGTCTCCTCGTCAAGCGATCCCCCGATTGTCCAGGAGTTGAACGACGCCTCGCGCTGTCCGACGCCGACCGTGTACACGGTCACGTCCTGTTGCCGGGCGATGGCCGCGGCTTCCAGCGGATCGATACCGGCGTTGCTGCGGCCGTCGGACAGCAGCACGACGATGCCGGGCGGCCGAACCCCCGGCGGTTTGGACGGAATCGGACTGCCTGGTGTCGGGCGGATGCGTTCGGGGAGGGCGGCGACGGCCTCGATCAATCCCTCCCCGATGGCCGTGCGCCGCGCCGTGGAAACGCCGTCGATCAGATCCACGATGCGGCTGTGCTCGGTTGTGGGCGGCGCCAGAACCGAGGCGAACCCCGCGAACACCACCAGTCCAAGGTGCACTCGCGCGGGCAGCGCCCGCACGAAGTCCTTCGCCGCCGACTGCGCCGCGGCCAGCCGGCTCGGCAGCATGTCCTGGGACCGCATGCTGCCGCTGACGTCGAGGGCCAGCATGATCGCGGATCGATCGGCCGGGACGGGGAGGGGAGTCACCGGTCTCGCGATCGCCATGATGATCACCACCAGGGCCGCGGCGAAGCACACCGCGGCCAGGTGCCGGCGGACGGGAGTGCGCGCATCCATGGCCTGCCGGGCGGCCGGCGCGGTCGGCCACACGACAGGGACGGCAGCGGGCCGTACGAGCAGGCGCCGATAGAAGACGATGAGGCTGGGGACCAGGAGCAGTACCCACAGCATGACCGGCCAGATGAACGACAGCCCCATCGGTATCTCCGTGTGGCCCAAATTCGGGCTGCACCCCTGCCGTCCCTCCGGCCAGGGGCGGTCCCGATCAGGCGCGAACCCTCACTGTATGTCGAAGCAGTCCGCAGGCGCACGTGAGCAGCCCAGAGCGCGCTCGGGCACCTACTTGTGGATTGCGTTCGGGCTGCTGGCCGTCGCGGTGTTTGCAGGGATCATCATCAGCGCGGCGGGGCGGGGCACTCAGCATCCGGCCGTCGGCGAGCACTGGCACGCGCAGTACGCGGTGGTGATCTGCGGCAAGGCTCTGCCGCCGTTTCGTCCCTCCGCCGGCGGCATCCACACGCACGGCGACGGGTTGATTCACATCCATCCGGAAAATCGCTCGGAGGCAGGCCCGAACGCCACACTGGGCAGGTTCCTGGCCAGCGTCGGCGCGAGTCTCTCCTCCACCGCGCTCCATCTGCCGGGGGGGACCACCTACGCGAATGGAGACAAATGCCCGGACGGCACGACCGGTACGCTCCATCTTCTGGTCAACGGCAAGCGCAACGAGGCGTTCGACAAGTACGTGATGCACGATCGTGACCGTGTGGTCATAGAGTTTCACTAGGTCCGCATGCCGCGGATCATTGCCGTCGCTGCGCTCCTTATCGCGGGGATCGGCGTCGCCGCACCTGTCGTCGCCGGACACGGTGTCCTCGAAGGCGCCTCACCGCCGGCCAACGCGTCGCTGCGCACTGCTCCACGGGAACTCCTGCTCTCGTTCAGCGAGGCCGTCGACCCCACGTTCGTCTCGGTCACGGTTGTCGATCGCGATGGCCGGCGGGTGTCCGGATCCGCGCGTGTGTCGCCGGACGGCCTGCGCATGACCGTCGCGCTGCAGCCCCTCCCCACGGGCGTATACACGGTGCGTTGGCGCGTGCTGTCGGCGGTCGACGGGCACACGACGTCGGGATTCTACGCGTTCGCGATCGGGGTGGGCGCACCCGGCGGCGCATCGGCCGGCGGTGAGAGTCCACCGCCGTTGCAGGTCGCGGTCCGATGGGTCAGCTATGCGGCCGCGCTGCTGCTCGCCGGCGCGGCAATCTTCGCGTACGTCATCCTGCGCCCGGCCCTGCACGCCGCGGAGCCGCATCTCGCGCTGTCGGTCGACGACGTCGCGACGTCTGCGGTCGCCCGGCTGTCCCTTCCGTCGGCACTGATCCTCATTGGGAGTCTGGTGGCCGGGCTGCTGCTGCAGGCGGGCCAATTGTTTGAGACTCCCTTCCGGACCACCATCGTCAATGGGCAGATCCTCTCGCTGCTCACCGGCAGCCGGCTTGGATGGAGCGTGCTGCTGCAGTCGGCGATGGCCGCCGTGCTCGTAATCCCGCCCACCCGGCGGGGGCGGGTCTTCCGCATGGCGGCGGTCATGTGGACCGGGGTGGTCGGCGGGGTGGCGCTCATCACGACGGGCCAGCACTTCCTGCACGTCGCCGCGCTGCTGCTGGTCGGGACCGTCTACGGGCTGATCAGCGTGATTGCCGCGATTATCCTGCCGCTGATTCCCGACCTCCAGCTGCCCCGCGCCGCATGGGCCGCACCGGCGGCGGCCGGCATCCTGCTGGTCGGCGTCACCATGAACGCGCATGCCAGCGGGCAGGGCTGGCCGGCGATGGGCGCCGATTGGATCCATCTCGCCGGCGCGGCAACGTGGATCGGGGGGCTGGCGGCGCTGCTGCTGACCCTGCGGACCACCCCGCCCGCGCTGCGTTCCAGTACGGCGCAGGTGCTGATACCGCGGTTTTCGACCGCCGCCGGACTCTCGCTGCTCGCGTTGATCGTCACCGGAACGTACAGCGCCTGGCTCAATATCCCCGCCTGGTCGGGATTCGTGTCCACACCCTACGGCCGCACCCTGCTCGTCAAGCTCCTGCTCGTGCTGCCGTGGATGGCGCTGGGGGCGTTCAACCATTTCGTGATGCGGCCCATTCTGGTGCGAGGCGCAGGACGGCCGCTGCTCCGGCGATTCGTGCGCCTCGTCGGGATCGAGGTGGTGCTCGCGGCTGCGGTCCTGCTCGCCGTGGCGACGCTGACGATCACGCCGCCGGCGAGGGTGACGATGCCGGCGGCTGCCGGGAGCCGCGTCACGTTCGCGGGGATCGGGGTCGGGCTCAGCGTGCGCGTTTCGATCAACCCGGCCGGTGCCGGCTGGAACGCCTATGAGGTGGACGTAGCGCGGTCCGGCAGGCCCGTGGATTTCGACGGCCGGGTCGAGCTGCGATTCGTCAAACTGGATGAAGACATCGCGCCCTCTGCCGTAACGCTCGAACCCGCCGGGGCAGGCCGCTTTCGAGGGCAGGGCGGCGAATTGAGTCTCCCCGGCTGGTGGCGGCTTGATGTCATCCTCCGCCAGCGCGGGCGGCTGGACATCATCCTGGAATTTCCGCTGTATTTCGATGGAGCCGCCGTCCCGGCCGCGACTGACGCGGCGCGCCTGCTCGCTGCGGCGGTCGCCCGCGCGCAGGCCGTATCCGGCTGGCGTGAGATTCAACAGATCACCGATGGAAACGGGGGGGGTGTCGTCACCCGGTACGAGTTTTCACGCCCCGACCGGATGAAGTACGTGACCTCCTCCGGCACCGAGGCGATCGTCATCGGGACGACCCGATACGAGCGTGCCGGGGGAGGATGGTCGAAGGACACCTTCGCCCAACCGATCACGCTGAGCGGTCCGTACCTCGAATTCTTCAACGGCGCCGAACACGCCGCGATGGGCCGCGCGGATTTCTGCGACAGCGAGCCGTGCCGGGTGGTGCTCTGGGAGGCGCCGTCAACGGCGGCCAGGTTCGCCGGGTGGATCGGCGAGCGCACACATCTGGTCCATCGGCTGCTGATGGTTGCGCCCCACCATTACATGACGGTCGAGGCGTTTGATTTCGACGCGCGGATCGAGATCAGGCCGCCGAAGTGAGGCAGTGGGGTTTACGCGAATGCGTCAGGCCCGTGACGCGGCTGTTACTTCCTGAGCCGAGTCTGAGTATTGAAATTCACCTGGGGAGGAACTGATGATGCGGATGGCAGCATGGTTCGTCGCAGGGGCGTCGATCCTGGTGATGACGGTCGCCGCATTCGCCCAAGGGTACGGGGGAGGTTATGATCCCAATCCACCCACGGGGACCGCCTCAGGATCCGCGCTGATGGACCAGTTCAAGGCGGCGCAGACGCACGCGACGTTTGCCGCCCAGTCCGACGCACTCGCGTCCGTGCGCTCACATCTCGCCCATGTGGTCAATTGCCTCGAAGGGTCCAAGGGCGCGAACTTCAGCGCGGCGGAAATGAACCCGTGTCAGGGCATGGGTAACGGCATCATCCCGGACCTCGTCGCCCGCGGGGCGCCGGCGACCAAGGCCCTCAGTGAGGCCCGCGAGGCGAATACGGCCGCCCTGGCGGCACTGAAGATCTCCGATCTCGCGCAGGCGAAGGCCGGCGCGAACAAGGTCGCGACGCTGCTCACCGCAGCGATGAAGGATCTTCCGCAGTAGCTCACCTCGGGCGGGGTCTAGATCGACCGCCTTCGTGGCACGAACCGGGTAAGGATCATGCCACGGAGGCGGCTGTGCACTGTCGCTCCTGCGGGCGAATGAACCGGGATGAAGACCTTTTCTGCGGCGGCTGCGGCGGCAAGCTGCTGCGCGCCCGGGTCTGCCCGGCCTGCGGAGCGAAGAACCGCCACGACAGCACCTTCTGCGGCGCGTGTGGAGTGGTCCTGTCCGATCTCCCCGCTGTCTGTGGCCGCTGCCACGAGCCACTGGCCCACGGCGACCGATTCTGCGCTGCGTGCGGGACGCAGGTGATGCCCGGTCAGATCTGTCGCACCTGCGGCGGCGTCAACCGCGAAGATGCGCGCTTCTGCAGTCACTGCGGCGCGGCCGTCGCCGCCGCGGTTCCCGCGTCCTAGGGCCCTCCCGGTCTCCGTTTGACAATCCGACCCCGTACGTAAAATACGTACGTGGGGACCGTGCCACGCGAAGTCCAGATTCCCGCTCACGACGCGATCCTTCAGGGCAATCTCGGCCTGCCGGCGGGGGCGGGCGGCATCGTCCTGTTCGTCCACGGCAGCGGCAGCAGCCGTCACAGCCCGCGCAACCGGTTTGTCGCGGAAACGTTCAATGCGGCGGGACTGGCGACGCTCCTCTTCGATCTCCTCACGCCCGAGGAGGAATCGGTGGACGTCCATACCCGCGAGCATCGCTTTGACATCGGCCTGCTGGCTTATCGGCTGGATGCCGCGGCGGAATGGGTAGTGCACGACCGCGAAGCGCGCGGGCTGCGCATCGGGTATTTTGGATCGAGCACCGGCGGAGCTGCGGCCCTCGTGGCGGCGGCTGAGCACCCCGAGCGGGCCGGCGCAGTCGTCTCACGCGGCGGACGTCCGGACCTAGCCCCTGCAGCTCTGCCCCGCGTGCGGGCGCCGACCCTGCTGATCGTTGGGGGGGCCGATGACGTGGTGATTGAATTGAACCGCCAGGCCATGGCCGAAATGCGCTGCGAGGTGAAGCTCGAGATTGTTCCCGACGCCACGCATCTCTTTGAAGAACCAGGAGCTCTCGAGGAAGTCGCCCGGCTCGCCGGGGAGTGGTTCGTACACCATCTGGAGCAGTGACGATGGCTGACGATCTCAAGACGGACGATATCAAGAGCGAGGAACCGCAAACAGTCATTGAGCCTGAAGAGCGCCAGGCCGCGGAACGCCTGAAGGAGCGAGACGACGTCCAGCGGGCGCTGCGGGAAACCGGCGGTGCTCCGGCGCCCGAGACTCCTCCTCCAGCCCCCAAGGAGCAGGTGCGCCTCTGGAGTTACGCGCTCGTGCTGCTCGGCCTGGCGGCGTTCTATTATTTGGTCCGCCTGAACACACTCAGCTTCACAGCGCGTGCCCTGCCGTTGGTATCCAGGATTGTGCTTGGAGCGATGGCCGCAGTGCTGCTGCTAGGGGTCAACCGAGCGGTCTACGCGTTTCTGATTCATCCAATGGACGATGCGGTGGCACGGTACAACCTGTCCCGTGTCATGCGCCTGGTTGTAGGCCTCGGACTCGCACTGATCGCCATCTCCGTTCTCTTTGCCAACTGGTACGCTGCGGTTGTTTCACTGGGCATCCTCTCCCTGGTTCTCGGGCTGGCGCTGCAGACGCCGATTACCAGCTTCATCGGATGGATCTACATCCTGATCAAGCAGCCGTACCGGGTGGGCGACCGCGTGCGCATCGGCGACGCGAAGGGCGACGTGATCGACGTGAGTTATCTCGACACCACGTTGTGGGAATTCGGTGGGGAGTACCTGTCGACCGACCATCCCAGCGGCCGCATCATCAAGTTTCCAAATTCCGTAGTCCTGAAGGAGGCGGTCTACAACTACTCCTGGCCGCTCTTCCCCTATGTCTGGAACGAGATCAAGGTCCTCGTCGCCTACAACAGTGATTTCGAGTTCGTCGCCCGGACGATGCGGGAAGTCGCGGAGGAGGAACTCGGCCCGGTCATGCTGGAGCGGGTGCGCGTCTTTCGGGCCCTCCTGGAGCAAACACCGGTCGATGAGCTCGAGGTGCGGGAGCAGCCCACCGTGTTCTTCCGTCCCGTGGAAAGTTCATGGGTGGAAGCGATTGTTCGCTACGTGGTCCCGCCGCGGCAGGCCGGGCGGATCAAGAACCGCATGATCGCAAAGATCCTGGAGCGGCTCAACGCCGAACCAGATCGTGTGAGGTTCCCCAAGGACAATTTGCGCTAGCTCGGAGGGTGGCGTGGTGCTCGGGGGGCGGCCCCTCGCTTCGCGTCGGGCGGCTCGGATTGACTGCAGGCCTCACGCTCCTTGTGGCTCTCGCCTGCCAGACACGACACGAAGACTGCTTCCCTTGACCGCTCTCGCCGATACCTGGCTGCGCTGGTGCGCTTTCTTCACGGCCTGCCAATTAGTTGCCGCCCTCCAACCTTCGCTCGAGGCCGCTTCCCTCGCACCGCCCACATCGGGCATCGAGAACTCGTACCGGCACGAATTTCACAGCCTAGGTGAGTCATCCTTTAGCCCTCCCTCCGCGCGTTGCTTGTGTGCACCTGCCCGAAACGCAATTGACGAGGGTGGCCATGGGGTTGGAACATAAGAAGGAGGAGGGTCAGCTTATGTCTACCAAACTTGATCGCCCGCTGAAGCGCGAACTCAAAGTGAGTGGCAAGTCCTACGTGCTTACCATTTCGCCTGAAGGCCTGAAGCTGGTCCCCAAAGGAAGACGGAAGGGTCAGGAGCTGACCTGGAAAGACCTCGTCAGCGGTCAGGCCGCCCTTGCCGTCGCTCTGAATGCGTCACTGGAGAAAGTCCGCCGATAGGCGTCGGCGTGCTCGGGGGCGGCCCCTCGCTTCGTGTCGGGCGGCTCGGACTGACTGCAGGTCTCACGCTCCATTTGCTCTCGCCTGCCAGACACGACACAAAGACTACTTCCTTTGCCGTTTTCGCCGATACTTGGCTGCGCCGGTACACTCTCTACACGGCCTGCGAATTGGTTGCCGCCCTCCCAACCTCCGCTCGGGCCGCCCCCGAGCACCCCGCCAGTTCGGTGGGAGAACATAGACTGCCCCGGGGTATGTTGCAAATCGGCCCACTTAGGCTAACGAACAGGACTCGTTCCGGAACGAGTTGATAGCTTAGATGGGCCAACTTGCAACTCGCCGCGCGGCGAGTTGTGTTCTGTCACATGAATTGGGGATCGTGTTCGTCAGGATTTCCTGAATCTCAGCCGCTGTGATAAGATTCGGTCGGACGTGGTGGCCGTAGCTCAGCCTGGTAGAGCGCCTGGCTGTGGCCCAGGAGGTCGCGGGTTCAAGTCCCGTCGGTCACCCCATGCAGACGCGGGATTCGTGTCGTTCGAATCCCGCGTCAGTCTTTGCCTCGATATCTGGCCAAGAAAGCCATCACCACTTTGTTGAATTCGTTCGGATGAGTGACTGTCATGAGATGGGAGGCCTCAGGTATTCTTGTTCTTTCGACGTTGGGCAGGTACTTTTCCAGTTCGTCATTCACCAGGACGAAGATGTTAGTTGTGCGCTCACCGTTAATGAGCAGCACCGGTACGCGGACTTTTGTGGCATCGTCACGTGAGAATGGAGCGGGAGAAGCGGGTATCGCTTGCACGCGAATGTTGTCCACATACCTTTGGCGGACATCGCGTGGCAGCGTGTCAAAGGTGCCTGCCCCTCCGACCCCGTCGACGAATAGTCGAGCAGCTTGCTCAAGGTCTCCTCGACCGATAGCGCTCTGCCCAGGCTCGAAGTAGTTATTCGCAAGATCAGCCAGGACCGCCGACCCTGAAGGCGTATCGCGAATCCAGAAGCTGAGGGCTGGCTCTGCAAGGACTAACGTACGAACCAACTCAGGCCTCTCGCGTGCCAGGTGAAGAGCTATTCTGCCTCCGTAGGAAGTGCCCACGAGATGAGCGGGTGAGGCTCCGAGACGCTCGATCAGATTCGCGAGGTCCTTCGCATGGACGGGCACCGTGTAGTCGCTACCATCACCTCTCCATGGATTCGGGTAGTGATAGCGGAGACTATACGCGATGCAGCGGTAATTTGATGAGAAGGCTCGAAGCTGAGAAGCCCACGCGCGCAGGTCAGAGAACCCGCCATGCACGAAAACGATCGGATCCCCGGTACCTTGTTCGACATACGCAAGATTCGCTTCGTCCAGGTCAATCGATTCCATCATTGCACGAATATTGGTTAGCGCGCCGCCCGCGCTCTTGCGATCCGCCGCGCGTCTGCCCAGCCAACACCTTTGCCTGTCGCCGTGCGGAGGCGGTCGGCCAGCTGCGCCTCATGATACTGAGCGTGGCGGACGTTGACGATCTGGTGCTCCAGTTTAGGTATCTTGTACCAACTGAACCCACTCCGGGGCGCATTCATGTCAAGCGCATCAACGGCGTCGTCAACCTTTGAATCGCAGATCTTCCAGTATGCCAGCACCTCCGCCTTCGTGTACGGGTGCCAGGTCTTCTGCCACCTATCCATGTGCTGGATTCCCCTCTGGTTGTGGTCCCAAGGACGAAAGACTCTATTATTCGGTTGAAGGTACAGATCCGTGTAGTACAGCGTATGGTACGCAATCCGCCAGTAGGGGTTGGCGTGGCCGTCGCTGGCGACCCAGAGGCTTTCCGGGCAATCGCGGATGGTTGCCCGAAGCATCGCGAGCGTCGCATGGTATTGGCTCTTCAATGCGGACCGAAGGGCCTCCATTGTTACGGTTCTTTTGACTGATCGCTTCCGTTGATCCATTGCCGGGCGCTCCCTCCTTCTGGTGCCGTAGACAAGGTGACCGTTCGATCATATCCGAAGGAAATGCCTTGATGGGTCGATTCGCGGCTGTTGACCAATTCATCGACATGATCTGCGAGCGGTAAAAGATGCGGCGCATCGCGCGGATCGCCGTCAGCGAGCTCAAGCGCTTTCTCTCTACGAATGCGCGCGTACGCAACGTGCTTCTCGTGGCATATGACGAGCACATGTGGGGAATACTTTCTAAAGCGGCGGAGCTGGCGAGCTGATACCCGCTGAGGCGAGGAGGCGCACGATGATTCGTTCCCGCTGGTCACGAGCCGGCCTGTTCACGTTCGCAGTACTCTTTGCGCTGTGGGCAAGCACGATTCAGCCAGGTCTCGCCCAAGACGCTCCCTCTGCCGCGGGTGTTCCAGGCGACCTTGAGCTGATCACCGCACCGCAACTTCAAGAATCCGCGGCACCGGGTAGCGCCGGCCTGCGGATTATCCCCACGCCCGAAAGCGGCGACCGCCGGGAACTCGAAGCCGCCAAACGGCGGGCCGCCACGCTGGATCCTGCCATGGCGGGGCAGCAGGCGGACGATATCGAAGAATTCGCCGCTCCCGAGTCGCTGAGCCACACTGTGAACGTCACCTTCCCAGGATTGGACTTCGGCACGTCCATCGAGAACGGGAACGGGTCGCTGGCCCCCGATACGAGCGCGACGGCAAATAGCTCACGCGTGTTGGAGGCGACCAAATTCGGTCTGCGCCTCTCCAATACCGCAGGAAGCATACTGGCGAGCACGAACCTGAACGCGTTCTTCAGCGCTCCAGATTCCACGTACGGTATCCTTACCGACGCAAAGGTATACTTCGACCGGACAAGCCCGACACCGCGCTTCTTCATCGTCGCAGACTCGAGCAAATCCAGCACCAAAGTCTCCAAGCTCTGGATTGCCGTCTCCCGCAGTAGCGGTCCGGGAAGTCTGGCGTCCGCGAACTGGTGTCGATATGTCATCGACGCCCGCTTGAACGCGGGTGGCTCGCTCGACAGCTGGGCCTACTCTCCAGGGATTGGAGTCGGGGCCGACGCGCTCGTGATCGCAGTCGACAACCTGACCTGGAGCGCGTCCAACTTTACCTACGCCGTCGTTCGGGTGTTTAGAAAGCTCGTTCTGGAAGGCAACGCCGGTGGATGTCCGTCGGGCAGCAGCGCGGCCATGAAGATGTTCAAGGCTTCGACGACCGCCGGCAACGACGCCGCGCGGAGCCTGCAGCCGGTGCAGCACTTCACGAACCCGCCGTCGTTCACCGGCGTGACCAACCCCGTGTACCTTATGGCCACCGATCCGTTTGGATTTACCAATGAGATCCGAATCTGGCGGGTCGCCAATGCGGCGGCGACGGCGGCGTTCGCCGGCCCGTACGTGTTATCGGGCGGGCTGTCGTATGACATTCCGCCCGACAGTCCTCAACTGGGCTCAGCGAACTTGTTGAACACCTGGGATACTCACATCCCACAGGCCGTGGGTTTGGGGAACACGATTCACGGAGTATTCGCGACCGTGTGCAACATCGGCGGTGGTGCGACGGAGAGCTGCATCCGGTACGTGAGAGTAGGCATCACCGGGCCGACACTGGGCGGAGCCTACCAGCAGCAGCTCACATTCGGCGCTTCCAATGCTTTCTACTGGTCCCCCGGGGTGGCGGTCAACCTGGCCGGAAAAGTGCTGATTGTGTTCCAGCGTAGCAGCAGCAACCAATATCTGAGGACCGGCTATTCCGGGAAAGCCGCTGCCGCGACCGTCTTTGAGGCCGCGAACCCCATGCCCAACGGTACCTGCCCCCTGACGACGTTCGGCAATCCCGCGTGGACGGCCGACTCGGTCGGCGCCCAGGCAGACCCGGGGGGCGTGGCCTTCTGGTTGGCCGGAGAGCGCGCCGCCACGATCCCAGACTACACTGGATGCTGGTGGACGACGGATGTACGGAAGGTGACGCCCCCTTAGGGGGCGGGGGATGCGGTACCTCGCGACCGTTCTGCTCGCCACGGCGACGACCGTTGCCCTCGCCGGTCCGAGCCCTGCCATCCCCGAACCGATCGTCCTGCCCCGGCCGCCGTTCGCGTACTCCTACAACGGCGCGAACGGACCGGTCCCAACAGCGCGACTCGTCAAGATTGCGGAAAAACCCAACCGCATCACCGACGTCGACCGCTGGTTTCAGACCAACAACATCCAATGGCCCGCGCTGGATGCCGACCGGCTCTCCAGCGGGGATCGGGGACGGCTCCCGCCGGCGGTCCCGCTGAAATTTGCCGGCCAGCGGCTCATTCGCGCCGTCATTTCACCACCGCTCGTCGTGGCGATCTACGGCGAAGACTTCGCCGGCGGCAGGTACGTCGTCGGCTACGATCCCGCGCGCCAGACCTTTACCTTTGCCTTCGACTTCAAGAACTACATCGTCCCACCAGCATTCGCACCCGCGGATCGAGACTACGTCGATGAATCCGTGCAGTGGGTGCAATTTGCCGGCGGGGTCCTGTACGTCTCGAACTTCCACCGCACGTACGCCCGCAGCTCCAAAGGGCTGAATGGCTACATCACGGCCATCGACCTGACGAAGGGAACCATCAGCTGGCGGAGCCGGCCGCTGGTCATCAACGCGAACAACTTCGTCGTCGCCGGCGAGGTGGTGATCGCTGGATACGGCTTCACAGCCGAGCCGGATTTCCTGTACCTGCTGAACCGGGCCAATGGTACCGTCATCCAGACCGTCCCTCTGCGGTCGGGGCCCGAATACCTGGCGCTGAGGAAGGACACGCTCTTCGTGCGCACCTATAACACCGATGCCGTGTTCCGGCTTGCACGATAACGGGGTCTGCATGGAGATGCGGTGAGCCGCGATCGCCTCGTGCTCGGAGCGTTCGCCCTAATCGTCGTCTTCGGCGGGGCGAATTTCGTGGCGGGGAGAGTCAGCATCCAGGAACTCCCACCGTTCTGGGCGGGTGGACTCCGCCTCGCGGCGGCTGCCGCCGTGCTGCTGGCGCTCGTCGCCATCCAGCGGCTTCCTCTGCCCAGGGGGAGGGCACTGGTCGGCGCGGTGGCGTATGGCGTGATCGGGTTCGGCGCCGCGTACGGCTTCGCGTACTGGGGGTTTCAGCGCGTCTCGGCCGGCCTGGGGGCCGTGCTCCTGGCCGTGACGCCGCTGTTCACTTTTGGGCTGGCCTTGCTGCACGGTCAGGAGAACTTCCGATGGCGTCCGCTGCTCGGAGGCGGGGTCGCGGTTGCCGGGATTGCCGTAATGTTCAGCGGCTCGGTCGGCGCGGCCGTGCCGCTGCCCTCACTGCTGGCCGTCGTGGCGATGGCGGTCTGCAACGCGGAAGCATCAGTATTTGTGAAACAGTTTCCCAAGACCCACCCGATCACCACCAATGCCGTCGCGATGCTGGTCGGGGCGGTCATCCTGCTTGTGCTCTCCACCATGTTTCGTGAACCGCATTCGCTGCCGGTCCGCACCAGCACCTGGGTGGCACTCGTATACCTGATCCTGCTGGGATCGACGACGTTATTCGTTCTGTTTCTCTTTGTGCTGCGATCCTGGCCGGCGTCGACCGTGTCCTACATGTTCGTGCTGTTTCCGTTTGTCGCCGTCGCGCTCTCGGCATGGATTGAGCGGACACCGGTGACGCTGGCCCTGGCGATCGGTGGAATTCTGGTGCTGCTGGGCGTGTTCGTGGGCGCCGTGACGCAGGTGCCGTTCATGAAGACCCCGCATCGCGTCGGCCCCGAGCCGTGCCTGACCTGCCCGGAGTGAAGGTATGCGCATGAACGGAAGGACAATCGCGGCGGTCTCTCTGACCACTCTCATCCTTCTGGTATTTCTCCGTGTTCCCCCCGCGAGGGGAGCATTTGGGACGGTCAATATCTCGCATTCGTCTGCATATTCCTACAATCCGTCGATCGGTGTGACGAGCTCGGCCCTTGTCGTGCTGTGGCTGGAGTGCCCGGGGACGTGCCTGCTTGTTGCTTCGCGTTCCACTGACGGCGGCCATACCTGGTCACCTGCCGTTCTGCTGTCGGCGGTCTCCTATGACGTGCTGACCTATCACTGGCAGGTCGCCGGTCAAAAGCTCGTTGTGGCCTGGCAAAGCGACACCAGTGAGATCTATTTTCGCCGGTCGACCGATAGTGGAGCCACATGGGGTCCGATCGCCAACCTCTCCAACTCTCCGTCAGCCACTTCGCGGTGGCCGCACGTGGCTGCGCCCGGCGGCGGCAACGTGTACGTCGTGTGGAGAGAGACAGTCCCGGCCGGCACGCAGGAAGCCTACCTTCGCCGCTCCACAAATTCAGGGGCTTCATTTGATCCGGCGCTGAATCTGTCCGGCGCTGTGGACAAGAATGCCGGCGATCCTTCGATCGCAGTCTCCGGTTCAAATATCTACGTCGGCTGGCCCGGGCAGGTCCCAGGAGGGAATCGGGCCATTTTCCTCCGCCGGTCGGACGATGGCGGCGCGATCTGGTCACCGGCGGTCCGTGCGACGCCATATTCCTCCTATGCCTGGTTTAATCCGGATCTTCGCCCTTTGGCTGCAGCGGGACAGATCGCGCTGATTGCCTATGATTTCTGGGTCGAACCGAGAAACGAAGTAGACCTCGTCCGCTCCCTCGACGGGGGGACCACCTTCTCAGCACCGCAGGTGATCTCTCCCGCCGGTGCGTTTGACTCGCGTGTGATGATGTCCAGCACGCGTGCCTTCTATCTGTGGGGCGAGTACACTCAGCTCACTCCAGTAACGAGCGACCTGATGTTTCGGCGGTCGGTGGATTTGGGCGCGACATGGCTCCCCGCCAAGAATGTTTCGAACAATCAAGGGTACACGTATGCGTGGATCGCAGCCT
The DNA here is from genome assembly GCA_036505015.1 of bacterium. GTDB lineage: Bacteria > Sysuimicrobiota > Sysuimicrobiia > Sysuimicrobiales > Kaftiobacteriaceae > DASXUC01. The sequence goes on along the minus strand of DASXUC010000071.1, from coordinate 13,523 downwards.
GGGCTTTCAACGGACCGAATCTCCACATTGTGTGGCAAGATGGAGGACCCGGGAATGTCGAGATTCTCTATCGTCGATCGACGGACGCCGGGGCGAGTTTCGGACCTCTCACAAACCTCAGCCAAACCCCTGGATTTTCAGGCGGCCCTGGAGTCGTTGTCGTGGGCGGGTACGCCTATGTCGTCTGGTTCGATGCCGTCACGATCGGAGGCAACGCCGACATCTTCTTGACACGGACGGCATCTGGCAGCGCGGCTCTGCCGCCGTCTGTTCCAGGCGAATCCTCGGGTCCCGGCGGGGTGAGCGATCCCAATCCCTCGCCGAACAATTGGTGCAGGCAGGATCTGTACGTGTCTGGAAATGCTGCATCAAGCCCGTGTACTCCTGAGCGGAAGTAACCACCCGGGCTCAATTCGTACCTGCGGTCAATCCCAGTTTACGGAGGCGCGTTGTGCATCAACACGCGGTCTGCGGCTGTGGTCACGTCGTGCATGGCGATACCGACGACGAGCTCGTTGAGCGAATGCAGAAGCACATGAAGGAAGCGCACGGCAAGGACATTTCCCGCGAAGAAGTCCTAGCGATGGCCCACGAACACCAACACTAACTGATGGGAACGGGGAACGGGGAACGGTTAGATCTTGCCGATCCCCCATTCCCGATTCCCGATCCCCCAGTTTACTCGCCGACGCCGGGCGGCGCAGGCGCGGTGCCGGGGAAGGGCTCCTGGCGTACCTGCAGCCGTCCCGTCCCCGGGAAGACGGCGATGGACTGAATCAAGGTGTTCGTAGCGCCGTCGCCGTAGACGACGCGGAACGAGATTCCCCCTCGGTAGTACAGCCAGTCGGCGCGGTAGTTAAACCCATCACTGCGGGTCACATTGTCGGGAGTCCCGTAGAACCACAGGATCTTGCCGGAGCCGATGCCGACCTGCACCCACTCGGGAGTATGGTACGCGCCACCGCAGTTGGTCTCGAGGCGCACCGCTTTGCCGTCCCGGTATGCTGCGGTGATCTGGCAGGGCGCCGATTTCTTCAGCGCCTGGATCGCTGCCGCCGTCATCCCGAGCCGGAATGGCCCGATGCTCGTGTTGGGGACGATCAGTTCGTGGATGGGATCCCAGGCCGAGGCGCTAATCGGCAGCAGCGAAAAGACGGCGACCGTCACCCACGTTGCAACGCGGCGCATTGGTTCCCCGTCGTCGGCACGGACTGGTTATCAGGATAGCAAAACGGGCCGATCAATTCGACCGGCCCGCCCTTACTAAGGTGTCAGGTTCTAGGTGTCAGGCGTACCTGAGACCTGACACCCGAGACCTGAGTTCTAGTAGTCTTCGTCCATTCCACCGCCGGGCATCGGCGGGGCCGACTTCTTCTTCTCTCGCTTTTCGGTCACGACGGCCTCGGTCGTCAGCATCAATCCTGCCACCGACGCGGCGTTCTGCAGCGCCAGCCGGGTGACTTTGGTCGGGTCGACGATGCCGGCTTTGATCATGTCTGTGAACTCGCCCTTGGCGACGTTGAAGCCGGTGGGGCCGCTCTCTCTCTTCAACCGCTCCACGATCAGGCTGCCTTCCACGCCCGCGTTTGACGCGAGCTGGCGGGCCGGCTCCTCGAGCGCCCGCCGCACGAGCGCGATGCCGATCGCCTCGTCGCCCTCGGCTTCGATCTTGGCCAGCGCGCTCAGCGCCCGGATGTACGCCGTACCGCCGCCGGGAACCACCCCCTCTTCGACGGCCGCCTTTGTGGCGTTGAGCGCGTCCTCGAAGCGATGCTTCTTCTCCTTCATCTCCGTTTCCGTGGCCGCGCCGACCTTGATCTCGGCCACGCCGCCGGCGAGCTTGGCCAGGCGCTCCTGGAGCTTCTCCCGGTCGTAATCGCTGGTAGTGTCCTCGATCTCCTTCTTGATCTGCGCAATGCGGCCGGCGATGTCCTTGCGCTCGCCCTTCCCGCCGATGATCACGCTGTCGTCTTTGTCGGACTTCACCTTGTCCGCGCGCCCCAGCATATCCAGCTCGACGCTCTCGATCTTCACGCCGATGTCATCGGAGATGACTTTGCCGCCGGTGAGCACGGCCATGTCTCCCAGCATCGCCTTGCGGCGGTCGCCGTAGCCCGGCGCCTTCACGGCCACACTGGCCAGTACGCCGCGCAGTTTGTTCACCACCAGCGTCGCCAGCGCTTCGCCATCGACGTCCTCGGCAACGACCACCAGCGCCTTGCCGTAGCGGATGACCTTCTCCATGACCGGCACGATGTCGCGCGCGGCGCTGATTTTCTTCTCGGTGAGCAGGATGTAGGGGTCTTCGACGACGACCTCCATCTTGTCGGGATCGCTGATGAAGTACGGCGAGATATAGCCGCGGTCGAACTGCATCCCCTCGACGACCTCGACGTCGGTCTCGATCCCCTTGCCTTCCTCGATGGTGATCACGCCGTCTTTGCCGACCTTCTCCATGGCATCGGCGATGATCTCGCCGACGTCGGCATCGTTGGCCGCGATCCCCGCGACGTGCCCAATGTCCTGCCGGCCCTCCACCGTGATCGAAATCCTCTTCAGCTCGTCAACGACGGTTTCGACCGCGCGGTCGATGCCGCGCTTCAGCAGCATCGGGTTGGCGCCGGCGGCGACGTTCTTCAGCCCGTCCCGCACGATCGCCCAGGCCAGCACGGTCGCGGTGGTGGTGCCGTCTCCGGCGGCATCATTGGTCTTGCTGGCGACTTCCTTCACCAGCTGGGCACCCATGTTCTCGTTGGGGTCTTCCAGTTCGACTTCCTTGGCGACGGTGACCCCGTCTTTGGTGATGGTGGGGGAGCCCCACTTCTTCTCGAGGACGACATTCCGGCCCTTCGGACCGAGCGTCACGCGGACGGCGTTGGCGACTTTTTCCACGCCGCGCTCGAGCGCGCGCCGAGCCTCCTCGTCGTACAGCAGCAGCTTAGCCGGCATCGATACAGCCCTCCTTATGGAATTAGCACTCTCGGGGTGACACTGCTAACTCTCCTCTATTCTTTTCGGCGGGGCGCGCTCTGTCAAGCCCCGGGCACCGTGATGCTATACTGGGGCCACTCCGAAATGCGAATGCGACCGCGCCTCTTCCGCTGGCAGTGGGTCCTGGCCGTGTTCGCGCTGGCCATCGGCTTCCTGCTCATCACCCAGCTCCGTGCCGGGCGGGCGATCCGCGAGGAAACGGCGCTCCCCACCCTCAGGGTGCGCGACCTGGCCGTGCTCGTCCAGCAGCAGGGGGACGCCCTGCGTTCCCTGCAGAGCGAGGTCGATCAGCTGCAGAAGACGCTCTCAGAGTATGAGACCGCCGTGGCGGAGGGGCGCAGCGCCGCCGAGACCCTGGAGCGGGACGTCGCGTTCTACCATCTCGTGCTGGGGCTCGCCCCGATACGTGGGCCGGGGGTTGTGGTGCGGCTGCGGGAGCAGGGGGGGCCCGGCGGCATCGTTGACCTCGGAGTGCAGGCCCAGGATCTCAGCGGTCTGATCAACGAGCTGCGGTCCGGAGGGGCGGAGGGTATCGCGGTGAACGGCCGCCGCCTTGCTGCGACCACGGGATTCCGGCAGGACGAACAGGGGATCTTGATGGGAGCCCTTCGCCTGCGCGGGCCGTATGAGATTGCGGCGATCGGCGACCCGCGGGCGCTGACGGCGACGCTGAACCTGCGCGGCGGATTCGTGGAGGGCCTGCGATCGGTGGGGCTGTCCGTCCAGATCTCGGAGCAGGGGGAGATCACGCTTCCGGCCTACCGCGGACCGATGAAGTTCCGCTACGCTCAGCCCACGCAACCATAGAACTGCGGTTCTCTAGCGTCAAGGTTCAGGGTTTGGCAAGGGTCTCATAGATCCGTTCCGCAGGAATGACCGCGGCCACTTCCGGTCGCTCGCTGGCGTAGCCGATCACCATGCCGATCAGCATGCCGTCCGCCAGGTCCACGATCGGGGCCCCGCTCGTGCCGGGCTGACTGTAGGCCGGGACGGCGACCGCGGTCGGATGGTCGTCAAACCGGATCTCTCGATATACCCGCTGGACAAGCGCCTCTGTCAGGATGAGGGGTCCACCCATCTTGCTCAGCACGTACAGCGCGCGGAACGGTCCATCGGGCAGCGGCTTCCACGCGCGCAGCGCGCGCAGGTTTCCCCTCGGGATCCACAGCGCCATCAGGTCGATCCCCGGCCAGCGTGTGAGGTTGCTGGCCGCCACGAGATCGCCATTTTCCAACGTGACGCGGTATTGGGCGCCCTCGCGGTAGCAGTGCGCGGCGGTATAGGCGGCGCTGCGGCCCGGTTCGGTGTATCCGATCCATCCCGTGCAGCGGGCCCGCGTGGTGGGTAAATCTATTTCGATGCGCACCGCGGCCTGCCACAACTGCTGGCGGATCAGTTCGGCCGCGGACGGTCCGGCCGACGCCGGCGCGGCGAGGACGACGCAGGCACACAGCAGTAGCGGCAGGCGTGGGAGCAGCCTCACATCCACGCTATGCCACGCAGATGGGGCACGATAGACCTTGACACTTTTTTCGACGCTCTGATATGATAACCACCCGTCTGGATGACGGCCACGCAGCACCGGATGCAATCGAAGATCAACGGGCACAGCATCCGGTCCAAGAGCAAGGGCCTCTGACAGGCGGGACGCTGGCGGTCGCGACGGCCGAGAGATTCTCCGGAATCACTCGGCGGCGGCCGCCAATTCTCTTTGCCGCGGAACCGCGGTGCGGCGGCCTGCGTATGGAAAGGTGAACGTGGGAGGTGAACCCATGCGAAAGAACGTGTTCTCCGTGTTGCTCATTGCGACGCTGGCGCTGCTGCTGGCAGTCCCCGTGGTCGCGGGACCGGGCGGGCAAAAGCCGCCGGCTCCCAGTGGACGGGGGCGTCCGACCGTGAAGACGGTCGTCAGCGTCGAGGGTGTCATCACCGCCATCAACGAGGGACGCTCCTCGTTCACGATGCGGGTGCTGACGCCCGGTCACCAGCGGATCGTCGGATCCGACACGATGACCGTACAGGTGCAGAGCGGCACCGACATCCACATTGGCCGCAAGGGCGGGGGCCCGGCGCTTGAGCGCTCCGCCAGTGTCCGTGACTTCCGGGTCGGCGACCGCGTGCACGTCGAGGCTCTCCGCCTCGACAACGGCCAGTTCCTGGCGGTCCGGGTGGTGGTGCAGAACCGCCAGGTGGAGGAATCCGAGGCGGAAGCCAGGGCCCGCACCGCGAGCCGGGGTCAGGAGGTCCAGATCCAGGGCATCGTGACCGGCAAGGGGGATCGCTCCCTGACCGTGCGGCAAGACAGCGGCAAGATCCGCACGGTGCTGGTGACGTCGTCCACAGACATCACGGGCCGGGTCACAACGTTCCGCGCGATCAAGATCAACGATCTGGTCAGCGTGGGGGGGACCGTCAACGCCGATGGGAGCATCACGGCCCGGCGCATCAAAGTGCTCGTGGCCGGCGCCGCCGGGAATGAGACCACCGTGACCGGTACGATCGTGGTGAAGAACTCCACCGCCGCGCGGTTCCTGCTCCTGAGCAGCGGGACGGCGGTCAGTGTGTCAGACAGCACGAGGATCACCTCGGGCGGACAGACGCGGTCGTTTGACGACTTGCGGATCGGCATGACGATCACCGTCACCGGATCACCGATTACCGTCGCCGGGCTGACGGTCGGTATCAACGCCAGGGTGATTAACTTCTAGCGAACAAGCGAACAAGCGAACACAGGGCGGTCCCACGGGGGGCCGCCTTCTTCTTTCGACTCGGAGTTTGCGATGTGCTCCAGGGCGTGTTAGGATAAAGATGCCCCCTCCCATGGGGGAGGGGATTGGGAGGACCACATGGCTATCGAAACTCGAGCGAGTCAGCATCCACACCGGCACGGAAGCCCTGAAGCCCGCGCCAAGGCGGCGGCGCGCCTGCGGAGCATCGAAGGCCACATCCGCGGCGTGAAGCGCATGGTCGACGACGGCGCGTACTGCATCGACATCATCAAGCAGATCATCGCCGTTCAACGCGCCGTGGACAAGGTGAACGCGTTGCTGCTGGAGGATCACCTGCGGCACTGCGCCACGAACGCGATCCGGGCCGCGGATCCCGCGGAGCGGGAGCGGACCGTGTCTGAGCTGCTGGAAGTGTTTGAGATGTCTTCGAAACTGTGATGGGGACCCAAACCGCGGTCGCCGAGAAAGTCCAGATTCCGGTGCGCGGGATGTCCTGCGCCTCCTGCGTCATCAAAGTGGAGCAGGCCCTGCGCAGCGTCGAGGGAGTGCTCGACGCGAGCGTGAACCTTGCCACCGAGCAGGCGACCGTTGACATGCTGCCGACCACGGCGGTGGCCGACCTGCGCCGGGCGGTCCGCTCCGCCGGCTATGAGGCCCCCGAGGCCGCCGCGTCGGGCGCGGTTGACTCCGAACGGCTGGCCCGGCAGCGCGAGACATCCGCGCTCCGGCGTAAGCTGGTCATTGGGACGCTGCTCAGTCTGCCGGTGCTGTGGGGCAGCCTGGCCCACATGGGCCTGCAGCAGATCTGGGCCCCAGACATCCTGAAGAATTGGTACGTGCAGCTGGCCCTGGCGACCCCCGTGCAGTTTTGGGCAGGCTGGCAGTTCTATCGCGGCGCCTGGGCCATGGCGCGGCACCGCACGACGGACATGAACACGCTCATCACGGTGGGCACCACGGCCGCGTACGCCTACAGCCTCGTCGCCACCGTGGCGCCGCAGGTGTTCCGCGCAGGCGGCCTGGCGCCGCAGACCTATTACGAAACCTCCGCCATCATCATCGTGCTCATTCTGTTGGGACGCTACCTGGAGGCGCGGGCGAAGGGACACACGTCAGAGGCGATCCGCACGCTGATGAGCCTGCAGCCCCCCGCGGCCCGCGTCCTGCGGGACGGCCGGGAAGTCGAGGTTCCTGTAGACGAAGTCGTCTCCGGCGACCTCGTGGTCGTCCGGCCCGGCGAGAAAGTGCCGGTGGACGGCGTCGTCGTCGAGGGCCGGTCCGCGCTCGATGAGTCCCTGGTCACAGGCGAGTCGCTGCCGGTGGAAAAGGGCCCGGGCGACGAGGTGATCGGCGCGACCTTAAACCGCACCGGCGCATTTTCTTTCAAAGCCACCAAGGTCGGGCGCGACACGATGCTCGCCCAGATCATTCGTCTGGTGCAGGAAGCGCAGGGCAGCAAGGCCCCGATCCAGCGCCTGGCTGACCAGGTGGCCGGGTACTTCGTTCCCGCGGTGATGGTCCTGGCGGCGCTGACGTTCATCGTCTGGCTGCTGTTCGGACCGGCGCCGTCGCTGACCTATGCGCTGGTGGCGTTCGTGGCCGTGCTCATCATCGCGTGCCCGTGCGCATTGGGCCTGGCGACGCCGACCGCGATCATGGTCGGCACCGGCCGCGGGGCGGAGCATGGCGTGTTGATCAAGAGCGGGGAAGCCCTCGAGGCCGCGCATCGCATCGATACGATCGTGCTCGATAAGACGGGAACACTGACCCGGGGCATTCCCGCGGTCACGGATATCAAAACTCTCAATGGGTTCGGCGAAGCCGATGTCCTCAGGCTGGTCGCGTCGGCGGAGTGGGGCTCGGAGCATCCCTTGGGCGAGGCGATCGTCAGGCGCGCCCGGGAGCAGGGATTCGAGCTGAGGCGGCCCGACCGCTTTGCCGCGGTGCCGGGCCGCGGAATCGAAGCGGTGGTGGAGGGGCGCCGTGTATTGGTGGGCAATGCGCTGCTCCTCTCCGAGCGCGATGTACCCGTGGACGGCGAGGAAGCGGCCCGCGGATTCGCCCGGGACGGCAAGACCCCGATGTTCGTTGCCATCGATGGACGTCCGGCCGGCCTCCTCGCTGTTGCGGACACGCTGAAGCCGGAGTCCGAACGGGTCGTCGCGGCGCTGCGTCGCATGGGCCTGGACGTCATCATGCTCACCGGTGACAACCGGGAGACGGCCGCCGCCATCGCTGAGCAGGCTGGGATCGAGCATTTCCTGGCGGAAGTGCTGCCCGAGCGAAAAGCGGACGAGGTAAAGAAGCTGCAGGCCGCGGGCCGGAAGGTGGCGATGGTCGGTGACGGCATCAACGATGCTCCGGCGCTCGCGCAGGCCGATCTGGGCATCGCGATCGGCGCCGGGACCGATGTCGCGATCGAGTCCGCGGACATCGTGCTGATCGGTCAGGGACTCGGCGGGATCCTCACCGCCCTGCAGCTCAGCCGGCAGACGATGCGCACGATCAAACAGAACCTATTCTGGGCGTTCTTTTACAACGTGGCATTGATCCCGCTGGCCGCCGGCGTGCTGTATCCGTTCTTTCGGATCTTGCTCAACCCGATGCTCGCGGCGCTGGCGATGGCGTTCAGTTCGGTCACGGTCGTCACAAACAGTCTGCGGTTGCGGTGGAAACCGCTACGGGACTAGGGGCTCGGGACTGGGGGACTCACAAGCCACCGTGTACAGGAGGAGGTATCGAGATGCAGATGACGCTGAAGGTCCCAAGGATCCATTGTGACGGTTGCGTGAACACCGTCACCCGTGCGGTGCAAAGGCTGCCGGGCGTGGAGTCGGTACAGGCCAGTGAGATGACGAAGATCGTGAACGTCGAATTCGATCCGGACAAGGTGAACGAAGACCAGATCAGGGCGGCGCTGCAACTGGTCGGCTATCCACCCGCCTGACATCGTGGAATCGGCGCGCGGGACGAAGCCCCAGGCGCAGGCGCCCCGGCCCGCTGCGGCGCGCTATGCATGGCTGCTGCCCATGATCCTCCTGCTCGTCTTCGTCGGGTACGCCAGCGTCCGCAAACAGCAGCCCCAGTCGATCACCGCTGCGCTGGCTCGAGGCGAGCGCCCGGCGGCCCCGGACTTCCGGCTGCGGCGCCTGAACGGCGCGGGGATGCTCGCCCTCTCCGAACTGCGAGGACAGGTGGTCGTCGTCAATTTCTGGGCCTCGTGGTGCATCCCGTGCAAAGATGAGGCCCCGCAGCTCCAGCGGCTCTGGCTGACGTACCGTGACCGTGGGGTCGTCGTGTTGGGCGTGAACATTCAGGATCTGGAAGTGAAGGCCCGCGCCTTTCTCGCCCAAACGGGCGGCACCTACCCCAACGTGCGCGACATCGACGGGACCGTCTATCGTGACTACGGGCTGACCGGCGTCCCGGAGACGTTCTTTATCACTCGGGAGGGCCGCATCATCAAGAAATTCCCGGGCGCAGTTGTGACCTGGGACAGCTGGCAGGCCGCCGCGGCAGAGCTCCTGAAATGACGCGGCGGGGCCCGGATCCACACGCGGACCGCCGCGAGCACAAGCAGCGCAAGCGGCGCTATGGGATGCAGGTCACGGGACGATCCATCAAACTGCTGGCGGCATTAGCGGCGAAGCCTCCGAAACAGAAGCCACGCACCAAGAAGCGTTAGGACTGGAGCGCCCGGAGGGAATCGAACCCCCACTCACCTGATCCGAAGTCAGGAGCTTTATCCGTTAAGCTACGGGCGCACCAAATGAATTATACACGGCAAACTCGCATCACGGGATGAGCGAGATCGAGCCGGTTTTGTAGTTGCGATTCACTATTCACGAGTCACGAATCACGATCTTCCCATCAGTCATGTCGGTGACGACGGCCAGCGCTTCGATCGGTACCCCGAGGGGCGAGAGGACCTCCCGCCCGCCTTCGAAGAGCTTCTCGATGACCGCGCCGATGCCGACCAGCGCCGCGCCGGCCGCCTGGGTCAGGCGCGCCAGGCCCAGGATCGTCTGACCTGTGGCCAGAAAGTCGTCGACGATCAACACCCGGTCCCCCCGGACCAGGAACTGCGGAGCAATGATCAGTTCGACCGTTTGCCCACGGGTGTGTGACGGGGCGAGGGTCAGGAGCACCTGATCGGACATCGTGATCGGCCGCGTGCGGCGGGCATACACGACGGGCAGGCGAAGATGCAGCGCCGTGGTCAGCGCCGGAGCGATGCCCGAGATCTCGGCGGTCAGGACCTTGGTGGCTCCCAGCGACGCGAAACGGGCCGCCAGTTCACGCCCGCAGGCGTCGATCAAGACGGGGTCGACCTGATGGTTGAGGAAGCTGTCGACCTTCAAGATTCCGTGGCCGAGGTTCTTGCCCTCCGCCCGGATCCGATCCGTCAGGGCCTTCATCGATAGCATCTCCCCAATCTTCCCAGTCCTCCCAATCTTCTCGATTCGCTTCCGCCATCTCTTCTTCATGCGCGCCGCGATTGACAACCGTCGCAGGCGCTGAGGGGCATTGCCGGCGAAATCTACACCCTGGTAGGTTTGGGGAATGTCTATTCCTATTGTGGTGTTAAGGGGCGACCAGACCGGCCAGGAACTGCTCGACGAGTCGCTGCGGGTGCTGGCGCCAGACGTGATCGGCTTTGGTCTGGAGATCGTCCCGTTCGATCTCAGCCTGGACAGCCGGCGCGCCACGCGCAATGCCGTTGTCTATGATGCGGCCAACGCCCTGGTGGAGCACGGCCGTGGGCTGAAGGCCGCGACGATCACGCCCGAGGGGCCGCACGACGTCGGCAGTCCGAATGCGATCCTGCGCGAGGCGATGGGGGCCCAGGTCATCCTGCGGACTGGCCGCCGGATTCCGGGCGTCCGTCCAATCGCCGGCGTCGTCGCGCCGATTGCGGTGGTACGGATGGCCGTGCAGGACGCGTACGGGGCTGAGGAGTGGCGGGAGGGAACCGGAGACGAAGAGGTCGCCTTCCGCACGACCAGGATCAGCCGGCGGATCTGCCGGGTCGTTGCGGAGTTCGCGTTCGTACACGCCGCCAAGACCAAAGCCAAGGTCTTTGGCGGACCCAAATACACGGTCAGTCCGCTCTACGAGGGCCTGCTGAAGGAGGAACTCGACGCGGCCTCCCGGCGGCATCCCGAGGTGCCATATGATCCCCAGCTGATCGACGCCGTCTACGCGCTCCTGCTGCAGACGACCGGCGAAGCGCTGGTGATCCCGTCACTGAACCGCGACGGCGACACGCTGTCGGACCTGGTCCTGCAGATGTTCGGCAGCATCGCCGGCGCCGAATCGCTGGTCCTCGCGCTGGACGGGCGCTTTGCCGTGCGCACGGTCCTGGCTGAAGCGCCGCACGGCACGGCCCCCCGTCTCTACGGGAGGAATATCGCCAACCCCATGGCGATGATCCTTGCCGGGGCCGCACTGCTGGGATACGTGGATGACGGCACCGCCCGGGGAGCCTCGGCGGCGATTTCCGCGGCCGTCTTCGACGCGGTCCGGGAGGGAGTGCGCACGGCCGATCTCGGGGGGAGCGCCGCGACGACCGAATTCACCGACGAGGTGATCCGGAGGGTCCGGAAATTGCTTCTTGAACAGGAACGGCCGGACCACCTGCCGTAGCGGAGGAGTTGACTGGAAATGGAAATCAACGAGCTGCTGTCGATTGCGCATGCCAAACGGGCCTCCGACCTCCACCTGAAAGTCGGCAACCATCCAATTGTCCGGGTCAACGGCGAGCTCGAGCCGCTGGCCGATCAGCCCGTGCTGGACCCGGCCGCCATCCGCCGCCTGATCGAAAGCATGCTGTCGGTCGAACAGCGTGAGGCCTTCCGGAACAATCTCGAGCTCGATCTCGCGTACAGCGTCCCGGGCTTGTCACGGTATCGGGTGAACATCTACCAACAGCGTGGCTCGATTGGCGCCGCGCTGCGCCCGATCCCCATCGGGGTGCCCACGATTGAGGAGCTGGAACTGCCCGCGGTCGTGCGCAAGCTCGCCGGCCTGCCGCGAGGGCTGGTGCTGGTCACCGGCCCGACCGGGAGCGGCAAGTCCACGACCCTGGCCGCGATCATCAACTACATCAATCAGACGCGTCGGGTCCACGTCGTGACGATCGAGGATCCGATCGAATATCTGCACCGGGATAATAAGAGCATTATCAACCAGCGCGAAATCGGCAGCGACACGCTCTCGTTCGCCAACGCGCTGAAGCATGTCCTGCGCCAGGACCCCGACGTCATCCTGGTCGGCGAGATGCGCGATCTGGAAACGATCGCCACCGCGGTCACTGCCGCGGAGACCGGCCACCTCGTCTTCGCCACCCTGCACACGCAGAGCGCGGCGCAGACGCTGGACCGGGTGATCGATGCGTTTCCACCGTATCAGCAGGCCCAGATCAAAACACAGCTCTCCACGGCGTTGGAGGGTGTGATGAGTCAGACGCTGATCCCGCTGGCGACGGGCCGCGGCCGGGTAGCGGCGATCGAGGTGATGCTCGTCAACCCGGCGATCCGGAACCTCATCCGTGAGGGCAAGACGCACCAGATCCCGTCGACGATCCAGTCCGGCGCCAAGGACGGCATGCAGACCCTCAACCAATCCCTGCGGCAGCTCGTCGAATCCCACAAGATCACCTATGAAGACGCGCTCGCACGGGCCAGCAGCGCGCAGGAGTTCGCGATGCTGCTCGGCCGGCAGAGCGTTACGGCTTGACCGCCCGCGGGGTGCTCGCCCGGCTCCGGCGGATGGCCAGCAACGGAAACGTGGAAGGGATGGCCAGGTTCGGCATCCGCCCGACGACCCGCGTGCTGGGGATTTCGATCTGGGACCTGCGTGTCTTGCAGCGCGAGATCGGCACCGATCATCGGCTCGCGCAGCAGTTGTGGGCATCGGGGATTCATGAGGCCAGGATCCTGGCAAGTTTTGTCGAGGACCCGGCACGGGTGACGGAGCGCCAGCTCGACCGTTGGGTCCGGGACTTCGACTCATGGGATATTGTCGACCAGGTCAGCGAGTTGATCGCCAAGACTCCGCACGCGAAGAAGAAAATCCGGGAGTGGGCGGTGCGCGACGAGGAGTTCGTCAAGCGCACGGCGTTCGCGCTGATCGCCGAGTTCGCCTGGCATGATAAACAGATGGCCGATGCGGAGTTCGAACGGTTCTACCCGCTGATCCGGCGCGGGGCGGCCGACGAGCGCAACTTTGTGAAGAAGGCCGTGAACTGGGCGCTGCGCAACGTCGGCAAGCGCAACCGCCGGCTGAACCGCAGCGCTGTCGTTCTGGCAAAAGACCTGGCCCGCGGCGAGTCCCGCAGCGCGCGCTGGATTGCCGCCGATGCTCTGCGGGAGCTCACCGGCGACGCGGTCCAACACCGGTTGGCACAAGCCGCGAGCAGGACACGGCGCACAGGGAAGCGCTGAGCGCAGATGGTAGTGGGTCGATCTGAATGACCGCGGCGGCGGTTGTGCTCGGGGGCGGCCCCTCGCTGCGAGTCGGGCGGCTCGGATTGACGTTGCAGGCCTCACGTTCCCTGCCGCGCTCGCCTGCCAAGCTGTAGCTACGGATCACGACGGTCTCTTCCGCTGACCGCGACATCGGTGCGGCGATCCTGTGCTTCACGGCCTGCGCTAGGGTTGCCGCCCGCCAACCTCCGCTCGGGGGCCGCCCCACTCGCCCGCCGCCATCCCCTCTGGTCCGTTCCCAACCTCTGCGCGTACCCTCCCGTGGGGCTGGTGGAGGGCCGCGGAGCGACGTGGCGGTGAGCTGTCGCCGCCGTGC